>CAMWQJ010000004.1 GCA_947176415.1 uncultured Ruminococcus sp. | reverse complement strand
GAACCCACGTAACCAGCTTGGAAGGCTGGAATTCTACCATTGAACTACACCCGCAACTGTGTTTCAACATTAGTTATTCTATCACATAATGCGTAAAATGTCAATAGCAAAATCAAAAAAACGTCTGTATGCACAAATATTTTTTTATAAATAATTATTAACTGTGCATAATATACTATTCAAGCAGACTGACAGCAATCTGAAGAATCTGTATAAGTTTTTTCTGTTCGGTTTTAGACCTCTCGTGCAGAAGACAGTAAGCTTCAAGAGGAAGATTTTCGCTGTCGTCACATGAATCAATATTTTCAAAAAGCCTGCTCAGAGGTATGGAAAGTCCGCAGGCTATTTTTTCAATGCTTTCAAGCGTGGCGTTTTTCTCACCACGTTCAAGTTGTCCGATATACGTCGGGTGCAGACCGCATTTTTCCGCCAGAGCCTCCTGACTCATATTCATATGTATTCTGTAGTTTCTTATCCTCCTGCCAGTTTCTATGGCTATTCTGCTCATAAATAAAACCTCCTTTATATATATAATTAAAGTATATAAGCATTGAAATTTATTTTAAACAGACTATTGACTTTTATTTCCTTATGATATATACTATAAATATAAATAATTCTATTTCAGTTACTATAAATATTAAATCAGAAAATGACGTTTTTGTTATCTGTCTGTAATTGAATTGTAAGAAAAAAGTGATATAATATAATCAGGCTTAAAAGAATATTAAGAAAGTGTTAAATATTACTGACTTGATATTCCTGACAGTTTATGATATAATAAGTCAAAAGAAAAAAATATATTTTTGCTTCGTCTTTTATGTCCTGAAAAGTCACTTATATATGAAAGTTAATAAAGGAAAGGTGTGTGATAAAATATGAAAAAGCTGAAAAATCCGTGCGGACGACGCAGTGAAAAGATTTTCAGCAACATATGCATAATACCGAGTCTTGTCGGTGTGCTTATGTTTTTTCTGATACCGTTTGCAATAGTCATATACTACTCACTTATAAACAATCCCGTAAAGAAAGAATTTGTAGGTCTCGAAAACTATTCAATGCTTATGGAAAACATGGCTTTTAAAAAAGCCTCAAAAAACACGGCTTTGTTTTCGGCTATTGCCGTACCGCTTGCCGTTATACTTCCTCTTGTACTGGCAACTATACTTGAAAGAAATATCATAGGCAAATCGGTTTTCCGTACTTTTTTCCTGAGTCCTTTGATGACTCCGACCGCTTCCGTTGTGCTTGTGTGGCAGGTGCTTTTTCATAATCACGGAACTATAAACCAGATATTAGAAAAATTCGGCGGTACTCCTGTTGACTGGCTCAACTCAAAATACGGAATTGCCGTTATAATACTTATGTTTATCTGGAAAAATCTTGGCTATAATATGATTCTGTTCATGTCGGCACTCGGCGGAATACCACGGGACGTAATAGAAGTTGCACAGCTTGAGGGAGCAAGCAGGGCGTATCAGTTTTTTCATATAAAACTGCGTTATCTTTCGCCTACTGTATTATTTGTGCTTATACTCTCGCTGATAAACTCCTTTAAAATTTTCCGTGAAGTCTATCTGCTTACGGGCAGTTATCCGTTTGATAAGCTGTATATGCTACAGCACTTCATGAACAACACTTTCAACAGTCTTGATTATCAGAAACTGTCCGCCTCGGCTGTTTTCTTTGCACTGATAATGATTGTTATAATAGCTGTTCTGCTTATTTCTGAAAATATTTTCGGAAAGGACGTTGAAGGATAATGTCAGAAAAAAGAAGAGTAAAAATAATTGATATAATGCTTACTGTCTTTATATTCGTCTCGGCGGTGCTTTTTATAATGCCTACCGTGCTTACACTCGCAAACTCTTTTATGACATCAAGCGAAATATCAGCCAATTACGGCTCTATGTTCGGAAACATGACAGAAGATAAAAAGGTTTTCATTTCTGAAAATGTAAATCTTAAATTCATACCCGACAAAGCCACGGTATCGCAGTATAAGGAAGTTCTTTTCAAGAATCCCGAATATCTTTTTAAATTCTGGAACTCCGTTATACTAACCGTACCTATAACGCTTCTGCAACTCGGTATAGCAATATTAACGGCTTACGGCTTTTCGAGATACAATAATAAAATAAAAAGTCTTATATTTTTCATTTACATAATTCTCATACTCATGCCGTATCAGGTAACACTCGTTCCTAATTTTCTTGTTGCGGACAAATTCAATCTGCTTGATACAAGGGCTTCAATAATACTTCCTGCGATATTCTCGCCGTTCAGCGTTTTTCTGCTTACTAAAGTAATGCGAAGGATACCGATTTCGCTTGTTGAGGCTGGAAAACTCGACGGTGCTAACGAATGGCAGATAATGATGCAGATTTATTTACCGATGTGTAAAAGTGCATTGGTATCGATAGGAATGCTTGTATTTATAGATTACTGGAATATGGTTGAACAACCGCTTATAATGCTCAAAGATACAGACCTCCACCCCCTGTCCGTATTTCTCTCGCAGATTAACACAGGCGATATAGGACTTGCATTTGCGGTGGGCGTTGTTTATATGATTCCCACAATGTTAATGTTCCTCTATGGTGAAGACTATCTCGTCGAGGGCATAACCTATGCCGGCGGAATAAAGGGCTGAAAAATATCAGGATAAGGAGAAATTTTCATGAACGAACATAATGAAACGAAAGATTACAATCCCAGCAGAAAAAGAGAAATAATAAAAAATATACTTATAATCTTCCTTGCTGTAATGCTTGTGCTTACTTTTTTTTCAAACACAATAATGAATAAATCGCTTGCGGAGATTTCGACGGAAAGTGCGATGTCGGGAAAACTTACGGAACGTGTAAGGGGAAGCGGAGTTATAGAATCCAATCAGTCATATGAAGTTAAAATTGACGGCAACAGGACTATTGATACAATCATGATAAAAACAGGACAGGAAGTTGAAAAAGACGATGTGTTATTTACGGTCGGCACGGAGGACAGCGAAGAACTCACAACCGCACAGGAGGCATTAATTGCACTGGAGCTTGACTATCAGAAGGCACTTTTAGGTGTGAATGAAGATTACAGCACCGAAAATCAGGCAATAAACAATGCCCGTGACGACCTCAATACAGCCATAGCAAAACGTAACAACGCCATAGCCAACTCAGGCTCGGAAGAACAGGCACTCTATAATTACACAAGCAATAAAAGCGAACTCGAAAGAAAAAACAGCATTCTTGAAAAATTGCAGTCAACTATTGTTGCAATAGATACTGATGATTATTCAATGTCTGCTGTTGAGTATACGGAAAATTTAGTATCTCTTTTAAATAAATACCGTTCCGCCGAAGAAGAATATAATTCGGCATATACGCTTTACTCACAGATGTTTACAGCCGTTCCCGAAAAAACTACAGATTCCGCTACGGAAGAAACGGCAGATTCGCATGACATAGATTCCTTGCAAACAGACCTCGAAAGAAAAGAACTTGCAAGAAAAAATGCACAAAATGAGTATGAGACAGCAAAAAGCACCATAAGAAATAACCTTGTAAGTCAGCTTTACGGCGTGGAAAACGATATAGAAACCCTCAACGGATATATCGCAGAGTATGAGGCTTCAAAGAACAGCGGAGCAGGTATGTCAATAGAAGATTATGATGCAGATGTACTGGCTAAACAGCACGCACTGGAAGAGCTTATCGCACAGCTTAACAAGACAAAAAGCGAAAATGAATTACTCAGCAAGACAAATACCCTTGAGATTGAAGCAAAGAAAAAAGAGCTTGACAATGCCAAGGAAAAAATTGAAAAAATAAAGGAAAAAAATTCAATAACGGAAATAAGGTCAAAATACAGCGGAGTAGTAAGTTCAATAAATATAAAACCAGGGGAGGAAACAGTTCCCGATATGCCGATAGCAATTATAGACATTGCAGAAGAGGGATATACGGTTGAAATTACTGTAGACGGCGAAAAAGCACGCAAGGTTAAAAAAGGCGTTGAAGCGGAAGTGGTGAATAACTGGAACGGCGACGTTACTGCCGTACTTTCAGAGATAAAGAATGACACCAAGTCAGGCTCTAAAAACAGGATTCTTAAATTTTCCGTGACAGGCGACGTTGACAGCGGTTCAATGCTTGATTTGTCAATTCCGTGCGGCAGCGGAAACTATGATACAATCGTACCGAAAAGTGCGGTACATAAGGACAATAACGGCTCTTTCGTCCTGATTGTAAATTCAAAGAGTTCTCCGCTCGGAAACAGGTATTTTGCCGAAAGAGTGCCTGTTGAGGTACTGGCTTCCGACGAGCTGTCGAGTGCCGTGCAGGGAAATTTAAACGCAGGTGATTATGTAATAACAACGTCAAGCAAGCCCGTAAATCCAAAAGAACAGGTACGCATGAAAGACAAATAAGGCGGTGAGAGTCTTATGAAATTCACTAAAAAAAATATAGCATTGACAGCCGTAAATCTTGTCGTTATCGTCGCATTCTGTATACTGACGGCTGTCGGCGGAAACATGGCGGACGGACAGTCCTATAACATGGCTGGAGAACGCTGGAAAAATAACAGCAGGGAGAATTTTTCGCAGACGAGTATATTTCTTTCGGAGGATTCAGGCTTTAATACCAATACTCTTAACGCCGTGCGTTCAGGTCTCGTAAAAACTCTACAGGACGCTTCTTTTGAAACGGAAGACGGAAAACTTCCCTTTGCGGACGCATACAGCACGGAAATCGGCAGTGTAAATGTACGGTGCGATATGTCAGGGCGTTCAGACGCCGAGCTTACCGCAACAGGCGGTGACTTCTTTCTTTTCCGTGACTTCAGGCTTATTGATGGTGCATTTTACAGCGACGACGATATAATGAAGGACGGTGCGGTTATTGACAAAAGCCTTGCATGGTCGCTTTACGGCTCTTGCGAAGTCTCCGGAATGAACATCTACATAGACGGAGTTAAATTCTATATTTCGGGGGTTATTGAAAATCCGCAGACAAAAGCCGAAAAAAAATGCACAGGCAGTATGCCGAAAATATATATTTCATATAGGGGAATGGCTGAACTCTCAGCACTCTCCGCAGATTCACAGGACACGGAAAACAATTCAAAAAAAATCACCTGTTATGAAACAGTCCTCCCCGACCCTGTGGAGAATTTCGCATACAACGCCGTAAAATCACAGTTTTCAGAAACATACAAGGAAAAATATTCGTCCGTAAAAAACAGCGGAAGATTTTCTCCGCAAAAACGTGCAAAAGCCTTTAAAAAAATCTCAGAATATGCTATAATAAAAAATAGTATAGACTATCCGTACTGGGAAAACGCCTCACGGCTTGTTGAGTTTAAACTTTCTTTTATATATTTTTTCAGAAATATTATTCTTGCCGTGCCGTTTCTGACACTTGCGTATATAATGGCAAAGCTCGTCAGACCGCTGAGGAAGTTGAAAAACAGAGTTATAAGGGCAGTATCTATATTCAAAGACCGCAGAAGAAGAGATATTATAAATAAATTCAAAAAAAAATCATTATGAAAATTTATTTTCAGGAAAGGCATTTATTATGAAAAATTCAAACATCAGACGTTATATTGCGGGTGTACTCGCACTTGCAACGATTTTTTCCGCATCATCATGCAGTCTAAGCAAAAGCGAAGACGAAATGAAAAACAGAAACAAGAATAAAAACAGCTCTCAGGGCGAACAGCTTACCGAGGAAATTTCACTCAACAGCTCCTACAGTTCAATTGACATGGATGCGGATATTCCGCTTGACTATATAGACCAGACTTTCTATCTGAAAGATAGTGCAAAGGTTATTATTTCGGGAACGAAAAACGGCGACAATCTGATATATATGTCAGATACGGACTTAACAGAGTTCTCGCAGATTAAGTTTGACATTGACGCTCCGAAAAATTCTCAGCACTATACAAGGCTTACTGTCTCTTCAGACGGCACTATATATGCACTCGTAACGCTTATTGACTACGGCGACTTCAAACTTCCCGACTACGACGACCCTAATTTCGACTATGAGAGTTTCGACTATGATGCCATGAATGAGGCTGCAAAATATACCTGTACGCTTTACACACTCAACACGGACGGGGAGATTATCTCCGAAAACGAACTCACAAACCTTGATAAATACGGTGTAAACTCCGAAGAAGATGCAGTGCATATCATGGATATAATATCATGCCCAGACGGCTCGCTTGTTATTGGGTTGAGCGGTGAGGAAGAAAAATACTGCACTATGAGTGCCGAGGGCGAAATAACGGGACAAATCGACATGGGAAGCATTCACTGGGTTAACTATTCGGGAAATGATTCCGAGGGAAATGCCATGTTTGCGTGCTACAATGAAAAAGGCATGGCAATTATGGAAATCGACACGAAAGCGAAAAAATTCACGGAAAGCAATATAAAAACCGACGGAGACAACGAACTTAATTATATCAACGGAATAACAGGTGGTATTGAAGAATATAATCTTTTACTGACAACTTCTGATTCGCTTTTAGGTGCTGACAAAGACGGAAATCTGACAGAGATAATAAACTGGCTTGACTCCGACCTGAAAGGCGATTCCGTGCGTTCTGTGATTCCTCTTGAGGACGGCGACTACATCGTGTACTATGAGGACTACACGACAAGCAAAAACGGATTTTTGCGTCTCACGAAAAGAGACCCCGAAGAACTCGCCAACCAGACTATTATTACTCTCGGAACTATCTACAGCGATACGATGTTGAGTACAAGAATAACGGACTTCAACAAATCACAGACAAAATACAGAATAAAACTCTCCGATTACAGCAAGTATAACAAGTGGGACGATGACGGAAATCAAATAGGCTCGGCAGTAAAGGAGCTTAAAATGGACTTGGTTTCTGGCAATGCTCCCGATATGATTGCAACTTATGACTACGACATTATATCCGAACTCGCCAACAAGGGTGCATATGCGGATTTATATGACTTCATGAAAGACGATGAGGACATCTCAAAAGATGATTTTTTGCCTAACGTCCTTAAAGCAAGCGAGGTAAACGGCAAACTTTACGGACTGTCTCAGTCTTTCGGCGTTGTAACTCTTGCCTGCAAGAAGAAGTACACGGACAAGGAAAACTGGACTTTTGACGATATGGTCGACCTGCTTAATGAATATCCCGACATGGATTTTTCCCGATTTGCATACTCAAAGGAAGCAATCTTTGAATATCTTGTAAGATGTAGCGGTTCTTTCATAGACTTCAAAAAGAATGAATGCCATTTTGATTCGGACGAGTTCAAGAATATACTGGAGTTCTGCAATAAATATCCCGACGACAAGGATATTATTAACTGGGAAACAGCCTCACAAGAAGAAATTCAGCAATATTATGAAGAACGTGAAGTAGCTTTGCGTAATGACAAGGCACTGTTTGACAATCTGAACATTTATTCTTTCACCAGCTATACAGAGACTGTAAAAGGCGATTTCGGCGACGATATAACGCTTGTTGGTTTTCCCTCCGATGACGGAAAAGGTGCTATAATTTCACTTAATTCTACTTTTGCTATCCTCGACGAATCGCCTAACAAGGAAATATGCTGGGAGTTTATAAAATCTGCCTTTACTGAAGAAGCATATGAAGATTTAAGGGAATATACCGACAATCTGCCTACACTTAAATCCGCCTTTGAAAAATCTGCCGACGCTTCAATGGAAAAGCCGTATTATCTTAACGACGACGGCGAAAAACAATATTATGAAAGAACATTCTATATCGGCGATGAGGAAATAAAAGTCGAACCCCTCACGCAGAAAGAACGTGACTTTATCGTTGACTATATAGAAAGTGCCGACAAAATGTATAACAGCTATTCAGAGGAGATAACAAAAATTATCACAGACGAAGTTACGAAGTATTTCAAGGGCGAATGCACATCACAACAGGCTTGTGATATGGTTCAGAACCGTGTTTCACTTCTTATAAGCGAACAGGGCTGATTTTAAGATTTCGAGATTTTTAATATACAACCTCCTTTTTTATGCAGAACAGTCCCTGAACTTTATCGGGGGCTGTTTTGTTGCATAATAAAAAATGAACATATATCCAGCGATTTTTATGTAAAATTCAGTAAAAAAGCCGAAAATGAATAAAAAGCTTGACAAAGTGAAATAATAGTGTTAAATTATAATTAGCACTCAGAGATGAAGAGTGCTAAATAAGCGAAAGGTTGTGTAAAAACCGTGGACAGCAGAAAGCTGAAAATTCTGAGTGCGGTGGTTGACGAATATATAAGGACAGGTGAACCCGTCAGCTCGAAAGCAATCTCGAAGCTTGAAAATATAAATGTTTCGCCCGCAACGGTAAGAAATGATATGGCATTGCTTGAACAGCTCGGCTATCTTGAACAACCACATACGTCTGCCGGAAGAATACCGACTTTCCTCGGCTACAGATTGTATATTGACGAGCTTATCAATCCGCCTGACTTATCCGATTACGAAAAACAGAGACTTGACAGTATGCTCGGAGGTAAGGACACCCCCGAAGAGCTTCTTATACAGAATGCTGTTGACGCTCTGGCGGAGGTAACACAGTGTACAGCGGTAGTAACCAACTCCGTGCCGAAGTTTTCCGTAATATCAAAAGTTGAAGTTATTCCGACGGGAAAAAGGCTTTATGTTATACTTTTAATCACTTCAAACGGAAGTATAAAAAATAAGGCGTGCCGTCTTGAATTTGACCTCGACAATGAACAGCTTGAATTTTTCAGACACTATATAGAAGAACATCTAAACGGTATTTCCGTTGAAGAACTCTCTGAAGAAATGCTTGAAAAAATGGTTACGGCGGTGAGTGCGTATATGGTTTCGCTGTCGCCTCTTGTTCTCGGCATATGCGAACTTTCGGAGGATTTACGTCAGCAGGAATTGAAAGTAAGCGGAAGTGAAAAACTTCTTTCCTGTGACGAACTCGACAAAATGGAAGTTGTTAAATTTATCGAACACAAAAACGGGCTTGCGGATTTACTCGAGGAAACATTCAGCGGTATACAGGTTAAATTCGGAGCGGAAAACAATAATTTTGTTATAGGCAATTCAAGCCTTATTGTCTCGAAATACCGCAAGGGAAATAAAGATGTCGGCTCGCTCGGCGTTATAGGACCTATGCGTGTGAACTATAAAAAGATTATTCCCTATATCGAATATCTGACACAGAAAATCTCTTATCTTATGTCAGATGATGAGGATATTATAAATAAAGATACACAGGCGGACACATAACCGCACTGAACAGAAAGGAGCATAAGAGATGGACGAAAACAAGAATATCAAGGATTGTGACGAAACTACGGACGTTGAGAACGTACAGGAAAACGCCGACGAAAACGATGCGGTAAGCGAGTACAACGACACGGCAACGGAGTATGCAAAACTTGAGGATGCACTCAATGAAGCAAATGACAAGTATATAAGGCTTTTTGCCGAATACGACAATTACCGCAAGAGGACGGCAAAGGAAAAAACTGAAACATATAACAACGCCTCGGCAAAGTGCATTGAAAATCTTCTCCCCGTTATTGACAGTTTCGAGCGTTCACTTGAATTTGAATGTACGGACGAGAATTTCAGAAACGGAATGACAATGATTTTCAATCAGCTGAAAGAATTTCTCAATAAAATGAATGTGACGGAAATAGAGTCGCTCGGCAAGGAGTTTGACCCTAATGTACACAACGCCATAAGCCAGCAGGACGGCACGGACTATGCAAGCAATCATGTTTGCACGGTTTTCCAGAAAGGCTATAAATTAGGTGATAAGCTGATAAGACCCGCTATGGTTGCGGTTGCCGTCTGAAAAACATCACGGCAATATTTTAAAAAATTCCAAAGAGTTTTTATTTAAGAAAGGAAGATTTTATTATGGGAAAGATTATTGGTATTGACTTAGGTACTACAAATTCATGCGTTGCTGTTATGGAGGGCGGAAATGCCGTTGTTATCCCGAACAGCGAGGGTGCAAGAACTACTCCGTCCGTTGTCGCTTTCACAAACAATGGTGAAAGACTTGTCGGACAGGTGGCAAAGAGACAGGCTATCACAAATCACGACAGGACAGTATCTTCTATAAAGAGACACATGGGTTCAGATTATAAGGTTGAAATAGACGGCAAGAAATATACTCCTCAGGAAATTTCCGCAATGGTTCTTCAGAAGCTTAAATCCGATGCAGAGGCTTACCTCGGCGAGCCTGTTACAGAGGCTGTTATTACAGTTCCCGCTTACTTCACAGATTCACAGAGACAGGCTACAAAAGATGCAGGACAGATTGCGGGTCTCACGGTAAAGCGTATAATCAATGAGCCTACAGCCGCTGCACTCTCCTACGGTATCGACAAAGAAGAAGAACAGACCGTTATGGTTTACGACCTCGGCGGTGGTACTTTCGACGTATCTATCATTGAAATGGGTGAAGACGTTCAGCAGGTTCTCGCAACGGCAGGAAACAACCATCTCGGCGGTGATGATTTCGACCAGAGAATTATTAACTGGATGATTGAGGAGTTTAAAAAGGCAGAGGGCGTTGACCTCTCGACAGACAAGATGGCAGGACAGAGACTTAAAGACGCTGCCGAAAAGTCCAAAATCGAACTTTCCTCAACAACAACATCTAATATAAATATTCCGTTCATTACTGTTGACTCTACAGGCACTCCAAAACACCTTGACCTTACACTCTCACAGTCCAAGTTTAACGAACTCACGGCAGACCTCGTTGAAGCTACAATGACACCTGTAAGACAGGCTCTCAAGGACAGCGGACTTAATATTTCAGAAATAAACAAAGTTCTTATGGTAGGTGGTTCGTCAAGAATCCCAGCCGTACAGGAAGCTGTTAAAAAACTTATCGGCAAAGACCCATTCAAAGGCATCAACCCCGACGAATGCGTGGCACTCGGTGCAGCATATCAGGGCGGTGTACTCGGCGGTGACGTTAAAAATGGTCTCCTCCTCCTCGATGTTACACCTCTTTCACTCGGTATCGAGACAGCCGGCGGTGTATGCACAAGAATGATTGAAAGAAATACAACAATCCCTACAAAGAAGTCACAGGTATTCTCGACATATGTGGACAATCAGCCCGCCGTTGATATCAATGTACTTCAGGGTGAACGTGAATTTGCAAAGGATAACAAACAGCTCGGCACTTTCCGTCTTGACGGTATCGCACCAGCTCCGAGAGGAATCCCCCAGATTGAAGTTACTTTCGACATCGACCAGAACGGTATTGTACACGTTTCCGCAAAGGATTTAGGCACGGGCAAGGAGCAGAATATTTCGATAACGGCTTCAACGAATATGTCAAAGGACGATATCGAAAAGGCTGTAAAAGAGGCTGAACAGTATGCAGAAGCCGACAAAAAACGCCGTGAAGAAGTTGACACAAAGAATGATGCTGAAAATCTCGTTTTCCAGTGCGAAAAGGCACTCACAGATTTTGGCGACAAGGTTTCCGCAGACGAAAAATCCGCTATCGAAAGCAAGTGTTCGGCACTCAAGTCTGCTATTCAGGCAAACAATATCAGCGAGATAAAGACACTCAAGGAAGAACTCCAGAAGGCTTTTTATGACCTGTCCGCAAAGGTTTATCAGCAGGCTAACCCGAATGGCAGTGCTGACATGGGCGGTATTGACCCCTCGCAGTTTGAAAAAGGCAACGGCGGAAATTCAGACGACGGCGTTGTTGACGCTGACTTTACAGAAGTTTGATTCTTAAAAATCTTATGCACAGGGCGGAATTTATCTTTCGCCCTTGCGGTGTTTATATGGGAGAAGTATTATGGCTGAAAAAAGAGATTATTATGAAGTCCTCGGCATACAGAAAGGTGCAACCGAAGACGAAATAAAAAAGGCGTTCCGTAAAAAAGCAAGGGAAAACCACCCCGATTTGCACCCTGACGACCCGTCTTATGTGGAAAAGTTTCAGGAAATAAATGAAGCCCATGAGGTACTTTCCGACCCTGAAAAAAGACAGCGTTACGACCAGTTCGGACACGCAGGAGTAGACCCGAGCTACAGCGGTGGCGGTATGGGCGGATTCGGCGGAGATATGGGCGGATTCGGCGATATAGGCGACCTATTTGAAAATATCTTTGGCGGTGGTTTCGGATTCGGCGGAGGAAGTACACGCTCGAATGCAAACGCTCCACGGCGTGGCTCGGACATTCAGGAGTCTGTACTTATAAACTTCATGGAAGCCTGTACGGGCGTAAAGAAAGAAATGAAAATAAACCGCATGAGCGTGTGCGATTCGTGCAAAGGCTCGGGAGCAGACGGTGCTTCAAATTCCGAAACCTGTCCCGACTGTCAGGGTCGTGGGTCTGTAAAGACTACACAGCGTACACCTTTCGGTGTTATTTCCAACACAAAAGCCTGTCCGAAATGTGGCGGTAAAGGCAAGATTATAAAAAATCCCTGTCAGAAATGCCACGGTGCAGGACGTATGAGAGTGCAGAAAAATGTTTCTGTTGATATTCCGGCAGGAATTGACGACAGGCAGACTCTCCGTCTCAGCGGTCAGGGTGATTGCGGTGCTAACGGCGGACCGTCAGGCGATTTGCTTATAAATATTTCCGTAAAGTCCCACCCTATTTTCAGGCGTGAGGGATTTGACATTCACTGCGATATTCCCGTGACATATACGGAAGCGGTTCTCGGTGCTGAAATAACCGTGCCGACAATTGACGGCGACGTAAAGTATTCCATCAGCGAGGGAACACAGACGGGTACGGTTTTCCGCCTGAAAGGCAAGGGCGTTCAGAAACTCCACCGCACAGAGCGTGGCAATCAGTACGTGAAAATCTATGTTGAAGTTCCAAAAAATCTCACCAAAAAACAGAAAGACCTGCTCCGAGAGTTTGAAGCGTCACTTTCTGACAAAAACTACTCCAAAAGACAAAGTTTCTTTGAAAAACTCAAACAGAAGTTTGATTTGTAAAAAACATCGGACGGCAGTTTTTTCCGCCGTCCTTTTTTTTTATAAATGCAATATATAAAATCAAAACCCGTCGGAAACTTCTGACGGGGTTTTTTTATTATTCAATTGTAACAGAGACTTTTATATTTTTTCTCGTTGCACCTGCACGCATGATTGTACGCAGTGCCTTTGCGATTCTTCCCTGTTTACCGATTACACGACCCATGTCGTCGGGTGCAACTGTCAGATGAAAAACAATAACGCCCTCTTCGTCCGGTGCGTCCTCGGTAATTTTTATAGCGGATTTATCTTCAACAAGCCCTGCCGTAATTGCATAAAGTAAGTCTTTCATAGATAACCTCCACAGACTTCCGGAACAGAGGGAAAAGACATTAAGTCTGCCCTCTTCCGCAAAAAGTCTTTAATCAGAGTACGCCCTCTTTTTTAAGAATAACCTTTACTGTATCTGTAGGCTGTGCACCTTTCTTTATCCAGTCCTTAGCCTTTTCAGCATCAACCTTAACAACAGACGGATTCTTAGTGGGGTCATAGTAGCCTATCTCCTCAACGAATCTGCCGTCTCTGGGGTATCTTGAATCAGCAACAACGATACGGTAAAAAGGAGCTTTCTTAGCACCCATTCTTCTGAGTCTGATTTTAACTGCCATTTATATTCACCTCCAAAAGTTTTTGTGTATATCAAGCGGAAAAACTCCGCATTGAAAGCTAATTTTTTATAAGGCATAAAACTCCTATTCCAGTTATAAATATGCCTATAAATATATAGAAAATTCTTGCACCTGTTCTGCCGAAAATTCGGACAAATGGTCTTGCCCTGCAGTTATTGAAATACCAGTCCCAGTTTTTAATCGAGGCAAGAACTGAAAATATCCCTGCAAGAATAAAAAATATATATCCAAAAGTCTCCATAGAATCACCATATCATATTGGTGGCAGATTTCCTCCGCCCTTGCCTGCTATTTTGTCAAAATTCATACCCGCAAGCTTTTTTCTTGCCTTGCGGAGAGCCATTTTATTGTTACCGCCCGTGAATTTCTTCATAAGCTGTTGCATCTGGTCAAACTGTTTAAGCAGTCTGTTGACATCTTCAACTTTTGTACCTGAACCGCTCGCAATACGTCTTTTGCGTGACGGATTGATAATAGACGGTTTGGCACGCTCCGCCTTTGTCATTGAAGTTATTATAGCCTCGATTCTTCCGAACTGGCTCTCGTCTATATCATCATCGGTGATTTTTCCGTTAAGTCCGGGGAGCATTCCGAGGATTGACTTCATAGAACCGAGCTTTTTAATCTGCTTCATCTGTTCAAGCAAGTCGTCCATGTCAAAAGTGTTTTCTTTAAATTTCTTCGTCAGCTTTTCGGCATCTTTTTGCGACATGACATTTTCCGCACGTTCAATAAGCGTAAGAACATCGCCCATGCCGAGTATTCGGGAAGCCATTCTTTCGGGGTGGAACTGCTCGAAATCGTCAAGTTTTTCGCCCATGCCGACAAATTTAATAGGTTTGCCCGTAACCGCAAGCACCGACAATGCAGCACCGCCACGTGTATCGGAATCGAGTTTTGACATAAGAACGCTTGTTATTCCGACCGCATCATCAAAAGTCTTTGCAACGTTTACAGCGTCCTGACCAGTCATAGCATCGACGACAAGCATAATTTCGTCAGGCTGTGTCAGTTCCTTGATGTTTACAAGTTCCTGCATAAGTTCTTCGTCAATATGGAGACGACCGGCGGTGTCTATGATAAGTATGTCATGCCCGTAGTCCTTTGCATACGCAAGAGCCTGTTTTGCGATAATAACGGGGTCTATCTGTCCCATTTCAAAAACCTTTACATCGGCTTTCTGTCCGACAACCTGCAACTGATTTATAGCAGCAGGACGGTATATATCGCACGCCGCAAGAAGCGGTCTGTGTCCTTCTTTCTTGAGGAGCTTGGCAAGTTTTGCGGAATGAGTTGTTTTTCCTGAACCCTGAAGACCGCACATCATTATAACAGTGGGTGGCTTGGAAGCAAAATTTATATGCGAATTTTTATTGCCCATGAGGGAACATAGTTCCTCATTGACTATCTTTATAACCTGCTGTGCAGGCGTAAGGCTTGCCAGAACGTCTTCACCGACCGCACGCTCCGTAACGCTTGCTACAAAGTCCTTTACTACTTTATAGCTTACGTCAGCCTCAAGGAGTGCGAGACGAACTTCACGCATAGCCTCCTTAACATCGCTTTCCGTGAGTTTTCCTCTTGCTTTCAGCTTTTTAAAGACGTTATTCAGTTTTTCGGAAAGACCCTCAAATGCCATGCGATTTCCTCCATTTATAATAAATCAAGACCGTTATATGTTTCGTCCATAATAATTTTCTTTATATTGTCATCTTCTATTTTTTCGGCTGTTTCGCCTATTCTGCGTAAACATTCACGCATTTTTTCAAGACGCTGTGCAAAGCCGAGCTTTTCTTCATAATTGAGTAAAATATTTTCGGTACGCTTTATAATATCACGGACAGCCTGCCGTGTGATTCCCAGTGGATTACCGATTTCCGACAGCGACAAATCTTCACAATAATAAAGCTCCGTTATGTTTTTCTGATGTTCCGTAAGCAAGTCGCCGTAGCAGTCAAGCAACATCACGAATTTAAGTTCCTTTGCCATACTGAAAACTCCTGTTTGGGTGTAATCCAAAATCACTTTACACATTATACTACATTATTTCCGATTTGTCAAGGGGTAAAATAAAATTTTCCAAAAAATCATAACTGATATTTTTTTGACGGAAAAGAATTGAACCATGCTCTTTCGTCAAACGCTTTCTTTTGTGGAACAGTTGCTTTTTCTTCAGCTATGCCTATGGGCAGAAAACAAACAAGTTCATAATTATCCGGAACATTTAAAATCTGAGCCATTTTGTCACATATTCTGTCGTCGTCAGTAATATGTCCCTCATACCAGCAGCTGTTGTAACCAAGTTCAGTTATAGCAAGAAGCATATTTTCGATAGCGGCGGAATAGTCCTGAATCGCAAAGCATTTGTCCCTGTAGGCGTTTATTCTTTGAGTAAGGACACATATTATCGCCGGAGCAGTCTCTGCAACAGGCGGGTCTATAACTCCTAACAGCCTGTCAAGAATTTCACGGTCGTCAACTGCAATAAGACTGGTGGTCTGCTTATTACAGCCTGACGGTGCATTCAGACCACATTCCATAATAGTTATAAGGTCTTTTTTCGAAATATTAATCTGTTTGTATTTTCCACGATAACTGTGTCTTTTGTTTATTGCTTCAATTGTATTCATAAACGTCTCCTTTCGTATACGGAATATTGTAATTTTCGCACCATTCAACAGCAAGCTTTATGCAACATTTTTTCTCATATTCGTCCCACTTTCGCAATAAAAATGCTCTTTCTGTGTCCCATAATTTCTGAAAATATATGTAAAATTCGTCATTGTCAAGACTTTTAATTTCCCTGTTAATTTTTCTGTTGTTAAGACTGTGCAGATAATTTCTCTTTTCACTGTCAAGGTCAATAGTCGCAAGCGGAACTATATTATAGACATATTGCAGTGTTATCTTGTCCGAAAACATATCGTCTGTAAATCCGTAATCCGACTTTAGTTTATCTATACTTATTATTTCGGACTCAGTGAGGTAAAAATAATAATATATACCTCTGATATCATGTGAATTATATGATATATAATTGCTTATATAATTTATGTCAACCGTTTTCATTGGATAACTCCTTTACTATTCTGTCACAAAATTTTTTCCAGTCTGCAAAACCTGTCCCGTCGCCAGTCCAGAAACTTCCGGCATACATATCAAAAAGCCTTGCATTAAGCTTTTCCACAAGCAGTGACAAAAACTCTTTAGGTTCGGTATTTCCCCGCACTTGCAACTCTATTGTGCAATATGTCATGTCCTTTTCGGAATAAAGAAGATGTTCCCAGAAACATATTTCAATTCTCCATTTTTCACCGTATACGTGTACAAATTTACTTTCAGTATCTTCAATGCTAATATCTGTTATTTCGGATATTTCATACAGAGTTTTAATTATTTCGTCTTTTGTAAATGGAATAATATCCTCGTCTTTTTCCTCGTCATAAGGTTCTGTGTTGGTTTTCGTTCTGATTAATTCCAGTGACCAGCTCATTGTTTTTCTCCTTTTCTCAAATCACATACCATAATATACTCCTCGTCATTTTCGTCAACAACCTCAAAACCCATTTTCAGATACATTCTGTAAGCATAGTTTGCTTTTTGTACTGACAACGATACTTTTTCATAATTTTCTGACTTTAAAAGTGACAACATACTTTCAAGTAAAGCTGTACCGATTCCCCGTCTCCGAAACTCCTTATACAGCGATATAGCAAGCGACGGAGTATTATTATATATATGTCCATAGTCGTCCATAATGCGAACCCACACCGCACCGACGATTTTATTGTTGATTTCGGCAACAAGACAATAGTCGTCCTTTTTGCCGAAATTTTCAACATATACCTGTAATTCAGGCTGTTCAATTATTGACTTCGGAGGCGATTGTATACCTTCGGGAATAAAAATCGCCTCATAAAGAAAATTATCAAGTATTCTGTATTCGTCATATTTGATTTTTCTGATATTGTAATTTATCATGTATACTGTACCCCTCCCGAAAAATTTTCCTATATTATTATATCACCAAAGCATTATAAAGTCAAATAAAGCGTCCGCAAGTTACGGACGCTTAAATGATTTTAAAATTTTCAGCACACAACACCGTCGTCTGCTGTATAGCATTCAAGGGAATTTTCCTTAACCTGAATGCAGATATATTTTATACCGCAGTCAGCAGAAGCGGAAAACTGTCTCTTTGCGGACGGTGAAACCCTCAGCCAGTCGCCTGCTTTAATTTCGATTTCCTCGCCGTCGATAACAGCCTTGCCGTTGCCGTCAAGAATTGCATAGATTTCCTCGTTCTGCTTGTGAGAGTGAACGAACGGCACGCCAGCACCTGCCGGAAGTTCGTTTATACTTATTTCTGCACCCGTAAGTCCGAGTACGTCATGAAGTTCTGTTCTTGCACCGTCTGCAACGCTGATTTTTGTGTAATTAGCCATAATTATATACTCCTTTGAAATTTTTTCGGGAAGATTTTTTCCCTTTCCTTGATTTTATAATAACATATATTTTGAATTTTTACAAGTACGCACTTTGAAGTAACATAGTTACTTTAAGGTAACTATTGCGTATTTTCGGAAAAATGTCCGATTGTAAATAAATTGTGAACAGAAAATTATATTGACATTTCATGTTTTATACATTATAATTTTATGTAACATCATATTTTAATGCATAAGGAGGTCTTCTCAGGTGACAATGCAAAGCTGTGACTATATGTGGTACAAAAATGAAAAATTCATACTCATTGATTGCGAAAAAGAAAAAGATATTATCAATTCAGCAGATTTTGGATTGAAAAATTTTTCTGCTATGACGTGCTGTTATAGAGGGTATACCGCTGAATACTTTATTGAAGATAATCTTTTATATGGAAAGAAAAAAGTTGAAGATTATACAGAAAAAACAGATTCAAGCATAACAATTAATTTTAAAATATCTCCGAAAATCAAAATAAATTATACAGGAAGTGCTATTATTGCCATAAATAATGATGACAATAAATATATTATGTCTGATTTTTTTGAAACATTTCTATTTTTTAACAGGGCATATGAATTATATTTCATTGATGGTGAACTTCTCGAAATAACAGACCTTTCACCTGCAATTCAGGAGTATACAACATTAAAAAACAGTCTTAAGCATACACAAAATTATTATGAAATTCTTTGGAAAAAAAGAGAAGAAATCGCCGTAAAATATCTGCAATATGAATACGGAAACTACAAATGGAGGAATTAATCATGCCGAAAATAAAAGAACTGCCAGCCTGTCCCGTTGAAACGACGCTTCTGCTTATCGGAAACAAGTGGAAAATAATGATTATAAGAAATCTGCTTCTGAGACCGTGGCGGTTTAATGAATTACAGCGTTCTTTAAAAGGAATATCGCAGAAAGTCCTGACAGATAATTTACGTGCCATGGAGTCGGACGGAATTATTGACCGTACTGTTTATGCAGAAGTTCCGCCGAGAGTGGAGTATTCCCTTACCGAACTCGGCTTTTCAACGAAATCCATTCTTGACTCGCTCGAATCATGGGGACTGAATTACAAAAAAAACATAAAAAACAACTGATGTTTTTATTACATCATTCGTTTATTGTAATCACCTCGTTTGTAGCCAGCAGTTTAAGAAACATAAACCGTGCTTCTTCCTTGCATTCGGGCTTTATCATGTAGTAAAGGTAATGCTCCATAAGATTGAAAATATTAAAAGTACGTCCCTCAATCTTGAACTGACTGAATCCCATAGGTACATATTTATTCCATATGTCATCGGGAGTTATGTGGGTTCTTAAATTCTTTATGTCGAAAATACTTCTGCTTATACATTTACATTCTGAAATTTCCAGCATTTCAGGGTGTTCACTCACAAGTCTGTCAGAATTAAACGGAACATCAGGATATTTTCTGACATGGTTAGCATATGCTATCTGCTGTAAACCTATCGACCTGTAATGTTCTGAACGTCTTTTACAGTGTGGTTCACAACAGGCATTTACAAGAATTTCACACTTTTCCTTGTCAGGAATTTTTTCCAGTACATCAAATCTGTTATTCAAATCATAGTCAACCACAACAATATGATAGTCCTTGTTTACCTCGCTATAAAGAGAATCAGGGTCTGTAATTCTCTTGCACGTCGAACTTGTGAGCTTATATTTAGGATAGTTCTTTCTGATATAATCTTCCAGCAACGGCGACATTACTATTACTTCGTTCATTCCGTTGTTAGCAAGATTCATAACCATATTGCAAAAATCATCGCTTAAATGTTTCTTTTCAAGCATGGGATTTGTAAACGTAAAGCGTAGGGGTATTCCTCTTCTGTTGAAAGTGTTAATCACAGTTTTTATGTATTTTTTGTCGCATATTCCCTCCTGTATTCTTCCGCCGTTCCATATAGACGGAGGAAATACTCCGTATACAGACGCAATTTCTACACCTTCATGGAAATATTCAGGAAAGTTTTTCAGCATCTCAACAAATACAAGATTGAACATAAAATATCCCGAAAAATCGGGTAAGTGAAATCTGACTTTCATTTTTTTGCACCTCTTTAATTTATAATTCTCTGTTTTCGGAGTTGTCGCACTTCGTAACTCTGCATAATTCAATGCGGTGATGATAGAGTTTGAGAATTTCGATATGAATACCGTCCGCATCAACCGAAACCCTCTCATCGTCTTTCGGAATATCGCCGAGAAGAGAAATAACATATCCGCCGAAAGTCTCGTGCTTATCGGACTGCGATTCAATCCCGAGCGTTTCACAGACTTCGCCGAGCGTAACACTGCCGTGAATGTCCCACGTCGAAACACCTGTTTTTATAATCTTTGAAAAAGCCTCATCCGAATCGTCATCATCAAAATCGCCTACGAGTTTTTCAACAAGGTCAGTAACGGTTACAATTCCGCTCATACCGCCGTATTCGTCCACAACAACCGCAAAATGACACTCCTTGCTTTTTTTCATGCGTGCAAAAAGCCTGTCCGCCTTCATGTTTTCATGTACAAAATACGGCTCTCTCACCGCATTTGCCATAATATTCTCACGGCTTTTGACATCTGTGCGGAAATAATCTTTTGCGTCGAGGATTCCCACAACGTCATCGATATTTTTACTGCACACGGGAAAAACAGAATGCCTTGTCCTGTGAATAATTTCCTCCCATACTTTAACATCGTCGTCCGCCCACAAAACAGACACGTCAGTGCGGTGTGTGCAGACCTGTCCTGCCGTCAGGTCGTCGAATGCGAAAATATTTTTAATAATTCGGTTTTCGTCCTCGTCAATCGCACCCGTTTCCGCCCCCGCATCTGACATCATTAAAATTTCCTCTTCCGTAACGGTCTCTTCCGCACTTTCGGGATTTACTCCCATTAATTTCAGCACTCCGCATGAAATTATTTCAAGGAGTGCGACAAACGGAAAAAGTATTACAGAAACAGCCGAAAGAATCCACGACAGCTGAAAAGCCTTTTTTTCGGGATTTTTCGATGCCATGCGTTTCGGAATAAATTCTCCGAAAGTTATAAGCAGAAAAGCCGTCACAGGCAGAATTATCACAACAGAAATAATACTGCTTGTTTTTTCTGAAAATGCCGATTCAAGAAATTCCGCAATTTTCCACGAAAATCCGACAACAGCAAATCCGACTGAAATAAATTCCGTTATCTTTACAGCCGTATGTGAAGAAAGTAAAAACCTTTTCGGATTGTCTGCGAGTTTTTTAAAACGCTGTACCTTTTTTCCGCCCGACTCAATGAGTTTTTCAAGCCGTGAGTCGTTTATCGAGATAAATGCGGACTCGGCAGTTGTTATTACTGCACAAATAACAATTAAAAAAATCTGCATGAATATATGCCATGACATAAATAAAAAACCTCCGTAATTAAAATAAGGGAAAAAAATTTTTTTCACTCTTTCTTTTCTGTAACGGAAAGTCTGCCACAGCAACATCGGTTACTGCCGTCAGGGGCATTGTCCATTATATGACACCTCCGAAAAAAATAATATACTACATTATATCCCATATTGCAGTAAATGTCAAGCAGAAAAACCGATACACTTTTCATGTATCGGCTTCTGTTTCTATTTTTATATGTGATGTATCTTCACAGCGGAGTGCAATAACCGCCCCTCTTATCTGATAAGCCGAAATTCCGCCCCGTGACGTTCTGTGGAGACACTCAACACACGTCCCCTCAATAAGTCCCAAATCACTGAGACGTTTACGCATTTTTTCGCTTAACGACATTTTAACAACCCGTCCCGTTCTGCATTCTCCGAGACTGTCAAGCGTGGTAAGATTTTTCATAAAATCTCCTGAAAAAATATTAGGTGGATTTTCCGCCTGTACCATTATATGCTATATTCCGTCCGAAAGAAACTTGTCTCTGTATACGCTTATTTCTGTCACAACGCCCGAACCGTTTCCGCTTATAATAACTGCTCCTATGCGTTCACCCGATACACTGCCGAAATCAGCGGTATCATATAAATCTTCTCCCCTGTAACCGCTGTATGTGCAGAAAATTCTTTTTCGTCCTCTCGACGCATATGCGGAGCGGTATTCAAGTGCCTGCTGAGGATTATAAAGAAACTGCCTGTCAAGTTCAATAAAGCGATGACGGACTATATTCAGCGATTTCACGTCATTGTCTTCAATTTCAAACTCGCCGAAATTTCCCTCTATATCCGACATATGAAAATGACTGACGAGTTTTCTGCCCGTCTCGGAAATTCCCCTTGAAATAATCTCGCTGTCCTGATATGCAAACGCCGACGGATTTTCAAACGCCGTCATTCTGACACAGTTAGTGCCACGGATATAAGGATATGTTCCGCATACTTTATATGAGAGATTAACAATGCCGTCCCACATTGAAGAACTGCTTTTTACAAAAATATAGCTCGTCTTTGAATTATCCTCGTGCGTTACATACGGCAGACTATAAAAACCGTCCATAAGGGTATTTATAGAAATATTAGATTTAAGCCCTGTTGCAATCTGATTTTGAATAAGCATGGAAGTAAAACCCCTTGACGAAACCGAAACAACCGCACCGCCTGAAATTTTTGTAAAAGTTATGTTGTCTGAAAGTCCGTGATGTATAAGTCTGCCGTCTATAAAAAACTTCACTTCACTGATATTTTCAGGACTAAAAGTTTCGGCTGAGGTTTTTACACTAAGAGAAGTATACGGCTGATAAATGTCTTTTCTGAATGCAAACGAAAGTATTTTATCAAACTCTGTTTCCGTGCCGTCTGAATTTTTCAGAACAAGAGTTATATTCATGCCGAATCCTCCTCGCTTTCCGTATATGCGTCCTCAGCTATGAGAGTAACCGAGACGGAAACAAAGTCGTTGTTTTCGTCGTCAACTGAAAAAGCCTGCACCTGACAGTTTACGAGAGTAATATTTTTATACTCTGTGCTGAAAGTAACACATCTTTTCATCAAATCATTCATACCTGAAAGAAATTCCAGTGGTTTTTCCGCATTGCACACCCGTCCGTTGAGTATAACTCTTATGTGCTTTTTTCCGTAACCGGTGATTATCTCATCTCCTGATACCGTATTCTGTTCGGTAAAAACCTTAACGCACGAAGCCCTGAATTTTTCGCAGTAAAGGATAATTCCGCACACGTCAACAGGCACAGACTCATGTATATTCAGACTCACTTTATGCCCCTTTCAAACTTTTCAAGACCGCTGACGGAAAGACGTGCGGTAAGTACATGACGATTGATATTTGAATCGTGCTTTATGGAAATTTTCCTTATATTGCAGTTTACGCCCGAAAAATTCATAACCGACGGCATTATATTTTCTGAAAAATACTTGTATAAACTCTCCATGGAAAATTTCTCGGGGGCGGTTACATATAAGTCCAAATCAGCCTTGTAAGGCACAAATATCGTAAACTGCGAATAGACAGGAGTCTGCAACTCAAATGAATTAATGCCGACGACCGTAAAAAAGCCATGGCTTTTTCTCTCGGAAGAAACGGAGTCAAAAGCACTGTAAACGTGACTTATACCGTTTTCCCTGAGTTTTGCTATAATATCATCAATAACCTGATAAACCATAATTTATCCCTCCAACTTGTCAGAAAATCCCATAAATATAAAAGTTTTCGGCTTTATCAAATCGTCGCACAACTGCATATAGTCACGCAGAAGTTTTTCCGATTCGACAGTCATTCCGCCCTGTGAGGACGAAAGCATTTTTCCCACAACGGTAAATTCATACCTTTCACGTGCGGATTTTATCTGCTGTAACCTGTGGTTAGCGACCGACGCACAAAGAAATTCAAGCCGTATATCAGACCTGTCAGCCTCTGGAAGCAACATTTTTTCGACCTCCGAAACAGCGAGCAGTATAACAGGCGTGCAGACCTCCGAAACGTCCTCGCCCGAAAAAAGCGTGAAAAGAGTTTTTACAGATTCAAGATTCATGTCCTATCACCTCACAGAAAAATCTTCAGCAGAAAAATTAAAATCCTCTTCGGGAATAATCTGCACTTCCGTTTCTGTATTCCTCATACGTTCTTCAAAGGACTTTTTCAGTTCAATAAGCTGGCTCGTATTCATAAATTCCGCCGAAACCATAGCCCTTTCGGCTGTCTGTTTTCCGCCTGTGAAAAAAGCGAATTTTCTTATATCACGCTTTATTTCCTCGTCCGCAACAGAAACCTCACCGCTCGAAAAAACATCATTGTCACCACTGCAGAAACGCTTTGTAACGCCCGCATTCACCTGTGCAGGAATCGCCACAAAACTCCATTCATAAGCGTCCGTAACATCGTCAAGAACCGTGTAGCATAATTTATTTCCGTACTTCTGAGACTTTACGTGCTGACACCTTACCGCCGATTTGTTGCAACCGCAGACCGAGCAGATTTTTTTTGACGCACTGCACGAAATACTGACTTCTTTTTTTATACCGCCGTCAATTTCCGCAATAAGCGTTGCATTTTCGGCGGTACGCACCATATATGCACTCGCCTTTAGATATTTATAAGGCACTCCGTATTTTGTAAGACGTGTGTCGTCCGTAACCAATTCCGTCTCAAAAATTCTTGCATTCTGATTTGAGGCAGTTGGGTTATGGTCTGAAATACCTGTTTTTCCTACAAATTTTTCCGCAAGCTGTGCAAGTGCATTGTCCGAAAAACACTCGCCGTCACGGTCAATGTCATTGTCGCAGAGAATAACGGAAAAAGTAAAAATTTCCTCTTCACTCATAGGACGGCGTGTAAAAAGATTTATTTTATCGATAGTTTCCTGAGTCATTAAAAAACTTCCTTTCTTTTAATCGAGGGAACGCATTTTTCAGCGTTCCCTACAGAAAAAATCATGTTGTAATCTTGAGAACCTTAACAGCACCGGCAGTTATTTTTCTGAAACCGCACGTAATTGAGACTGTAATCTGGTCGAGCTGTCTGTCAATGAGCTTGTCCGTCTCCATAACGAGATTTGAACTTGTTATAAATTCAAGGGCGAAATTCCTGTCAATACCAATAATCTTGTTGTTTGCGACCGCCGAAGTCTTGACGAGTTCCGAACCGAAAGGAAGAATCATCTTGCCGTCAGCGTCTGCGGAAGTATCAACGAGCTGTTCCATGGCAACAATTTTTGATGCGGACTGTGGCGAGGCGATAACGGTATTCATATTGAAACAGTCAAAACTTCCGTAAAGACTTGCGAGTGCATCGTAAGTAAGTGCAGACGCTGTTATTTCCGTTGCATCAGTTTCAAGAACAGTTATAGCATTTTTAACCACAGCAACGGCAAGTTTAACGCCGATACTCCTGAGCATAACGCCGAAAACGTCAAGTCTCTGCTGTCTTACCGCCTCATACGAAGCATTGATAAGCCTGCCGTATTTTGAAAGAACCGTTGCGGTTGTACTCTCTTTGACTGTTGTTGTCGGAAGTACAGTTGCCTGTGCGGAAGATGTATAATCAACGGAATCGTCGATAACACAGCCGAGATACTGCGAACTTCCGCTTATTGTCTGAGTTGCACAGACGGAAGAAAGTACAGTTTCGTCAAAACCCTTTTTTATACAGCGAGTAACGAACTCAGGAAAAAGCACAGCTGTTTCGGTCGATGAAAAGAACTTTTCAACACGGTCGCAATCAGCCCCCGCAACTCTGATATTGAATCTCTTGAGCTGTCTTTCAAAAGCGTCGAGTTTTTCCATAGGCGTACCCATGTAAGCGGTTGACGGGTCGAGTTCCTCAAGGGCGTTTGTAAAAGACTTCTCGCTGAGATTGTAAAGACCCTTTTCAAGTTTAACATCATTGTACATAAAATAATACCTCCAAAAAAAATTTATTTATTGTTTTCAAGACGGACTTCAATTTCCCTTGCCTGTGCATTTTTAAGACGTGCTTCAGCAAGTGTAGCCTCGTCCTGTAGATTAATATTGTCCCACTCGACGTTGCAGTCAGCATTTGCACCAATCGAGTAAAGAAAAGCATTTCCCACCTCGCATATAACAGGCGTAAGCAGACGGCGGTAATATTCGAGTTCCGAAGTAAGAATATCAGCCTGCTGTGAAGACATTCTTTCCGTTGAACTCCAGCTCAGACCGAGCAGAAACGGCGGAATCGAGAGTTTGGCTATAATCTGTTCAAGCAACTGACGTACAGGCACATTTGTATCAAAAAGCTGATTTTCTGCCCCGATTACTTTAATATCAACGTCACCGACAGCCACAAAGTCCTTTATCTGACCGTACTTGGCGGACTTCATACCGTCTGCCCATTCATTAGCAATTGCCGTGGCACGTTCCTTTGAATAGGCGAAATCGCCCGAGTCGGACGGCGGTCTGTAGGTAACAGCATATCTCACATTACCAGCCCTGTCAAAATTCTGCCCTATGCACTCATATATTCTCATAAGAACGGAACTAAGTGCGGGAATCCCCCTTAAAAGCGGTCTGCCACCTGTGAGAGAGGCATAAAGAATGCGTTCAGGGTGTTCAATATTTTTAAGCGAGCCGTTTTTGTTTCTGACGGCATAACGCCTTAAAAAAGGACTGTCGCCAGAAGTTACGATAACTTCCGAAGCCCTGCCGTTCCAGAGACCTGCGATATATTCGCCCGAGCGGTCGATTACTATTTCTCCGACCGCACTTCCGTAGACAAGCATACTGTCAAGAAAATTGTCAACAAAAGTATCTATCGACCTTCCTGTCAGACCGACGGGAATATTTTTCAAGAATCTGTCAAGCCTCGGCTGTAGACTTTCGTCCGAACACAGAACCCTGAAACCGCCCGTAAGTCGTACAATTTTCATAAGTGCCGAATCAATAATAGGCACATTGTCACGAAGTTTGTCATAAAGTTCCGTCTCAAAGGGAATAAAATCAGACGGAAAATTTTTTCCGTAACTGTTTTCCCTGTTTACCTGTATAAGCTCGGGAACTGTTTTAACGGCTGATTTTTTCCTGAATAACTTCATTTTTCCTCCTTTAGAAATATTCTGAACAGCGGTTGTATAATATTGTCACCTTGTCACCGACATGGCAAAAAAGGAATCATTTCCACACGACTTAACCAAATCGGCGACAAAATAACGCATATCGTCCATAGCGTGGTCGTTTTCCTTTATCGGCACATCAATGCCTGACTTGTCATTCCAGCGGTAAAGCGAAAATTCCCTTATAATGTCACGGCAGTTTTCGTTAAAACGCAGTTTACCGTCTTTGAGAGCATTTCCGACCTGCCTTATACCCTTTACAACATCATTGTCCGCCTTTACAACCCGAAATTTACCGTGTCTGCGGATACACTCAATAAAACTCGAGGCGGAGGGGTCAACAATTATTTTTGAGATATTCCTGTCCTGTGCGAGACATTCAAGAGCTGAATAATGCTCCTCGTCGGTTCGTGAAATACCCTCTTTTTTCGAAGAATAGTAATACTCGCTTATCCTGTGCCAAACGTCACTGCAAAGTCCCCACAGTCCGAAAGACGCAGGATTTACCGTACCGTAGTCGCATGATATAATAAATTTTTCGCATTCAACATTTCCGCTGTATACGTGCTTTTCCCTGCTGAACATCGGATAGACAATCCCCTCGGAAGCCGTCCATCTACCAAGTACAAACCTCTCATAAAAAGCCCCTGAATATAGCCTTTTATAGCGGTCTTTCAGTTTGTCGGAAAGCGACGGATTATCGTCCATTGTAAAATGGATATAAAGAGCATTTTTCTGCTTTGATTTTTTAATCCACTCATTGTAGAACCAGTGTGACGGATTGTCGGGATTGCAGTTGAACCACATTTTAGAGCCGTTCACGGAACACCTTGCAAGTGCCTGTTCCACGAAAGATTTCGGCATAAGTGCTACCTCATCGAGAAATACTCCCGAAAGAGTAATACCCTGAATCAGCGAGGCGGAACTCTCGTCTCTTCCGCCGAAGAGATAAAAACGGTTTGTTTTTCCGATAAAAGTTATATCAATGTAATTTCTGCTGACTTTTTCGATACAGAAAAAGCCGTATTCTTTCAGCATGGGAATCATCGGAGTAATAACATTTCTGCGAAGCGATGTGACAGTTTTACCGCAGACGGCAAAAGCACCGCCCTTGAAATTCGTACACGCCCAGAAAACAAACCCGAGCGACATTGAAAGAGTCTTACCGCTCCTGACAGCCCCGTCACAGATAATGGCGTCACATTCGGAATATTCTGGACTGCTCCACCAGTTCATAGTAAGTTTCTGTTTTGGCGAAAGCTTTTCAATCGTCAATAACTTCACCGTCCTTTGCGGAGTCGGCAAGAGCCTTTATAAGTTCGGTTGCCTTGTCCTTGTCCGAAAAAGTATTTTCGAGTTCAAAGAGTTTTTCAAGAGCTTTCAGACGGTCAAAGAGCTTTATTTCGACCCCACCGCCTTTAACACGCTTTATCTCCGAGACGTTAAAAAGATTCAGCCCTTGAATTACGTCAGGCGGTGGAAGTTCGTCCGAAAACACGAGATAGACCGCATCGGAACAGTTTCCGAAAGCAAGCCTTTTAAGACCTGCCGTAACGTTTCCGCCGTCCGAAAGAGTATTCCTCAGACGAGCGATAATTTCACGGCATTCCTGCGTTTCGAGCAATTTAATACCCTCGGTAAGCGCGTCCTCCCTGCAAAAACCAGCCCTTACAGCCGACTCCGCAACATCACCGAGAATCACATAATAACAGCAGAAAGCATATTTTTTTGATTTTGGATTTTTAACAGGCATAATAAAAAACCTCCTTTCGTCCTTGAATGTAACCGCTGTTCATAAGGGGGCAAAAAAGAGGCATTTTTCAATGAAAAACCATTGTATAAGAAAAAAATAATTTTCAGATTTGTATGTATGCACAAAAAACCTCTGTAAAATTATGCATAACGCACAAAAATACAGAGGCTAAAGAAGTATTCAGATAAGCCCGACGATAAAAGCCATAGCCGAGGCGGAGAGTGCAACAACAATCAGTGGAAGATTAAAATAGGCAAGAATAAAAGCGGTTATAGTACCGGCGGTTGCAGTAAAAATATTTCCGGTGCTGTAGAAAATAGATGGAAAAGTCATTGCACTGAGAACGGCAAAAGGAATATAATAAAGAAAACTCCTGAAAAACCGTGACTTTATTTTTTTCCTGAAAAACGCAAAAGGAATCATTCTTATAAGATAAGTAACACCAGCCATAACGGCAATATATAGAGCAATGTTCATTTTTCGCCCTCCTCGTCTGCAACGGGAAATATAAAAGCACCGACGACAGAAGCAACGACCGCACATATAATTATTGCGAATCCCGAAGAAACGGCAGTTAATACATACCTGAATAAAATGCTCGCAAGTGCAGAAATAACCACAACAGCAAATACACTTTTCTGTCTGCGTGAGGGGGGAATAATAACCGCCATAAACATTCCGTAAAGAACAATTCCCATTGCGGAGGAAACGGCTTCCGGCAATAACTGCCCTGCAACCGCACCAAGAACCGTTCCGAGTACCCACCCGACCGCCGAAATAAAAATCATACCATACATATAATAGGATGTCAACTTTTGTTTCTGTGCGGAACAGACGGCGAAAATCTCATCTGTTATGCCATACGAGGCGATAAGCCTGTGAAAAAAATTAAATTTTCGGTCAAGTTTCTGAGACAGCGAAAGAGCCATAAGCGAATAGCGGATATTTATTGTAAGCTGTACAAGTATCATTTCGATAAGCGAACCGCCGACCGCTATAATATCCACTCCTGCAACCTGTCCTGCGGAGGTAAGATTAGTAGCTGAAATTATTGATGCCGAAAGTGCCGAAAGACCTGCCCCGACGGCTTTTATTCCGAAACCGAAAGACACGGAAAGATAGCCGAGCGAAATAGGAACGCCGTGCGACATACCTTTTAAAAAATCTGACTTCAAAAAAAACGTTCCTTCCATATAAAATTATATCAGTATTATATCATATTAAATCAACTCCGTCAATATTGATAAGCCGTTGTTACTTGTTTACCTCCTTGACGTTTGTCCTGCCAAGGATATAGTCAGTTGAAACATTGTAAAAGTCTGCCAGTGTTATAAGGTGTTCAACGGGAATCGTCTGAAAACCACGCTCATAACGTGAATAGACAGTCTGCTTTGTTTTAAGGATTTCCGCAATCTGTGTCTGATTCATATCCTTATCCTCACGTAAATCCCTTAGTCTTTGAAAATACACAAAAATCATCTCCGTCAATTGTATAATATGCTGATTTTTTCTGAAAAAACCAGCTATACATTGACTTTAGCATATTTTTATGATACACTATAAATGTTAGTACTTAATAGTACTAAAAATCAAAAAATGAAGGAGTATATCATAATGGATAATCAGACAAATCAAAATCCGAATCAGTCACCTATAAGCGGTTGTGCTGTTGCCTCTCTTATTCTTGGAATCATAGCATTAATGTCAAGCTGTTGCTTATATTATTTATCAATTCCCCTTGCCGTCATTGGAACAATACTTGGTGCAGTGGGAATAAAAAGCGGAAAAAGTGGCAGAGGTATGGGCATAGCAGGTATTGTATGCTGTATCATCAGTCTTGTACCTTCTATAATTGTAATTGTAACAGGCAGTGCAATTATAAGTTCATTCGGTTCAATATCATAAAGTGAATACCATTACCCAGAAAACAGCAAAAAAAGTCATACCTGTTGTTTTTTTATCAGTCTTTTTGTTTCTTTTGTTTAAAGAAAGAATATTGCTGTTAAAGAAATATTTTCCAGAGTGTATATTTTACAAAAAAATCGGATATCTTTGTCCGGCTTGCGGAAATACAAGAAGTATATCATCAATTCTGCACAGACATTTCATAAAGTCTCTCGGATATAATATAACACCGATTGTAATAATGCTTTTCCTCACTGCATTTTACATAGAAATAATTGCTTGTGCCTTTGGAAAAAAATTATATATCATACCAAGAAATTATTATTTTCTTTCAGTAGTTTTATCACTTATGACAATTTACTATATTGCAAGAAATTTTATTCCGTTCATGACATTATGTACAGTAAAGGGCAGTTTCTGAAAATTGCCCTTTTTGTGTATTTATAATTAAAAAAAGACTGCTCCGTCGTGAGACGAAACAGTCTTTTATATTTATGATATGGAATTAACCCATAATAACTTCTACTTCGTGAACGCCGTCAGCGAAAACAGGAATAACATTACCGTCTACTGCATTTCCGTCAACAGTCATAGCCTTAACGCCCTTGCAGACGTGGTCAGGATTCTTCACCGTGATGTTGTATTCAGCGTTGCGGAACTTTCTTGTAGCTGTAAAGCCGTCCCACTCGTGCGGAATAGATGGGTCAACCTTGAGACCGTCCCAGTCAGCAGAAAGACCGAGAATATACTGCGAAATAGCAACCATATTCCATGCAGCCGTACCAGTAAGCCACGAGTTTTTGCCCTCGCCGAATCTGCTTGCGTCCTTGCCTGCAATCATCTGACCGTATACATACGGCTCTGTCTTGTGGAGGTCGGAAATTTCCTCATTGAAAGCGGGAGCAATCTTTGAATAGTATTCAAAAGCCTTGTCGCCACGACCTGCATAAGCCTCTGCACAGATAATCCATGCGTTATTGTGAGTAAATATACCTGCGTTTTCCTTGTATCCACCAGGATATGTGGAAATCTCGCCGTACTGGATATAATACTTTGTGAAAGCGGGGTTATTGAGAACAAGACCGTATTTTGTATTAAGGTACTTGTCGATAGACTCAAGAGTCTTGATATCTGCGCCCTCTTCCTTGCCGATGTCGGACATAACTGCAAAGCCCTGAGGTTCGATAAAGATTTTGCCTTCTTCACACTCTTTAGAACCCATTTTATTGCCTTCCGAGTCATAAGCACGGATAAACCAGTCTCCGTCAAAAGCCGACTCCATAACACTCTTCTTCATCTTGTCAATTTCAGCCTGTGCCTTTTCTGCCTCATCGTCCATTCCGAGATGCTTAAGGATAGCGACATAGTTAGGACCAGCATATGTAAAGAGCGTAGCAACCATTACAGACTCAGCGACCTTTGAATAACCGCCCTCGTCTGCAAACTTCGGGTTAGTGTAGGTCTGGAAACTCTCTCCGGGGGTATCAGAATAGCATGAAAGATTTATGCAGTCATTCCAGTCAGCACGCATAGCAAGCGGAAGATTATGCGGTCCGAGATTGTTAACAATCTTGTAGAATGAAACTTTGAGGTGGTCGAGCATAGGCTTAGCCTTTGACTCGTCGTTGTCATAAGGTACAGACTCATCGAGGATAGACCAGTCGCCAGTCTCCTTAATGTAAGCGGAAACAGAAAGAATCATCCACAGCGGGTCGTCTGAGAAGTCACCGCCGATATCGGAGTTGCCTTTTTTGGTAAGAGGCTGATACTGATGATAGCAACCGCCGTCCTCAAGCTGAGTTGAAGCGATGTCAATAATACGCTGTCTTGCCCTGTCGGGAATCTGATGAACGAAACCGAGAATATCCTGATTTGAGTCTCTGAATCCCATACCTCTGCCGATACCGCTTTCAAAGTAAGAAGCAGAACGTGAGAGATTGAAAGTAACCATACACTGATACTGATTCCAGATGTTAACCATTCTGTCAACCTTGTCATCAGGTGTATTTACGTTGATAATGCCAAGGAGCTTATCCCATGTAGCCTTGAGTTCAGCGAGACCGTCAGCGACTTTTTCGGGAGTATTGTACTGCTCAATCATAGCAAGTGCTTTTTCCTTGTTGATTGTAACGCCGTCTGCCTCAAATTTCTTGTCAACAGGCATTTCAACATATCCGAGAACGAATATAAGAGTCTTTGACTCATTCGGAGCAAGAGTAATCTTCTTGTAGTGCGAAGCAACAGGCGACCAACCGTCAGCAAAAGAATTATTAGCAACTCCAGCCTCAACAGCCTGCGGATTATTGAAACCGTTGTAGAGACCGATAAATGAATCCCTGTCCGTATCGTAGCCGTCTATTTCGTCATTAACCGTATAGAATGCGAAGTGGTCACGCCTGTCCCTGTATTCCGTCTTGTGATAGATAGTAGAGCCGACAACTTCAACACGACCCGTTGAAAAATTCCTCTGGAAGTTTGTGCAGTCGTCCTGAGCGTCCCAGAGACACCATTCAGCGAATGAGAAGAAAGAAAAAGTCTTTTCCTCGTTGCTCTCGTTTGTGAGTACAACCTGCTGAACTTCACCGGCATAATTCTGCGGAACAAAGAAAGTAACCTCAGCTTTAAGATTATTCTTTTTACCTGTTATAATAGTATAACCCATACCGTGACGGCATTCATACGAATCAAGCTCCGTCTTTACAGGCGACCAGCCGGGATTCCATATTGTATCGTTCTCATTAATGTAGAAATAACGTCCGCCCATGTCAATCGGCACGTTGTTATAACGATAACGTGTTATTCTTCTGAGCCTTGCGTCCTTGTAAAAAGAATAACCGCCAGCCGTGTTGGAAATCAGTGAAAAGAAATCCTGTGTTCCGAGGTAGTTAATCCACGGATAAGGTGTTTTAGGGGTATTGATGACATATTCCTTGTTTGCGTCATCAAAAAAGCCGAACTTCTGCATAATTTTACTCCTTTTTATTTCATGATAAACTTTATGTGAACTACCCGTTGCATAGAGCCAACAGGTTTCCTTATAATCCGTCTGCCCGAAAAGGACTTTATTTTACAGACATCATTTTAAAAGGCTATGGGTTTTTTGCGAGGAAAACCCTTTCCGCCGTTCATTGCGGTACTGCTGTTTTACGGACAGCTTTTGAAAACCTTTTTTATTATATCAGATGTTGCGGTTTACTCTTTCAGATTCTGTAAAAAAGCAGTTATCAACCGCACTTTCTAACATTATATCACACTTTTCATTTTATTACAAGAGATTAGCGGAAAATTCCTGTGTATTATTTTTCACATAAAATTTGTGCATTTTCAACAAAATACGGTAATGTTTTACCGAAAGCTATTTAAAATCATTTATATACTTTCCGTTTTTCACACGTGCATATATCGCCGATATTTTGACTGTCATTACCTGCTGAAAAACCTTTCAAAAGTTTCAAAAGTTTCATTTGGTTTTACCTCTGTGTAACCTGTCATATCTGTGGGCAGACTGAGATTAGGAGCATCAATCATAGCCGTCATAGGCTCGGGACAGAAATAATGATTGAATCCCCTGTCATTCCATATAATCCAGAATTTATACTCATCTGAAACCTCATAGCAGAGTTTTTTACCGCTTGCGATATCCTCGGCAATAACGCCGTGGAAATCCTGCCCGTCGAGTTTTGTGACTTCTCCGAAATACATATCATTGTCAACAACCTGCAACACAGGACATTTTGTACCGTTTTTATATTCAAGGTCATAATCTTCAGGCGAACGGAGTACCTCAGTGGGCAGACAGCGTTCATTAAGTTCGCACTTTTTTCCTACAGGCACGGTAAGCCTTATGTCCTCTTCCTTAGCACCGTCAACAAAAGGAGCGTTTATAGTCGTGTGGGAAGCGAGTGACATAGGAAGCATAACATCCGAATTATTTGTAAATTTAATTTTCTGTTCAAGACCTTTTGCGGAAAGAGTGAAAGTATATTCAGCGGTAAACTTCACAGGAAGATACTTAAAAAACTCGTCATTCTCGTCATATATGTAACGTGTTTTCAGCCACGCACAGTCAGCATTTGCATCATGTTCAATAACTTCATGCACACGCTTATGTAAAAATCCGTGAATGTGATTGTTGTAGGGTGCTTTTTCGTTCACAGGGAGATTATATACAGCGTCCGAAGTTTTAAGAACACCGTCGGCAAACCTGTTAGGCAGATAGAGAGTAGGCAGACCCCATACCTCAGCGGACTGCTTTATGTCGTCGGCAGTATTTTCGGGATTAAAGCGGAAAAACTCCATACCCTTGTTATTGTCTCTTAGACGTATAACATTCGAGCCGACCTCATAGGCAATAAGGGCTTCATAATCGCCTGCCTGTAGTTTGACACAGGTAAGACCGTTAAAATTCAGCATCTGCGTTGAATTATTCATTTTAAAAAAATTCCTTTCTGATTTTATTTTATATATCCGGCAAATTCAGTCCATACGGTTTTCCATATCTGTGTACTCGTGCATAGGCGAAATAGCCTTGTAAGCGGGGCGGATAATCTTATTTGAATTTATAAGTTCTTCAATACGATGTGCCGACCAGCCTGCGATTCTCGAAACGGCGAAAAGCGGAGTAAAAAGCTCATCAGGGATTCCGAGCATTCTGTATACAAAACCGCTGTAGAAATCCACATTTGCACATACGCCTTTAAAAATTCTCCTCTGGCTTGAAATAACCTCAGGAGCGAGCCTTTCGACCATTGAATAAAGTGCAAACTCTTTTTCACGACCCTTTTCGGCGGAAAGTTTCTCGACAAACCCCTTGAAAACTTTGGCACGGGGGTCTGACTGCGAGTACACGGCATGACCCATGCCATAAATAAGACCAGCCCTGTCAAAAGCCTGTTTGCTTAAAAGTTTTTGCAGATAGTCACGCACTTCATCTTCGTCCGTCCAGTCCTTAACATTTTCTTTCATGTCATCAAACATCATGGCAACCTTTATATTCGCACCGCCATGCTTAGGACCTTTGAGAGAGCCGAGAGCCGCCGCAATAGCGGAATAAGTATCCGTACCCGAAGAAGATACAACATGAACAGTAAAAGTAGAGTTGTTACCGCCACCGTGTTCGGCATGAAGGACAAGTGCGAGGTCTAAAATTCTCGCCTCAAGTTCGGTATACTTCTTGTCAGGACGGAGCATATAGAGTAAATTTTCTGCTATAGAAAGGTCTGGTGCAGGGTCGTGGAAGAAAAGACTTCCGCCCGAATTGTAATATTTGTAAGCATTATAGCCATATACTGCGAGTACAGGAAAAAGCGTAATGAGTTCTATGCACTGCCTCATTACGTTAGGCACGGAAATATCATTTGCATTGTCGTCATAGGAATAGAGTGCAAGCACACTTTTTGCAAGCGTGTTCATCATGTTGTCGCTGGGGGCTTTCATGATAACATCTCTTGTGAAAGTTGTCGGCAAGGCACGGAAGTCCGAGAGAATCTTTTTAAACTCTGAAAGTTCATGTTCGGAGGGCATACTTCCGAAAAGAAGCAGATAGATAGTCTCTTCAAAGCCGAAACGCTTTTCCTTGATAAAGCCTGATACGATATCTTCAACATCAATTCCCCTGTAATAGAGTTTGCCGTCACCGTGATTCAGCATACCCTCACCCGTGTTAAGTACCTTTATAGTGCTTATGTTTGTAAGACCTGCAACAACGCCGTTTCCGTCGAGGTCACGCAGACCCCTCTTAACGTCGTACTGCATATACAGCTCAGGGTTTATCTTATACCCCTCCATTGATTTTTCAGCGAGCTTTTTAATTTCGGGTGTAACCGAAGAAAATTTATACTTCATAATATCGTCATCTCTTTCCTTTATAATTTATCAATAACATATTATAACATATTTCACTAAACCTGTCAAGCATTTGAGTAAATAAAAAAGCAGTTTTCATAAAAATCATGTAAAAAAATTATTATTCTGTAAATTTCTGTTGCAAAAAAAGCTGTTATATGATATATTAAATTAAGTATAAAAAAGGAGCTGAGATTATTGGAATCAACCGAATATAAATGCCCTAATTGCAGTGCGGGACTGACATTCATGCCTGAAACGCAGAAATTCGGCTGTGAATACTGTTCAAGCGAATTTGAAGTTGCATATATACAACAGTTATATGCAGACGAAGAAAACGCCACCGGTACAGTAGACACGGCAGAAATACAGGACTTTGAGGAGCATACTAACCTCTACCACTGTGCAAGCTGTGGTGCAGATATAATGGCAGACGACGAGCAGACCGCACTTTTCTGTTACTACTGCCACAATCCCGTTATACTTTCGGGAAAACTCACAGGCGAATACAAGCCCGATAAGATAATAGGCTTTAAACTCACAAGGGAGCAGGCGGAAAACAGATTCAAAGAGTGGGTAAAAAAACGCTGGTTTGTCCCTAAGGACTTCAAAACAGACGAACAGCTTGAAAAGATGACGGGTCTGTATGTGCCTTTCTGGACAGCCGACTGCGATATGAAAGCAGATGTAGAAGCTATAGGAAAAAAAATCCGCACATGGACTTCAGGCGACTATAAATACACGAATACAAAAGAATACGCCATAGCACGCAAGGCGGATATAATAACAGAGGGCATACCGGCGGACGGCGAAAGCAAGATAGAAGATTTGCTTATGGAATCAATCGAGCCGTTTGATTATGACGATTTGAAAGATTTTTCGATGTCATATTTCAGCGGATTTTTTGCGGATAAATTTGACATGGGCAAAGCGGACGTTTTTCCGAGAATAAAGCAGAGAGCGACACAGGCAGGAAAAAAAGTAATAGATTCAAGCATATTCGGATATGATTCCGTAATATACAGCCACGAGAATTACAGAATACTCGGCACGAAATGGCAACACATAATGCTTCCCGTGTGGTTCATGACATACAGATATAAAGATAAAGTCTATGAGTTTGCAGTAAACGGACAGACGGGAAAACTCGCAGGCACTCCGCCACTCGACAGTGCAAAGCTCGCACTTTTCAGCTCTGCAATCGGTCTTGCGGTAACAGCTGTTTCGTTTCTGATTGGAGGCTTTCTGATATAATGAAAAAAATCATACTTATTATTGTAAATATTATAATTATTGCTTTTATAGGCGTAATGATTAGTATAAAGGCTTTTCCGAAAAGCGAATACCCCGTTGACATTGAAAAATGCGTTTGTGTTGACGTAAACGGCATACTCGGAGACACAGGCAGTATAAATGACAGCATACGCAAAACAGCTGAAAAACTGGGATTTAATATAATGATTTACGTTGCAGGGAGTGCGGACGCAGACAAAACCGATTATGAAATAGAGAGATATTCCGAGAATATCTATGATGATAATTTCGGTGCAGGAACTTCGGGACTTATTTATTACATTGACGTTTCGGGGCGTTCACCTGCCTACGACTATCTTTCGGCAAGCGGATTTGCAAGGGATATATACAGGAATAAATATTCTGATATAACTGAATATGCAGGAAAATCCCTTCCGCCGTCAACAGAGCCTGTAAAAAAAGAACACGTCAGCAATGCAATAAACGCCTTTCTGCGAGATATTGAGTCATACGCAAAATCCCCCGTGGACTATACTTTGATTCTGCTATGTTTCGGAATCGGTGTGGCAACGTTTATTATTTTATTTTTTGCAATAAAATACCGATACCGATTCAAGCACGGTCAAGACTCCGCCGTATACGTTGCAGGAGACAAGACGCATTTCACCAATGAGCAGGATATTTTCATACGGGAATACACAACCAAGACAAAAATCCAGACAAGCAGTCATTCAGGCGGAAGCCATGGCGGTGGCGGTCATAGTGGCGGAGGAAGCCACAGATAGCCAAAAAAACCCCTTTCGGAAATAAATCCGAGAGGGGAATTTTTTATAAATATCAGTTTTCCATGCCTATTCCGATAGCTTTTATATTATTTTCAATAAGTTTAGCCTTTGTAGGCGGAACAGCCTTTTCGACAGCCTTTTTAACAGTTTCTTTCGAAAAAAGCCCTGTTTCTTTTATAAGCTTTCCAAGCAGTATCATATTAGAACCGCCTTTCAGACCGTTTTCGTCGGCAAGTTGTGAGGAGGGTATATAATAAGCCTCAACATCTTTTCTCTCACACTTCGACTCGATAAGCGTGCTGTCAATAAAGATTTTACCGCCAGATTTTACGGAATTGACGAACTTGTCAAAAGAGGGCTGATTCATAGCAATAAGTATATCAGGCTCGAGGACAAGCGGAGAACCTATAGGCTTATCGGAAATGCATACGGAGCAGTTAGCCGTACCTCCACGCATTTCAGGACCATATGACGGAAGCCAGGAAAGTTCCTTGCCGTCCATAAGACCACAGTATGCAAGGATTTTTCCTGCAAAAAGTACACCCTGTCCGCCGAAACCTGCAAGCAAAATTTCAGTAGTCATTATTTATTACCTCCCTCTGCCGTAACGTCCTTGTAAACGCCGAGCGGATAATATGGAATCATTTCGTCCTGAAGTCTCTTTATAGCCTCAGTCGGTGACATTCCCCAGTTTGTCGGACAGGTTGAGAGTACCTCAACTATTGAGAGACCTCTTTTTTCCTTTTGATTTTCAAAAGCCTTGCGGATAGCCTTTTTTGTCTCACGTATATGCGGAACGGTATCAACGGAAACACGCTGTGCAAGAGCCGTACCCGTGAGTGTAGCGAGCATTTCGCAGACTCTCACAGGATAGCCTGCAAGTTCGGGGTCTCTTCCATAAGGAGTAGTCTGCGTAACCTGTCCGGGAATAGTAGTAGGAGCCATCTGACCGCCCGTCATTCCGTAGATAGTGTTGTTAATAAATATAATAACTATATTTTCGCCACGTGCTGCGACGTGAACTGTTTCCGCCGTACCGATAGCGGCAAGGTCGCCGTCCCCTTGATAAGTAAAAACAAACTTGTCAGGATTGGTACGCTTGACACCCGTTGCAACGGCTGGAGCTCTGCCGTGCGGTGCTTCAATCATATCACAGCCAAAATAGTCATACGCCATAACCGAACAGCCTACGGGACATATACCAATAGTATCGCCCTCAATGCCCATTTCGTCGATAACCTCGCAGACAAGACGGTGTACAATGCCGTGGGTACAGCCTGGGCAATAATGGGTTGCAACATCAATAAGCGACTTTGGTCTTTCAAAAACAACAGCCATTATACAGCACCTCCGATTTTTTTAATTTCGCCGAGAATTTCCGCAGGAGTAGGAATAACTCCTCCTGTACGTCCGAAGAAATGCACAGGCTTTGAACAGTTGATAGCAAGTTTTATATCATCAATCATCTGACCCATTGACATTTCGACATCAAGCAGACACTTTGCAGACGCACAAGCCTTGTTAAGTTCTTTCACAGGAAAAGGCCATAAAGTCTTAGGGCGGAACATACCTGCCTTTATGCCGACTTCACGTGCGGAATTTACAGCGGACTTTACAACTCGAGCCGTTGCACCGTACGCACAAAGAAGTATATCGCAGTCGTCAGTCAGATAAAGTTCCGCATCTGTTTCATTTTCCTTTATGAGTTCATACCTTGCGAACCTGTCCGTTACAGAGTTTTCGAGTTCATCGGGTTTAAGATAGAGAGAGTTTATAATATGATGATTTCTCTTGTTACCGTGACCGTTTGCAGCCCACGAACTCTTGTCATGAACATCTGCATTTATTTCAGGGAATGAAACAGGCTCCATCATCTGACCGAGCAGACCGTCGGCAAGAATCATTGCGGGCATTCTGTACTTGTCGGCACTGTCAAAAGCCTTTACAACCATGTCAACCATTTCCTGAACGGAAGCGGGAGCAAATACAAGAAGATGAAAATCGCCGTGACCGAGAGCCTTTGTTGCCTGCCAGTAGTCCGCCTGTGAGGGCTGAATACCGCCCAGCCCAGGACCACCACGCTGAACGTTTATAATTACGGCAGGTAAGTCCGAGCCTGCGAGATAGGATATTCCCTCACTTTTAAGGGAAATTCCGGGAGAAGACGATGAAGTCATGGCACGCACGCCCGTCGACGACGCACCGAGTACCATATTTATAGCAGATATTTCCGATTCTGCCTGTAAAAATACACCGCCTGCCTTGTGCATACGCTTGGACATATAGGCGGACAATTCTGTCTGAGGTGTTATAGGATAGCCGAAAAAGCACTTACAGCCGGCACGGATAGCTGCCTCGGCGAGTGCCTCGTTACCTTTCATTAGATTTCTTTCCAAAGCAAAAAGCTCCTTTCAATTATTTTTCAACGACTATTGCACAGTCCGGACACATTATACCACACATTGCACAGCCTATGCACGAATCCATGTCGGTACACTCCGCATAGAAATAGCCTTTTCTGTTTCGTTTTTCTTTCTGGATTGAAACTATCTTTTTTGGACAGGCAGTAACACACAGTCCGCAACCCTTGCAACGTTCCGTAATAACATTCATCTTTGCCATTTGTCAGCAACTCCTTTCCGCATAAAAATATATTATAAATCCCATAACGGCTTTACATAGACCTTTACGGGAAAAATATCGGGATTATCCGAAAGTTCCGCACACTCTTGGGGATATGCCGTAAACTCAACCGGCAGACCTGTCCGCACGGATATTTCAGAAGCAAACTCCGCCGAGCTGTCCACTATCTCGGCTGTCGTCTCACAGCCTAAATTTGTATTGTTTACTATAGCCGTGTGCTTCATTCTCGAGGCACTCTCTATCTCATACATAAGGGATATAGCCTGTTCGGGACTTTCCGTTAAATATCTCCGCTGATTCACAACATAATACATAGCCACGTCATCGCCGTAAGACTTCAAAGCCTCTGCATAGCGACCGAGAGCAAACGCCCCTGCATCGTCACCGCCAACGTCTATTATAAGACACTCCCTGTTTTTTGCGAGCTGTTCAACGTCAAACTGCACCGACGGTATATCAAGATTGCTGTTTGCGAAGTCAGGAGCTATAAGTTCGATATTATTTTCCTCAAAAAGTCCACGGAAATCAGCTGTTCGGAAATAAGGATTGACTATATCCAAATCAACCACCGCAACCGTTTTTCCCTCACCGCTTGCCCTTATTGCAAGATTAACGGCAAGATTTGTCTTTCCACTGCCGTAATGTCCTGTGATGATTGTGATTTTCTTCATTCAAAAAATCCTTTCCGCCGTAACACGTCAACGGCAAAGAAAAAGTCTGTAGAAATATTATATCATGAAATTAAATTTAATGCAAGTTTTGATTTGCAGAAGCTAACCAAAATAAATATGAAAAATTTTACAGATAAAAAAATCCCCCGACTTTTCAGCCGGAGGATTTTTCTTAATGATTATTCAGCGTTCTTGTCGATGTAAGAAACAATGTCGCCTACTGTCTTGATGTCCTCAACAACTTCATCAGGGATTGAAACATCAAATTCATCTTCGATAGTTGTTATAAGGTCAACAACATCAAGAGAATCTGCACCGAGGTCGTCCTGAATATTTGCTTCCAGCTTAACGTCATCTTCTTCAACGCCGAGCTGTTCAACAATAATATTCTTGAGTTTGTCAAAAGTCATTGTAATTTCCTCCTAAAATAATATTTAACTGTTGTATTTTTTTATACAAATCAGTCAGAAAACGGCTATTCTGTAAACTCGCCGACTTTTCTAAATTTAGTATACCGTTCTTTTAGTAAAACGTCAATATCTTTTTTGCATTTTTCAGGGATTTTATATGACAAATATTCCTTGATATTTTCTGAAATTTTGTCTAAATCGTTGTGTGCTCCGCCGAGTGGCTCTTCAATAATGGTTTCCGCAACGCCCAGCTTAACCATATCTTCTGCGGTAATCATCATAATTTCGCTTGCTTCCTGTTCACGTGAAGCGTCTTTCCATAGAATGCTTGCAAAGCCACGGGGCGATAATACAGAATACTGTGCATTTTCGAGCATGGCGAGTTCGTCGCATACACCGATACCCAACGCACCGCCACTGCTTGCCTCGCCGAGAACAATAGATATTATCGGCGTTTTCAAGGTCATAAATTCAGCAATATTTTTAGCTATAGCCTCGCCCTGTCCTCTTTCCTCGTCTGGCACACTGGGTGAAGCTCCTGGGGTATCGATAAAGCAGATAACAGGTCTGTGGAATTTTTCCGCCTGTCTTGCGAGACGGAGAGCCTTTCTGTAGCCTTCGGGGTGAGGCATAGCAAAATTGCAAGCCTTGTTTTCGTTTATGTCACGACCCTTTACCTGTGCAATAACAGTCACGGGCATATTGTTGAGGCGGGCGATACCGCCCATTATAGCCTTGTCATCGCCGAAAAGCCTGTCGCCGTGCATTTCATAGAAATCAGTGAAAACCAACGGTATATAGTCATTTATAGTCGGTCTGCCCTTTGTGTGAACAAGCTGAATTTTTTCCCATGCGGATTTTTTTTCGTCCATTGTCAGACCTCCTTTTCCTGCGGATAATATCCGTGAAGTTTCAGCAGATGTGATAAAGTGCTTCGCATTTTCCGCCTCTCGACAATCATATCAACAAAACCCTTTTCGTGCTGAAACTCCGCAAGCTGAAAATCGTCAGGAAGTTTCTGCTTTATAGTTCCCTCAATAACACGCCTGCCTGCAAATCCTATTAAAACTTTAGGTTCTGCAATTATAATATCCCCGAGCGACGCAAAACTTGCCGTAACACCGCCTGTTGTAGGGTCTGTCATAACGGTTATGTAAAGTCCTCCGCTGTCGCTGTGGAGTTTTACCGCACCTGCGGTTTTAGCCATCTGCATAAGCGAAACAATTCCCTCCTGCATTCTTGCACCGCCCGAAGCTGTAAACATTATAACAGGCAGATTATTTTCCGTTGCATACTCAAAAGCCCTTGTTATTTTTTCGCCCGCAACACTGCCCATTGACCCCATCATGTACCTTGAGTCCATTATTCCGATAACCGTCGGCGAGCCTTTTATTGTTGCCGTTCCCGTTATAATAGAATCATTAAGCCCTGTTTTTTCTCTTATTGCTTCCTGTTTTTCGGCATAGTCGGGAAAATCTATAGGATTAAGGCTTTTCATATCTGCATCAAATTCCCTGAAACTCTCCTTGTCAACGGTAATTGCTATTCTCTCGGAAGCCGAAAGCCTGCCGTGATAATTGCAGTTCGGGCAGACCCTGTGCAGTTCTTCATAGCGTTCAAGAAAAACACTCCCCTGACATCTCGGGCATTTCACAGTTTCCTTTTCCGCCTCGTCGTTGCTGTCATTGAAACGTTTTTTTACAACATTAAAAAAATCTTCAAACATCTTGTTTCACCGCATTTCGTGATTAATTCTTTTTATGTTTTTCCATATACCTGTTAAGGAATCCGATGTCATAGTTTCCGTCCCTGAATTCAGGCTGTTTGATAATGCCGAGATGAAAGTCTATATTAGTATCAACGCCGTCAACAATAAACTCCGCTAAAGCCCATTTCATTTTCCTGATAGCGTCGTCCCTGTCAGAGCCGTGTGCAATGAGTTTACTAATCATGGAATCATAATACGGCGTTATAGTATAGCCCTGATAGACTGCCCCGTCTATTCTTATTCCAGGACCTCCGGGCATATAGAGAGCGGTTATAGTTCCGGGCGAGGGACGGAAATCAAGTTCAGGATTTTCGGCATTTATTCTGCACTCTATGGCGTGCCCCCTCAGCTTTATATCTTCCTGTTTTATGTTAAGAGACATTCCTGAGGCAATTTCAATCTGTGCTTTAACGAGGTCTATTCCCGTAACTTCTTCTGTAATAGGGTGTTCAACCTGTATGCGGGTATTCATTTCCATGAAGTAATAGTCTCTGTTTTCGTCAACAAGAAATTCTATTGTTCCTGCATTGTAGTAACCGCACTGTCTTGCAACCGTAACGGCAGATTCGCCCATTTTTCTGCGGAGTTCGTCACTGACAATGGGACTCGGACACTCTTCAAGGACTTTCTGATTACGTCTCTGCATAGAACAGTCACGTTCTCCGAGATATATTGTATTGCCTGTTTTGTCGGCTAAAATCTGTATTTCGACGTGATGCGGATTTATAAGAAATTTTTCTATATAAACAGTATCGTCACCGAAATAATTCATAGCCTCACGTTTTGCGGACTCAATCTGCATTTCGAGTTCCGACGGACTGCTGACAAGCCTTATACCACGACCGCCACCGCCTGCCGAAGCCTTTACAAGCACGGGATAGCCTGCTTTTTCTGCAATTTCCCTTGCTTCTTCAATTGAAGATACCGCCCCGTCAGAACCAGGAATTACAGGAACGCCAGCCTTTGCCATAGTTTTTTTAGCGTTTGCCTTATCGCCGAGCATTTCTATAGAATGATACGAAGGACCTATAAAATTTATTCCGTACTTTTCGCAGAGCCTTGCAAACTCGGCATTTTCGGAAAGGAATCCGAAACCTGGGTGAATAGCATCCGCACCGCAGTTAAGGCAAGCCTGAATAATGGCGTTCATATTAAGATAGCTGTCTTTTGTCGCAGGACTGCCGATACAGATAGCCTCGTCCGCAATCTGTGCATGAAGAGACTTTCGGTCGGCGGTCGAGTAGACCGCAACACACTTTACACCAAGCTCACGGCAAGCCCTTATAATTCTTACGGCTATTTCGCCCCTGTTTGCGATAAGAACTTTTTTAAACATTCCGCTCATTCCCTGTCTCCGTCCGTTATTACAAAAGTAATCTCGCAGGAAACGGCTTTTTCACCGCCCACTGTTGCAACGGCTTTTCCGGTACCTACAGGACCTCTCTGGCGTATCATTTCCACTTCCAAATCAAGAACGTCCCCTGGGACAACCTGTCTTCTGAACTTTGCCTTGTCAATACCGCCGAAAAGCCCGATTTTTCCCTTAAACTCAGGCTTTGAAAGCATACATACAGCACCTGCCTGAGCGAGCATTTCAACCATAAGCACCCCGGGGGTTACGGGATAGTCGGGAAAATGCCCCTTAAACCAGAAATCATCTTCCTTTATATACTTTCTTGCCTTTACTTTAACGCCGACTTCAAGCTCCGTTATTTCGTCAATCAGCAGAAAAGGAGCTCTGTGCGGAATAATTTCCATAATCTGCTCTTTATTCATAACTATATCTGACATTTCTTAAAATAACTCCTTTATTTTATAATCATGACGGGCTGGTCAAACTCAACCGCCTGACCGTCCGAAACAAGTATTTTGTCGACTGTGCCGTTAAATTCAGACTGTATTTCGTTCATGAGTTTCATAGACTCTATAATCATAACGACATCGCCTTTTTTAACCTTGTCGCCGACCCTTACAAAAGGAGGTTTGTCAGGTGACGGAGCAGAATAGAACGTTCCCACAATAGGCGACTTTATAACATTGCCGACTTCTTCGCCGTCATTCTTTTCCGATGGTGCGGAAACGGAATTATTCTGCTGTGCCACGGGTGCAGAAATACCCATAGGCATAACAGGCGGAGCAGGAATATTTTTCTTTCCTTTGATTGTAACCGAACCAAAACCGCTTGAATTTATACATATTTCGCCGAGGTCGTTTTCCGAAACTATTTCGGCGAGCCTTTCAACAGTTTCAATATCAATGAGTTTCATAATCATGACATTTTCGCTCTTGTCTTTGACTTTCATTTTTTACCTCCTCAGTCACTTACTTTTTTAAAGCAGAGAGTAGCATTGTGACCGCCGAATCCGAGAGAATTGGACAGAGCATAATTAACTTCCTGCTGAATATTTCCGTCCGTACAATAGTTAAGGTCGCACTCCTCGTCAGGCACTTTATAGCCGACAGTTCTGTGAATAAATCCCTCCTGAATGGACTTCGCAACAACGACAGCCTCAACAGCCCCTGCCGCACCGAGAAGATGACCAATCATGGATTTTGTGGAATTTATTTTTACATTGTAAGCCTCGTCACCGAAAGCACACTTTATAGCCCTTGTTTCATACTTGTCATTTAGACCCGTAGATGTACCGTGTGCATTGATATAATCAACATCAGCGGGCTTTATTCCTGCCTCCTGCATAGCAAGAGACATACCCATTCCTGCTGCCTCGCCCGTCGGCATCGGAGAAGTCATGTGATATCCGTCACAGGTTGCACCGTAACCTGCAACCTCTGCATAGATTTTAGCCCCTCTTGCCTTTGCGTGTTCGTACTCCTCAAGAACGAGTACAGCACTTCCCTCTCCGAGTACAAAACCATTTCTTTCCTTGTCAAACGGAATAGAAGCACGCTCGAGATTATCGGACTTTGTAAGAGCCTTCATGTTTGCAAATCCGCCAAAAGTAAATTCTTCGTGTGTACTTTCTGTACCGCCTGCCAGACATACATCAAGATAGCCGTCTTTGATTTTTCTGAAAGCCTCGCCGATTGCATTAGTACCCGTCGCACAGGCTGTTGTTATATCGAAGTTTGCCCCCCTGAAACCTGTTTTCATAGAGATAGTGCCTGATGCCATATTGCTTATCATCATGGGAACGTAAAAAACGGAAATTCTGTTTACACCCTTTGTTATATACTTGTTGTGTTCGTTTATTGTAAGGTCTATACCGCCTATACCCGAGCCGACAATAACGCCTGCACGGTATGGGTCTATATCAGAAAAATCAGTGCCGGCGTCCTGAATAGCTTCATGAGTTGCAACAACAGCGTATTTTGTGAACATATCCATACGCTTTGATTCTTTCTTGTCAAAACAGCCCTTAACGCCATAATATGCAGACTCATCAAAATCCCTTACTATACCTGCAATCTTCACGCCTGTGTCTGACGTATCGAACATATCTATATACGAAATACCTAATTTATTTTCCTTTATTCCTGCCCAGAACTTTTCAACACCCGTTCCAAGCGGAGTAACCGCACCCATTCCGGTAATAACTACTCTTCTGCTCATGTAATATATCCTTTCTCAAAAAATTATTTTCACATTGAAAGACCGCCCGAAATTTCGATAACCTGTCCCGTAATGTAGGAGGAATTCTCCGAGACAAGAAACGAAACAACCGAGGCTATTTCTTCAGGCTCGCCGTATCTTCTGAGAGCGACCGCCTCAAGCATTTTTGCCTTCAAATCATCTGAAAGCACGTCCGTCATAGGAGTGCGTATAAGACCGGGTGCAACCGCATTACAACGTATATTCTTACGTCCGTATTCCTTTGCAACGCTCTTTGTCATGCCGATTATTGCAGATTTTGATGCGGAATAATTAACCTGCCCTGCATTTCCGTAAAGACCTGCAACCGACGATACATTAACAATACTGCCGTGTTTCTGCTTCATCATAACACTGCAAACATTCTTCATCATGTTATAGACGCTTTTTTGATTTACTGCAATAACTGTGTCATATGCTTCTTCCGTCATTCTTGCCAGCAGACTGTCTTTTGTGATACCTGCATTGTTGACAAGTGCATCAATCGTGCCGAAATCTGCCTTTACCTGTTTTACCATGTTTTCGCAGTCCGCAAACTTTGAAACATCTGCGGAATAATATTCAGCCTTTACGCCGAAAGCCCTGCACTCCTCTGCAACTGCAAGAGCTTTTTCCTTGTCGCTGTCACTCGGATAGTGATTTATAACAACGTCAAAACCGTCCTTTGCAAGTCTCTTTGCTATGCAAGCACCTATTCCCTGTGATGCACCTGTAATAATTGCCGTAGCCATATTTTTTAATCCTCCGATTTATTAAATTTTATACTGTCAGTCATAATTTTATATCCACCGACTGTATCATATTTTTCTTCATGATTATCACTATCATAAGAAACAATTTTATCTTCATAGACAGAATCGGCAGATTCTTCATAATAATCCATATCATAAGTTGGAATTGCTTCCTCACCGATTGGATTATATTTTTCTCTTATGTCAAACTCCGCAAAAATCCTGTCACAATTTTCGCAGTACCCTGACGGAACGTGTCCGCCCACTTTCTTTACAGCAGTTCTTTTGTCATATGCTACTTTAAACAGACCTTTTGATATATTACCTTTGTTGCTTTCGATTTTCCTGTCAGAATACCATTCTACATACTGCGTTGAACTAAATCCATGCTCCAAAGGCAGTAATATTTTTCCGGTATCAAGTTCTTCACCACATACAGGACAATATCTGAAACTTAATTCACTCATATTTTAAGGAGCTTTTCAGCCTGTGCCACAATCTCATCAACGATTTCCTTACAGGGTTTTATTTCGTTTACCATGCCTGCAATAGCCCCGCAGAGGAAAGAACCATTTTCAACATCGCCGTCCACAACAGCACGTCTCAACGCTCCTACTGTTAGCTTTTCGAACTCATCGGGAGTAAGCGAGCCGTCTTTTTCACCGTTGGCAAGTTTTCTTGCGAACTTTGTCTTGATATTTCTGCACGGGTGACCTGTATAACGACCTGTAACGATATTATCAGTATCTTTTGCTTTTATAACAAGGTCTTTGAAAGTCTGATGAATCTGACATTCTTCCGAGGCAAGAAAACGTGTACCAATCTGTACGCCCTCCGCACCGAGCATGAAAGAAGCAGCCATTCCACGACCGTCAGCAATACCACCCGCAGCAATTACAGGTATTGAAACAGCGTCAACAACCTGCGGTACAAGGCACATTGTTGTATTTTCGCCGATATGTCCGCCCGATTCCGTACCCTCCGCAACAACAGCGTCCGCACCTGCTCTTTCCATACGCTTTGCAAGTGCAACACCTGGTACAACAGGTATTACTTTAACGCCTGCCTCTTTCCATGCAGACATATACTTTCCGGGATTGCCTGCACCCGTCGTAACAACGGAAACCCCCTCGTCGATGACAAGCTGTGCGAGGTCGTCGGCATTGTCACTCATAAGCATTATATTTACACCAAAAGGCTTGTTAGTCTTTTCCTTGCAAAGTCTTATCTGTTCACGGAGATAGTCTATCGGAGCATTTCCGCCTGCGATAAGACCTACACCCCCTGCATTCGATACAGCAGAAGCAAGTGTATTTTCTGCCACCCATGCCATACCGCCCTGTATGACAGGGTACTTACAGCCGAGAAGTTCGGTTAATCTTGTTTTCATATTCTGTTTAACTCCTTTGTTTTAATATTCAAGCACAATACCGCCGTATGTCAGACCTGCACCGAATCCGATAAGGGCTATTTTCTGTCCACGCTTTATTATGCCCTTTTCTACGGATTCTTCCAGTGCAAGCGGTATTGATGCACTTGATGTATTTCCGTAATGGTCTATTGTAACAATAAACTTATCCATTAATACGCCGAGTTTTTTAGAGGCTGTCTCTATTATCCTGATATTAGCCTGATGAGGTATAAACCAGTCTATCTCATCTTTTGTTAATCCCGTCTTTTCTGAAATTCTCTCGAAAGACTCAGGCAGAGCATTTACAGCAAATTTATATACTTCCTTGCCGTTCTGATAAAGTTTGTGAAGAGGGTTTTTCGTGAATCCGTCATCAAAGTCCTTATCAATTTTAACTTCAGGTGCAACGTCCAGAGCCCTCGCACAGAGATAGCCCGCACCGCTTCCGTCCGAAGCAAGATGAGATGCAAAAAGCTTGTCACTTTTTTCTATAACACACGCACAAGCACCGTCACCGAAAAGTATGCACGACGCTCTGTCTTTGAAGTCAACGAATCTTGAAAGAGACTCGTTGGCAACAACAAGTGCATATTTCATACTTTCGTCTGTCTCAAGAAAACGTCTTGCGGTATCAAGACCATATATAAAGCCGGTACACGCAGCATTTATATCAAAGGCACAGGCATTTACAGCACCTGTCTCATGCTGTATAACGCTTGCCATACTCGGCGTATGAAAATCGGAAGTCGCCGTGCATGAAATCACAAGACCTATATCTTCGGGCGAAATTCCCGCCTTTTTTATAGCCACAAGAGAAGCCTCTTTACCCATATACCATGTAGGCTCCCAGCCAGCCATATGTCTCTCACATATTCCTGTCCTCGTTCTTATCCATTCGTCATCAGTATCAATGAAGCGTTTAAAGTCGTCATTTGTAAGAACCTGTTCAGGAACATACTTTCCAAGTCCGAGAATATTTATACCCATTACTCTGCACTCCTTCAAAATAAAATATAAAATAACGGTTGTAAAATCCGTAAAATTATGTTATAGTATTATTGTACAATAAATAAAGTACAATATATATTTTAAATCATTTCCGGTTTTTTTGCAACGATATTACAAAGCATTAATAAAATATCGTCATTTGTCACAAACAAACACGGACTAAACAGGTTATTTTTGCCAATGATTTGTATATAACATACAGAAAGGAAGTTATTTATTATGACAATTGCACTGTTTTCGGGACAGGGTTCACAGACTTCAGGAATGGGAAAAGATTTCCTTACGATTCCCTCCGCATTAAAAATAGCAGAAACAGGCTCGGAAGTTCTCGGAAGAGACCTTGTATATATGCTTTCTGAAATGCCGACTGAAGAACTTTCCCTTACGATAAACGCACAGCCCGCCATAATGGCACACTCGCTTATGGCACTTGAATGTGCAAAGGAAAAAGGCTTTACATTTGACGGCGTGGCAGGGCATTCACTCGGCGAATATGCTTCACTTGTTGCCTCGGGAATGGTAACGCTTGAGGACGCATTCAGACTTATAAAGGCACGTTCCGAGGCTATGGACGAATCCGCACGTGAACACAAGGGGGCAATGTCGGCGATAATGAAGATAGCTCCCGAAAAGGTAGAAGAAGTCTGCAACAACGCAAAGGCGTATGTTTCGGCTGTAAATTATAACTCGACTGTGCAGACTGTAATTGCAGGAACTCCCGAAGGCGTAGCAGAAGTAACGGAGATTTTCAAAGAAATGAAAGCAAGAGTAGTACCGCTTAACGTTGCAGGAGCTTTTCACTCCGAATTAATGCGTACAGCTTCGGAGAAATTCTACGAAACCGCAAAGACAATTACTTTCAAAGCACCGCAGGTTAAATATTATTCAAACGTCACGGGCGGAGAACTGACAGACTTTTCGGATATGGCTGGACTTCTCGCAAAACACATTGTATCGCCTGTAAAATTCACTTCCGAACTCTCCGCAATGTATAAAGACGGTGCGGATAAATTCGTCGAGTTCGGAGCAGGAAAAACCCTGACAGGACTTGTTAAAAAGACTTTGAAAGACGTTGCAACGGTAAATATTGACAGCCCGTCGGCAGTTGAAAACTTATAAAAAGGAGATTATAAAAATGAACAGATACGCTTTGACAGGTCATCCCCTCGGACATACAATGTCCCCTCTTATCCACGAAAGACTTTTTGCACTCAGCGGAATTACTGACTTTTCGTATGAACTCGTTGACATCGCACCCGAAAAACTACCCGAAAGCCTTGACATCATAAAAGGCTATAACGGAATGAATGTCACAATTCCGCATAAGCAGACGGTTATTCCCTTTATGAACGAACTCGCAGACAGTGCAAAAAGATATAATTCCGTAAACTGCATACAGAATGACGGCGGAAAACTCGTCGGCTATAATACCGACTGCGACGGCTTTTTAATGTCTGCCGAACTTCTCCCGATAAGCCAAAAAGTCGGCATACTCGGCTGTGGCGGTGTAGGAAGAATGATAGCCATTGAAACGGCACTCCACGGCGGAAACATAACGCTTGCCGTAATTCCGCAGGACGTTAAGAATGCCCAGATTCTCATGGCTGAAATTCTCGAAAAGTGCGACAACGCTTCCGTAAGGATTGCCGATATTGCGACTCTTGACGAGGGATTCGACCTGCTTATCAACGCCACACCCGTCGGAATGTATCCGAAAACAGATGCCTGTGCAGTGGCTGACAGCGTTATCGAAAAAAGCTCTTCATTCTTCGATGTAATCTATAATCCGACGGAAACACTTTTCATGAAAAAGGCACGTTCTCACGGAAAAACAGCTGTAGGCGGAGCGTCAATGCTCGTGTATCAGGCTGTAAAGGCACATGAAATATGGTATGGCGGTAAGTTCAGGACAGAAGATATTGACGTGATTATAAAAGCCGTTGAAGATTCTGTAAACGCCATGAACAAGTAATGGAAAAGTTTGAAATAAGTGAAGATGGCACTTTAACAGCTTATTACAACGATGATAAAAGAATAGATGAAATTATAGTTCCTGACGGCGTAAAATATATATTTTACGGTGTTTTCAGGGAATATAATATAAATCATGTCATACTTGCGGACAGTGTGGAATTTATAGACCATACAGCTTTTAAAGGAAAATACCTGTCTACAACGGCAACATCATATATAACGTACCGTGGTGTTAAATTCAATTGTAACGGATATTATGATTGTATCCGTAATGTCATTGAAATGATACGTGACAAAGACTATTCCCATGTTTTGTCACATGAATTTAAATATCCCGTTATCTTACAGATTTATTTGAATGACGGCGACGATGTTACAACAGCGTATATAAAAAAGAATTTCAGGAAGTTTTTTATATTCCTTACAGATGAGATTATAAAAAATAATAAATATAATTTTTTTCTGAAATACAGAGATATTAAAAATGCTTCTGAAATTATGGAAAAATTTATCAGGTCGGAAAAATTCATAACAAAGCGTAATATAGAAACTTATATTAAAATTGCCGATGAAAAGGAATGTAATGAAGTTTTCGATATGCTTATCGAGTATAAAGAGGAGGTTTTAAAATGACTGTGTTTCTCTGCGGATTCATGGGTTGCGGAAAATCCACCGTCGGACAGATTCTTGCCAGAAAATCCGGGTGCGGATTCTGCGACACGGACGAAATGATAGTTAAAAGCGAGGGCATGACGATACCTGAGATATTCTCTGAAAAAGGAGAAGCCTATTTCAGAGAGACCGAGGCTGAAACCGTTGTATCGCTTTGCGGAAAAAAAGCGGTTGTTTCGTGCGGTGGCGGAGCTATGCAGAACAGCGTTACAGCCGGGAGGGTAAAAAACTCAGGCAACAGCGAGATTATATATCTTGATGTGCCTTTTGAGGAATGCTATAAAAGGATTAAAGACGATACCAACCGACCGCTTGTTGTGAACAATACTAAAGAACAGCTTGAGGAAATCTATAACAGGAGACATGAAATTTATTTGAAAAACTCTACAATCCGCATAAAAGCGTGCGGAACTCCGCCCGAAATAGCGGACGAAATCTGTGATAAGCTCAAAACAGAACGGAGATAATATGTTAATTTACAATGCTGAGATATTTACAATGGACAAACAGGGGATAATCCCTGAAGGCTGGATTGAAATAAAGAAAAACAGAATTTCCGCCGTCGGCGTGGGCGTTCCCGAAAAAATAAAGTCCGACGACATTAATGCAGACGGAAAAACGGTTTACCCTGGGTTTATTGACGCACATACCCACCTCGGAATAATTGAAGACAGCCTTGACTTTGAAGGGGACGACTGCAACGAATCCACCGACCCTTTCACTCCGCAGATGAGGGCAATAGACGGCATAAATCCTTTTGACAGGTGCTTTGAAGAAGCGAGAATGAGGGGAATAACAGCCGTTGCTTCAAGCCCTGGAAGTGCAAATGCGTGTGGCGGTGAGATATGTGCGATAAAGACGGCAGGTCGGAGGGCTGACGATATGCTGATTAAAACCGTCGGTATAAAATTTGCACTCGGCGAAAATCCGAAAAACGTCTACAACAACCGTTCAGAAACACCGGTTACACGCATGGCGGTATCGGCAATAATCCGTGAGGGACTCCATAAATCACGCCGTTATACTCATGACATGGACAGCTATTATTCAGACAGCGATAACTGCGAACCGCCCGAATATGACATAAAATGCGAGTCATTAATGCCCCTGCTTGAGAGAAAACAAAAGGCTTTTTTCCACTGCCACCGTGCCGACGATATATGCACTGCAATGAGGATAGCTAACGAATTTTCGCTTGATGCCGTAATAATACACGGTACGGAGGGATATAAGATAGCTGATATAATAGCGGAAGAAAAAATCCCCGTCATCTGCGGTCCTGTGATATGCGACAGGTGCAAGCCTGAAATGAAAGGGCTTGAATTAAAAAATGCCTGTATACTTAACGAAAACGGAGTAAAGACGGCTGTATGTACAGACCATACAGTCATACCGATTCAGTATCTTCCTCTTTCCGCACAGGCAACAATAAAAGGCGGTCTGTCTTTTGAAAAAGCCCTTGAAAATCTTACTGTAAACCCTGCTGAAATTCTCGGCATAAGCGAGCGTATCGGAAGCATAGTATCAGGAAAGGACGCAGATTTGCAGATTTACAGGAAAGGAGAAAATCCGCTTGACCTCATGTCTGAGCCTGTCCTTGTCATGATTGACGGAAAGATAATACGCAATGAGGTGATTTAAATGAAAAAAATTCCCTTGTTTGTCACAGCCCTGTCAATGCTTTTTTCCCCTCTGACATCTAATGCGGAGGAAACAGTATTCAGCGAAAAATCAGGCAATAACACTTTTTACTATACTGTTGACTCGCATTTCAGTGCGACCATAACGGAAAGCGATATAAACGACAGTAATATAACAGTTCCGTCAGTTCTTGGGGGCTATCCTGTAATGACAATAGGCGAAAAGGCTTTTTTCGGGAAAACCTCAATAACGGATATAAAGCTCCCCGAAAGTATAACGCATATCGGCGAAAATGCTTTTTCCGGCTGTCTCATGCTGAAAAGCATAAGAATTCCCGAGACGGTTATATATCTGGGAGCAGGCTGTTTTACCGGCTGTATTTTCCTTGAAAAAGTCTCGCTCGACTGCTCGCTTGCAACGATTCCCGAAAATTGTTTCAGTGCCTGTTCGTCGCTTGAAATTATAAATATCCCCGAGTCCGTAATGATAATAGGAAAAGAAGCATTCTTCGGCTGTCCGATGATTTCGGGAATTTTCGTTCCGCCGACTGTGATTGACATAGGCGAAAACGCACTTGGTATGCGTTATAACACACGCAACAACAGAATAGAAGCCGTCAGCGGATTCAGGATAAAGGGTCTGCCCGATACAAAAGCACAGTCATATGCGGAGGAAAACGGCATAGAATTTAAATATAACAATGGAGATGTCAATTTTGACGGATTCGTCGACTCCGTGGACTCCTCCGCCGTTCTTCTTGAATATAGTCTTATGTCAACAGGCAACAGCGGTACTTTCAGCGACTTCCAGCGTATACCCGCCGATTTCAATAATGACGGTTTTATTGATTCGGTTGACGCTTCGCTGATTCTCATGGAATACGCCATACTTCAGACCACACCCGAGGAATAAAAATCAAGTTTATAATAAAAAAAAGACGTGCCTTTTTTGGAAGCACGTCATTTTTTTATATTTTATTGACCGAGCTGATCAAGTCTTGCCGAAGTAATCGGAAATTCGCTCTGCGACAGAGTTCTTGACTCAATGTACTGTATAGCGAGTGCGTCAGTATTCGTTACGCCGTCGCCGTCAACAACATCGGCATTCTTTCTGCCCTGCTCCGTAAGATGATACTTGTCGGGATTTGCAGTTGACTGCATGATAAGTACAGTGTCATTAATGCTTATTTTTCCGTCCTCGTCGGCATCGCCGTAGTTTACATTGCCTGAGGGCTGATTCCACTGCGTTGTTGTAGTAGTTGTAGTAGTTGTTGTTGTGGTAGTAGTTGTTTTTGTAGTTTGAGTCTGTGAAGAAGTTCCGTCGGTGTAGACTTTTATTTCCTCGATAGTGAAGTTACCGCAGTCAACCCACCATGTACCGAATTTAACTTCTCCGCCGTACTGATATTGAATTATATCAGCAACAGATGAGGGAACTTCCCACACAACTGTACCCTTGTTGCCGTTTATAGTCTGCTCCATGTCTTCACCCTGAGCCCAGTAGTCAGGAGCAACACTTGTTGAAGAACCGAAAGCGCCCTGCCATTTGCCGATATTGCCGTTTGCAGAAATTGTAACTTCAACTTTCTTTACCTTTTCAGTTGAAGGTATGTTGAACTGCGACCAGCTGAATCCTACCATTTTATCCTTTGCATTCTGGTCATATACAACCGACTTGTTAGGAGATATGGTATACATTGCAGGACCTGACGGAGTAACGGGATTCTGTGATGTTGTTGTAGTAGTTGTTGTGTTATTATTCGGATTGTTTGTTACTACTGTTGTGGTAGTGGTTGTTGTCTGCTGAGACGGTGCAGTAACAGTACCCTGCTGAACACTGCCCACGCCCTCTATTGAAGATTCGACAGTACCCGTCTTGTAAACGGAGTAAAGACCAGCCGAAGCACCGACAAGTGTTGCATTGTAGTCAAGTGTTACTTCGTTAGCCTCATAGTCCTTGAGAGTATCGCCGTAACTTCCGTCTGCAGAAATAGGACCACCTACCAACGCACCGACAAGAACGTGACCGTTTGGACTCGTCTGCTGATTATCGCCCATTTCGTCAAAACTCTTGTAACCTGAAGCGGCACGATGATGCGGATTTTTCGGAGAATTGCTGTCAAATCCTACAACAAAGCTCCTTGCCGGCGCACTTCCTACACCCTTGTTGCCTATGATGTAGTCCATCTGACCTTTAGCCCATTCGTTGTAATTTGCTGCACCGTACTTGCTTGCAACAAGTGCAGCCATTTGCTGTGCGGTGTTGTATCTTGCACTTCCCCACATAAGTTCAAAATAATAATCGTTGGAATTTCCGCCCTTGCTGTTAAGGTAGTCGGTTACTTTTTTCCAGTCGGCAGAGTCATTGGTTATTTCGGCATAGAGAATACCCGCACCCATGCTGACATTATTCCAGCTCATTGTTGAGTATATACCCCACTGACAGCCGTCCATACCCGACGAGCCTTTATTGTTTGAATTCATGTAAGTGCTGAGGAAATCCTTATACTTGTTGTCGTTTGTTGCACGGTAGAGCCAGCCTGCTGCCCATGCCTGGTCATCGTAGTAGTCCCATGAATCATAGAAACCGCCCGTGCCGTCGGTTGCTTTCTGATTGTACTTTGTTGAGAAATCAAAAAGAGCCTTTGCATATTTCAAATCCTCTTCGTTTCCGAAGTTTACATAGTTTACAGCAAGCGAAGCAGCGTATTCAGCGGCAATATCGCTTGCACCCGACGATGTACTGAAAGTCTTACGGCTTGCAGGTCCTTGGTCTTCGGGAGCACACCATTCTGCATGGTCTGCACCGCCGTCGCCAATCTGATAAACGAAGTTTGTTACTGTATCACCGCTAAGTGTTGTACTGTCCCTGAAAAACTTTGCGAAATAATCAGTGATAGTTTTAAGATGTGCAGTCTGTCCGAGAGAATCGAAAGAATCCTTGAACTCGTAGTAGCTCCAGCCGAGAGTTGAAGCGGAATAACCGGCAGGAAGTCCGAATTTTACATGGTCGCCTGCATCGTGGAAACCGCCTGTAACTTCGTCCTGAGTGTGACAGTCGTCACGCCATGTAAGTGCGCCGTTTTCGCCGACTTCTGTTCCGCACATATTAGCGTCATAGAAATAAAGCGAATACTGCAAAAGTTTTGCATAATTATCATTAGCTGCCGAAGCATTCATGATAACCGAAGTTGACATAGGCGTAGCAAGTGCTGAAACGGCAAGCACACTGCTGACGAGTGCCGACCTTATTTTTCTGAAATTATTATTCTTCATAATAATTGCCCTCTTTCTTGAAAATTTTTATCCGCATTATGCTAACCTAATTATACACTGTTTTGTAACTGAATGGATTACAGATTTATTACTGAATTATTACAATATAATTACAGTTAATATTTTGTTAATAAATAGTCCGCATAAAAACAGGAACGCACCGTTAAGGCACGTTCCGAAAGAAATTTTTTAATTATTACTGGCTGAGTTCGTCAAGCTGTGCCGAAGTAATCGGGAACTGGTCGGGAGTGATTGTTCTTGATTCAACAAACTGAATAGCGAGTGCATCAGTATTTGTTACGCCGTCACCGTCAACAACGTCAGCATTCTTCTTGCCCTGTTCCGTAAGCTGATACTTATCGGGATTTGCATTTGACTGCATAATAAGTACAGCGTCATTGATGTTTACTTCTCCGTCTTCATCTGCGTCGCCATATTTTACATTATCTGTATCCGCTGAGTTCTTTACAGTAACCTCAAAATAAGTCTGTGCGGTCTTCATATTTACATATATTTTGTAAGTACCTGCTTTTGTGTTGTCAAACTGTGAACTGTCGACATAATAACTATCCGTATTGTCTGTCATGCTCACTGTTTGTGTATGGAAGTTTCCGCCGTTTGAATCAATTCCAACAGCATGATAGCTACCACCCGTAAGGTCTAATTCCTCACCTACTGTATATTCAAGTTTTGTCGGATATGAGTCAATTATAATAACAACAGAAGTTTCAACAGGTGTTGTTGTAGTTGTTTCTACAGGGGTCGTTTCAGTAGTAGTAGTTGTTGTTGTGGTGGTAGTAGTAGTTGTTGTTGTAGTAGTTTCTGTGGTAGTTGTTGTTGTGGACTCTTCCGTGGTGGTAGTTGTAGTTGTATCTTCAACAACGGGAATTTTTCCCTGTGCAACTGCTATTTCCTCGTCATATACAGTAACCTCGTCGCCGATTGAATCAACAACAGCACCCGTACCGAAATAGCTGTAAAGACCTACAGCAGCACCGACAAGTCCAACCTGATAATCAAGTGCAACCTCATTTGAAACAGCGTCTGTGATGTCATTTTTGAAACTGTTGAAATCTTCATTTGAAGGACCGCCACAGAGTGCACCGTAAAGAACATGACTTCCAGGAATACTTGCGTAGTCTCTCGAATACCAGTTCTGCCATGAATCGCCTACATCAAGGTTAGACGCTGCACGGTGGTGCGGAGAAGTTGCGGAAACGTCGTTATATCCTACAACAAGACATATATTTGCATTATTCTCGCCGAGAATCATATTCATCTGTTTCTTACACCATTCAGAGAAATCTGCTCCCGACTTGTCTTTGTGTTTTGTTGTAACCATTGCACAGGTCTGCATAAGAGTGTTATGCCTTGCACTTCCCCATGAGTTCATGATGTAGAATTTATTCTGATTCTGATTTACTATATTCTGAATATAGCTTACAGGCTTAGACCAGTTACCAGTAATTTCAGCATTTAAAATAGCCGAAGCAAGCCACGAATTTGCATAGCAATAATCGTCTGTCCAGTCATTTTTACCGCTTAAATCCTTGCTGTTTTCCGCAAGATAAGGCTGTTCACCCGTTGCGATGTAAAGCCAGCCCGCAGCCCATGCAATATCATCATCAACGCTCTTGTCTGAATATGTAGACTGGTCATAAGTCATCTTGCGGTTTTTTGAAGCAAATTCATAAAGAGCCTTTGCATATACAAGAGCTTCCTCGTCGCCGAAATTTATATACTGCTGTGCAAGTGCGGCTGCATACTGTGCGGCAACGTTGCTTGCACCGTCTGTTGTGGAATAATATTCATTGCTGTTTCTTGACATAGCTTCGGGAGCTTTCCACTTGCTGTGGTCTGCACCGTCGTCGCCTATCTCATAGATAAACCTTGTTACATTTCCGCTTCCGTCAAGAGTAGTGCAGGTCTTGAAAAACTGTGCAAATTCGTCCATAATGTCCTTGTAATGTACATAAGTACCTGTCTTTTCAAATTCGTCCTTATACTCATAGTACATCCAGCCGAGTGTTGAAGCCGTAAATCCCTCCGTAAGACCGCATATAATGCCGTCGCCTGCGTCATGGAATCCGCCGTTAGCCGTTCCGTCCGTGTGACAGTCGCCACGCCACGAGAAGTGGGACTTTTCGCCTGCACCTATACCGCAGTAGTTTGCGTCATAGAAGTAAAGCGAATACTGTAAAAGTTTTGCATAATTGTCAAGACCTAAATCCGACTCAGCCGAAACGGAAGTTAAAGCCGTTCCCGCAAGCGAACTTACTGCCATGACTGCCGAGGCTGTGAAAGCTGTAAGTCTCTTTTTGAAATTTCCCTTTTTGGACATATAAAATACTCCTCTCTTAACAAAAAACTGTTTGACAAAATAATGATAATCCTATTATAACATAATTTTCATGCAAATTGTTAACAAACTATGTACAAATAGAGAACAGCAATATTTTTTGTAACAAATATCAAAAAACATAATATTTTCTTGTATAATATGACAGCGGATAATACTTGAAAAATGCAGAAATATGATGTATAATAGAAGTAATACGGCTTTAGTGCCTGAAATATTCAGAACAAGGGGGTAAAAATGAAAAAAATAATCTGTCTGTTGTGTGTTGTTGCCATGCTGACATCGTGTGGAAAACAGTCCGACAGCAATAATAACATCTCGGAAAACAATATTATTCAAGAAACGGAAAAAACCACAGATGACGGCGAAAGTGCCGATACATCTGCATATATAGTCATTCCGTCGGGTGAAGAATATGTTGAAATGAAAAGCAGTATTGATAACGGCTCTGTACTTTGCAGACTCTATACAAATGATGAAGTTGTCTTTAACCATTCCGAACAGCAGTGGGCATATATTTCAGCAAACGGCTTTACAGGTTATGTGAAGTTAAGTAACATTTCATTCTCTGCGATTGAAGTAATTCCCGAAACACAGCCCGAAACGTCGGCACAGCCTGCGGAAACGGGACAACAACCACCTCAGGAAACCCAGCCAGTAGCCGTTCAGGAAGCGAATAATGAAAGTCCTGAAATAAATATTGCAAATAACATTGAAAATAATATAACAATACAGTTTGATTTTGATGACTTCAATGTCAAATATGCAACTCCGCTTTCATATCAGAAATATGTCGAAAACAGAACAGAGGGCTATTGTATTGTCGAAAGCTGTTATATATTTTCCGAGCCGTCCTCCGACAGCTATAAAGACGTAAAATATATGCTTTACAGGGACGGCGGTGTTGAGATTCTCGGCAGTGTTGACGACTGGTATTTTATAAGGCGTGATTTTGGAAGTCAGTCATACAGGATAGGTTACGTTCCGAAAAGTTATATAGCTCTCGGTGCTTCTCCTGAAATCCCCCCCTCTGTATGCTCTCAGGTTATTGTTTCAAAAAATTCAGCCTGCATAAACAGATACCCGAAAATATGCGAGGGAGATGACGTTCTCGGCTATGCCTCGCAGGGACAGGTCTATAATGTGTATAATCTTATTGACAATTACTGGTATGAAATCGACTACGGCTCAGGAGTTGCGTATATAAGTCACAAAATGGTTGAACCGTATTAAAGGGGTGAAAATGTGCCAAGATTTTTCAGAAACGAAATTGACGAGGAAAATATTATTCTTACAGGCGACGACGCACGTCATATAGGGCGGTCTCTACGAATGAAAAAGGGCGAGAAAATAACCGTATGCTGTAATGGTATAGATTACAACTGCACGATAGAAAGCATTACTGCGGACTCCGTATTTCTGCAACTTGACGAAAAAATCCCGTGTGCAAGCGAGCCTGATATTTATGTAACTCTTTTTCAGGCTGTCCCGAAACTTGACAAGCTGGAGTATATAATACAGAAAAGCATTGAACTTGGCGTTTCAAGGATTGTCCCTGTTCTGACGAGGAGATGTATTTCAAGACCCGACGAAAAGGATTTTAACAAAAAACTTCCACGCCTGCATAAAATAGCCGAACAGGCTTCAAAGCAATCGGGGCGGGGAATTATTCCCGAAATCACAGGAATTGTAAATTTAAAGCAGTCGCTTGAAATTTCATCTCAGCTTGACAAAAATATTATTCTTTACGAAGAACAGGGCGGAAAATCTTTTAATGAAATAAATTTCAGCAATATAAAGTCAGTCGGACTGTTTGTCGGCAGTGAAGGTGGTTTTGATTCTGACGAGGTTGTTTCAGCAGTTGAAAGCGGTGCGGAGCGTATATGGCTCGGAAAAAGAATACTCCGTTGTGAAACTGCACCAATAACTGCCCTCTCAATTTTGATGTTTTTAACAAATAATATGTAAGCTATTGAAATTTCCAAAAAAGTATGATATAATATATCTATGCTTTTTTGCAGACCGTCCGCAAGCGGTTTTACGGAAATTACCTTGCGGAGAAAAGAGGATTTAAAAATGAACAAGTTTTTAGCAGGTTTACTCGTCGTCGGTGCTGCTACGGTTGTCGGTGCAGTCGTTTCACGCATTCTCAAGAAAGACTCAGAAGATGATTATGATGATTTCGATGATGACGATTTCTATGATGAGGACGACGATATCGAGCTTGATGTAGCTGAAGAAAAGTCCGAAGAGGAAGAAAGTTCCGAAGAGGAAACAGAAGAAGAATCTGAAGACGAAACAGCTGAAGATGACGAGGAAGAAGAAGAGGAAGAGGAAGAAGAATAATTTTATTATTGTAAGTATAAGCTGTCGCATATCCGTGTGACAGCGTTTTTCTTTGTGGAATACGCATAATTATATAAAGTTTTTTTGTATAAAATCACGATTTTTGCAAATCCTCTTGACATTCTGATTTTTTTCTGATATAATATAAAAGCTGTCTGACATGGACAACACCGTCCGAGGCGTAGCTCAGTTTGGTAGAGTGCTTGGTTTGGGACCAAGATGCCGCAGGTTCGAGTCCTGTCGCCTCGACTGTCTGTTAAAAATTTCCGAAAAAAATTTTTTGAAAAAATTTTCAGAAAACACTTGACAAATCGGAAATTATGTGATATAATAAAAAAGTCGAGTGACAAAGAAGTTATTTAAGCTGGTGTAGCTCAGTTGGTAGAGCAGCTGATTTGTAATCAGCAGGTCGGGGGTTCGAGTCCGTCCACCAGCTCCATTTTTAAATAGTGGGAGAGTTCCCGAGTGGCCAAAGGGGGCAGACTGTAAATCTGTTGCTTTTCAGCTTCGATGGTCCGAATCCATCCTCTCCCACCATAAGAATGCCCCGAAATATCGGGGTTGTTTTTATTTTCAGCATATAGTTTGACCTTGCATTTATCTGCAAGGGCTTTTTTATGTGCTGAAAAAAAGATGTTTTGCACTGAAATTGCTTTATATTGTGCATAAATGTATTTATTTTGCTGTGAGTTCAAACGATGACTGAAATTTATACCTATTATGACGGTTTCGAGGGTGAACCGGAATATATTTTCTGTCTTTATAACGACGATTACATTATAGAAAAATTTCACGTATGGGACGGATATTTCAGTGACATAATCAATACTATTGAATCCGACGAAAACGGCTGGACAAGTCTTGCCAAATACTATCAGCTATGTATGGATTTTGATAATGACAACTGGAAAATCCCCGACATTCAGTCAGCCTTATATCAACTGCAAAATGTTGATAATTCAAAAATGCATTTTGCTAAAAGTCATGAGGTTCTTAAAATCCTTATTGAGATGTTCACAAGAGCCTATGAAAATAATCTTACAATATATATTGAATATTTATGAGATGTGACAATGATTGAAAATCTTTATTGTAAAATATTCGTTGATACGATTTCGGAATATGATGATTTTTTTGAAAATGTAAAAAATTTCGTCAGCGGACAAAAAACAGCTTTGTCCGGTATAGTTTCGGAATGGTGTGATATGGATATAAGAAAAAACAAAGAATATATTCCCGAAAATCTTGATTTTCTTTACTGGAAATTCATTATTGATATTGAAAACAAAAACGTCCCCGAAAATACCTATATAAACAATATAAGACAGCTTATTTACTTCCTTAAAAAAGATAATTCTGTTGTCTGTGCCTGTGATTTTGAGGAACGTTTAATATAAAAAAAATAATTCGGAGGAAATGAAAATGATTAGAAATGATTTAAGAAATATCGCCATTATTGCCCACGTCGACCACGGCAAGACGACACTTGTCGACGAAATGCTAAAACAGGGCGGTGTTTTCCGTGAAAACCAGAACGTAGCGGAAAGAGTAATGGACTCCAATGACATAGAGAGAGAAAGAGGAATTACAATTCTTGCAAAGAATACGTCTGTAATGTACGACGGCGTGAAAATAAATATCATAGACACCCCCGGACACGCTGATTTCGGCGGTGAAGTAGAACGTGTTCTTGAAATGGTGGACGGCGTTCTTCTGCTTGTTGACGCTGCCGAAGGACCTATGCCACAGACGAGATTTGTACTTTCAAAGGCTCTTGAAATGGGACATAAAATAATTGTCGTGGTAAACAAGATTGACCGCCCCGATGCACGTCTTGACGAAATAGGCGATGAAGTTCTTGAACTTCTTCTCGACCTTGATGCCAATGACGAACAGCTTGAAAGTCCAATTCTATTTTGTTCGGGACGTAGCGGTACAGCTTCACTCAGCCAGTACGAGACAGGTACGGACTTAAAACCGCTTTTCGATACGATAATCAACTATATTGATGCTCCAGAAGGCAATGAGGAAGAACCTTTGCAGATGCTTATTTCCTCTATCGACTATAACGAATATGTCGGCAGAATCGGCATAGGACGTATCGTAAGAGGAAAAATAAATGTAAATCAGCAGATTACTGTATGCGACTATACAGGCAGTAAGAAAAACTATAATTCCAAAATAGTATCACTTCTTCAGATTCAGGGGCTAAACCGTGTTTCTGTCGATACGGCACAGGCTGGCGATATTGTATGGATTTCAGGAATTGAAAACATCACCATAGGCGATACGGTCTGTGCGGTTGACTGCCCCGAGCCGTTGCCGTTTGTCAAGATAAGCGAGCCGACAGTTGAAATGACATTTTCTGTAAATGACAGTCCGTTTGCAGGACGTGAGGGAAAATATGTTACTTCACGTCAACTCCGTGAAAGACTTTTCCGTGAACTTTTAAAGGACGTTTCACTGCGTGTAACCGAAACCGATTCGACGGACTCTTTCAGTGTTGCAGGACGTGGAGAAATGCACCTTTCAATACTTATTGAAAATGTGCGACGTGAGGGATATGAACTTTCCGTATCAACTCCCCGTGTACTTTACAAAGAGGGCGAGGACGGCAGAAAACTTGAACCAATTGAACGCCTTGTTATTGACGTTCCTGACGACTGCGTTGGTGCTGTAATGGAAAAAGTTTGCAGTCGTAAAGGTGAGATGACGAATATGCACCCTCAGGGAAGCAGGACGAGAATTGAGTTTCTCATTCCTGCGAGGGGACTTTTCGGCTACAAAAGCGAGTTTCTGACCGATACAAAAGGCGAGGGCATTATGAGTCATGTATTTGAAGGCTATGAGGCTTACAAGGGCGATATTGAACGCCGAAAAACAGGGTCTCTTGTATCTTTTGAGACGGGAGAGGCAGTTACTTATGGTCTCTACAACGCTCAGGAGCGTGGACAGCTTTTCATACCTGCCGGTACTGCGGTTTATGAGGGAATGATTGTCGGTGCTTCTCCCAAAACGGAAGACCTTGTTGTAAATGTATGCAAGAAAAAGCACCTCACAAACACACGTGCAAGCGGTAGCGATGACGCTTTGAGACTCGTTCCGCACAGGATTTTAAGTCTTGAAGACTGTCTTGAATTTCTCGCAGACGACGAGCTTTTAGAGGTAACTCCCGAATCACTTCGAATAAGAAAAAGAATCCTCAACAATTCGCAGAGGGCAAAGCAGAGAGCAAAATAATTCCGCACTGATAACTGAAAAGCTACGGAAGTTATTCATTCACAGCACGCTCAGGCAATGATATGATTCTGTATATATACGAGATAGGAGAACAGATTTATGTGCTTTAAAAATATAATCAAAAAAATTCTGCGTGCAGTTGCCATAATCATTATAACAGAGTTTTTTATAGTTCTGTCGGGACTTCTGCTTTTTAAGGGTGATGATTTTTATGATGATTTCTTTTTTTACTTTTCTTTTATGTCGCTTGATTCATATCTTTTATTTATGATGTTTTATGTAATAAAATGTATGCGACCCATAGTCAGACTAAAAAAAATCGGCTGCCGGACTGTCGGCAGGATAACCGAAATAACATCATATGGCAGAGGCGGAGTATGTAAGATAGAATTTAAAGCTGACGGAAAAACTTATGAATGTAAAACGAGCTATGTGTCGTCATCACTGAAAAAGGGCATGGAGGTCAATGTTCTTTATGACAAGAACAATCCCGATAATTCATGCGTTGACAAACACGATATGTTTGCATGGTGTTGTTTTGCCGTGGGAACAGGGTCATTATTAATATTTTTTATTGCAGTTACGGTATATATATTAAAAATGCTTTAATAAAAAAGGGTCGGACTTCTTGTCCGACCTGATTTTTTATATTCAGATTTGTGTTGAATAGTTAGGAGCTTCTTTGGTAATATAAATATCGTGAGGGTGGCTTTCCTTGAGACCTGCGCCCGTTATTCTTATAAACTGTGCCTTTTCGTGGAGTGCAGGAATGTCACCGCAACCGCAATAACCCATACCCGAGCGTATACCGCCGACAAGCTGGAATATAGTATCCGCAACAGAACCCTTGAAAGGCACACGACCCTCGACACCCTCAGGAACGAGTTTTTTAGCACCCTCCTGAAAATACCTGTCTGTCGAGCCGTTAGCCATAGCACCGAGACTGCCCATGCCACGATACACTTTAAACTGTCTGCCCTGATAAATTTCGGTTTCGCCAGGAGCTTCTGCACAGCCTGCGAGAAGAGAGCCGAGCATTACAACGTCCGCACCTGCCGCAAGAGCCTTTACAATATCGCCTGAATATTTTATACCGCCGTCTGCAATTACGGGTATTCCGTACTTCTTTGCAACGCACGCAACGTCATAAACCGCTGTAATCTGCGGAACGCCTATACCTGCGACAACTCTTGTCGTGCATATAGACCCCGGACCTATGCCGACCTTTACGCAGTCCGCACCCGCTTTTATAAGGTCTTCCGCACCCTCAGCTGTTGCAATATTTCCTGCAATAACGGGAATATCGGGGAATGATTCCTTTATCATTGAGAGACATTTAAGAATATTTGCACTGTGACCGTGTGCGGAATCGAGGACAAGCACATCAACCTGTGCGTCAATAAGAGCCTTTGCCCTTTCGAGAACGTTTGCAGTCACGCCGATAGCCGCACCGCAGAGAAGTCTGCCCTGCATATCCCTTGCGGAATTAGGAAACTGTACAGATTTTTCAATATCCTTTATTGTGATAAGACCCTTTAAAACGCCCTCATCGTCTACTATAGGGAGCTTTTCAATCTTGTGCGAGCGGAGAATTTCCTGTGCCTCTTTTAGAGTAGTACCGACAGGAGCAGTAATAAGATTTTCCTTTGTCATTACTTCGGAAATTTTCGAGCTGAAATCATTAAGGAATCTCATATCCCTGTTTGTGATTATACCCACAAGCTTGTTGTTTGTATCAACAATCGGCACACCTGATATCCTGTATTTTCCCATAAGTTCGTCAGCGTCAGCGACGAGCCTGTCCTCTGTAAGAGAGAACGGGTCAACAATAACGCCGTTTTCCGAACGCTTTACCTTGTCAACTTCTTCTGCCTGCTGTTCAATAGTCATATTCTTGTGAATAATGCCTATACCGCCTTCTCTTGCTATAGCGATAGCCATTTTTGAGTCTGTAACGGTATCCATTGCTGCTGTAACCACAGGTGTATTAAGACGGATTTTCCTTGTGAGATTAGTGCCGAGATTAATCATGTTAGGTGTAACATCTGACTTTGCAGGAATAAGAAGCACATCATCAAATGTCAGTCCCTCTTTCTGAAATTTACTGTTCATGTCATTCAGCATAAAAATTTCCTCCTTATAAAATTCCTCACGGTAAAAACCAAGAGTTTATTACCTTTAATAATACTCTTTTTTACGCTTTATGTCAATAGTTTAGTAAAAATAAGGATATAGAAGTTTTTTAGCTAATTTTGAACTCTTTTGGCGAAAACGGCAAATAATCACTTGTCGTCGCCTACAATTCCCTTGTAATTTTCTTCTGCCGTTTTTTCTTCCTGTGCTTTTTTAGCTTTTTTTGCACTGTGCGATGCACCTTTTTTGCCCCTTGACATGAGAATAACCGCAAACACGGCAATTGTTACTAATGCTCCGACAGCTATAATTATAAAAGCCGTCTGTTTAAGACTTCTGTCCGAGACTGTATAGTCTATTTTGTTTTCCTTTGCATACTTCATTGCCGAAGACCCCGAGTATACACTCATACTGAAATCTTCCATAAGTTTAAGCGAATTATTTTCAACTGTATATCCGAAAGCATTTTCGCCAACCTGCTTGACGCTTTCCGGAATATTTATCCTTTTCAGACTTTCACAGCCAAGAAAAGCATTAGCTCCTATTGACCCGACACCCTCGGGAATTACAGCCTTTTCGAGAGAAGTGCAGTAAGCAAAAGCCTCCTCATCTATTTCCGTTACGGTAGTCGGAATGGATATAGATTCAAGTGATGAACAGTACATAAAAGCCCCTGCTTCCATTATTGAAAGTCCCTGCTCCAAATCCACTTTTTTAAGAGACTTACAGCTTGCGAATGCGTCCGCCCCTATATTTGAGACAGACGAGGGAATAAATAAATTCTCAATTTTCTGACAGGCGGAGAATGCACCCGATTTTATTATGGCAACAGAACCGTCAATATACAAATCGCCCTCCAGTTCAACTGAACCCCTGTATATTTCCGACCTTGCTTTGTTATATAATATTCCGTCATCAAACACAAACGACGGACATTCAGAAGCATCAAACTCCCTGAGAGAATAACAGTCCGTAAAAGCCTCTTCATTTATAGATACAAGCGATTCGGGGAGTTTAATGCTTTCAAGACTTGTGCATTGTGCGAAAGCGTAATTTCCGATAGCTGTAAGGGTGTCAGGAAGTTCGACATCAGTCAGGGAGGTACACCTCATAAAAGCACATGACGATATTTCCGTTACCGTCTTAGGAATTACAACTTTTTTCAGCGATGTACAGCCGGCAAAAGCGTTCATGCCGATAGTGCGGACAGTATCGGGAATTTCTATTTCCGAAAAGCCACTGCAACCCGTAAATGCCCCGTCGCCTATTGCGGTTACCGCATAGCCGTTGCGTATTGAGGGAATTGACTTTATTATTGAATTAGGCTCGCACGAAACGATAGTATAGGAATTATTAACGAGTTCATAAGTAAATGTACCGTCAGACAGTTCGTCCTCTGCACTCTGAAGATTATCAGCAGACGACTGAAAAGCCGTCATAAATGAAAACGTCAGAAGAGAAACAGCCGTAAGTGCCAGAAATTTTTTAATCTTCATTTTTCTTTTCCTTTCGTTTGTCGGGTGATTTTTTCTTTTTGTTTTTGGAGTTTCTGAATACACCGACTCCGATAAGACCGATAACAAGAATACCGACTATAGCACCGACCGCCCACAAAAATCCTATAACGACATTTTTTCCGAAAATATTTATTGTACCGCTTACAACTTCTATATTGCAGGCTTTTCCGTAATTATAGGCTGTTGTGTTTTTGTCGGCATAGATTTTAAAGCCCTCGACAAGTGCCATATTGTCAGTGTAAAGGGCATTTCCCGACCCATCTACCGAGCCGTCAAAACGGTAGCCAAAAGCATAATTTCCGATAGTATCAGTATTTTCATATACACGTATTCCCATGAGAGACGGACAGTCCGCAAAGGCATATCCTAAAACAGTTTTAAGGGTTTTCGGAAGTACAACGTCTTTCAGCTTTGCGGAATTTTCAAAGGCGTATAACCCGATTGTTTCAACACCCGAAAGATTTATCTTTTCAATATATGCGTTGTTGCAGAATGCCGACATTCCTATTTCCTTTACGCCCGACGGAACGGTAAATTCCTTGCCGGTTTTAAGCGGAGGATATAACAGGAGCTTTGATTTGTCCTTGCTGTATAGTATTCCGTTTTCGGAGATATACTCGCCGTCGCCGTCCGTTATTGTTATTGACTGGAGAAGCGTACACGAAATAAAAGGCTCGTCGTCGCCGAAAGACTTTAAATTTCCCGAAATAACTACATCTGAAAGCGACTCGCAAAGTGCAAAAGCACTCTCACCAATTGTCTCTGCTCCGTTTATAGTCAGATTATGGAGAGACGCACAGTTATAAAAAGCGAGTTTGTCAATAGTCTTTACGGACTCAGGGATTATAATTTCCTCTGCCTTTGAGCCTTCAAACGCCCTTGTATATATTCTTGTAACGGGAAGTCCGTTTATTTCCGACGGTACTTCTATTTTTATATCCGACGACATACAGAGTGTAATAACCGCCTCGTCGTCTATAACTGTATACTCAAAGTCTTCATATATGGACTTTTCAAAAGAGTTATACTCTGCCTGTTCGGCGAATGCTTCATGAGTTATGAAATCAAAATCATTTTTATAGTCATACTCCGTATCGGTATCAGTGGCATAGATATGCCCTGCCGAGCCGTAGGAAGCTATTATTGTAAAATCGCTTTTCGGCGTACTTTCGTCCTCATATCCGAAAGCACTGTACCCTATTTCAGTAACGGAATCGGGTATTTCAACCTGAGTCATCGCAGTTCCTATAAAAGCCCCCTGCCCTATAAAAGTAAGACCGTCGGGGAGATTTATTTCTTCGAGACTTGAGCACAGCATAAAAGCACCGTCGCCGATTTTCGTCAGCTTATCGGAAAAAATCACCTCTTCAAGACTTGTATTCTCAACAAATCCTGCAAAGTCTATATACTCAACCGCCGTATTGCTCATATCGATTGACTTAATATTTAAATTGTTTCCGAAACTGTAACGCTCTATAGTTTCAAGAGTCGACGGCAGATTTATTTTTGTCAGCTTTGTGCCGTACACCGCCGCAACGCCTATTTCCTTTACGCCCTCGGGTATATCAAATTCTGTCTCGTTTTTTTCGAGCGGATAGCATACAAGAAGTGACTTGTCCGCTGTATAGATAACGCCGTTTTCCGATATATAATTTTCATTTGCGGTGTCGACAATAACTTCCTGTAAAGCTATACAGTAGATAAAAGGGTTATCCTTTGAAATATATGTGACAGTCTGCGGAATGGTTATACTCGTATACGGGCGGTCGGGTGTGTTGCCGAAAGCCGTTCCGCTGAGTTCAGAAACGGTCATACCGTCAATTGTTTCAGGAATAACAAGCTCCGTTTCTTCGGACGTACAACCCTCTATGCAGACCGAATCATCATCTATTATAGAATAGAGAAAATCCCCCGAAGTCAGAAATCCATCGTCTGTTTCTTCTGTTATTGTTTCTTCTATTGTTTCTTCTGTTGTTGTAATTTCTGTTGCGGTTTCGGTATCTTCCTCCGCAAAAGCACTTCCGACAGTTGCAGAAGCCGGAAAACACATCAACACAGCAACAGCAAAAGCTATTGTTTTTTTATATACTGACATATTTTTTTCCTCCCAAAAAAATTTTTACCTTGTAAATTATATCACAAAGTCAATCATATTGCAACGCATTTCACATATTTTTCGCATAACAATCATTATATTTTAAATAAGAAAGCCGTCCCTTAAATACGTGTACCTATAAAGAAGTTTTCGCCATAGCATTTATGATTTTCAGTCAAAAGTGCTATGGCGTTTCTGTTGACAATGTAATAGTTTTGATGTATAATTATTACTAAAATAAATCAGAATTTTACAGGAGAAACAATTATGAGACGTGAAGAAAGCAGAGTACATTACTTAGACAAATCTATAATAAAAACAGCAAAAATTGTTGTGGGATTATTTATAATATTGACAGCTCTTGTTGGATATAATTTTCAGTTTTCACTTATGTATGAACTGACTTTTATTTCAAATTTCTCATGTGGCTTGTTATTACTGTCGGACGGAATAGTAAGTTTAATCAGAAAGAAAACCTTGCCTGCGATTTTGTATCAATTTGTATTGCCATGTATATTAACCGTTTTTTGCACTGTGTTTTTTAAAATTTTCGATTGGTTCGATTTTAATTTTAGTGGAATGTTTTTCTTCATGCATGGAATAAATCCTGTTGTGGTTTTGGCAATGTTTTTGTTTACGACAAAACTTGAATTGAAGGATAAAAAAGATTATGTCAGAAGAATTTTTATTGCTCCGTCTATGGTAATGTGTTACCTGCTGTTTGATTATATCCGTTTTCTTATTACCGGTAACTTGGTTTATGACTTGGTTTCAGCTGAAAGCCTGACATTTGTCAAAGCTGTTATAATCGGTATTTTTTACTATTTATCAATAGCATTTATGAGCTATGGCTTACTTGATTTAAAATTGTATGTTCAAAAGAAAATAGAGATATAATTTCCGATAAAAAAGAGTAACTTCTGATTTATGCGAGTAATTAAATATTAACAACAAGCCCCGAAGCAGTTATCAATAATTACTTCAGGGCTTAAACTTCTTTATTAGTATCAAACTAAATACAGACGTCTGAAAATTATCTTATTTTCTTCTTGTCTTGTTTTTTCTGTCGGTATTGCGTTTTATGTCACATATACGCTCCTCGCTTGCCTGCTTGAAATGCGACATCATATCTTCAAAAGTCATTTCAGACTGCGGAATGGTCTTTTTCGGTTCATATATGTTCGGCTTGCTCCTCCTGCGTTCGTCATTCTGACGCTTCGGTCTCGGCGGTGCTGGCGGAGCGTCGACAGCCTTTTTAATGGAAAGGCTCACCTTGCCTGCCTCGTTTATGCCGATTACTTTAACTTTGACTTCCTGATTTTCTGTCAGGTGGTCACGGATTTCATTGACAAAAGTGTTGGCGATTTCGGAAATATGTACCATACCCGTTCCGCCGCCGTCGATATCAACGAAAGCTCCGTACTGTGTGATTCCCTTGACTTTGCCTGTGTAGATTTTTCCAATTTCCAGTTGCATATATATAAAAAACTCCTTTTAAATTAGTCTCTTGATGTATCATAAAATCTTCTCTCGTCAGGATAGGCATATCCTCTTTCTTCAACCGCTATTTTCTCCATATAATCAGAGATGTCCTCACTGTCCAGAATACGTTGAAGTTCTGTATTTTCAGCCTCATAAACCTCGATTTTATCATGAATGTAAGTAAGCTCTTTTTCCTTTTCGGTGCAGTCTCTTTCTGTTGCCACAATAAGCACACCACACCCGATAATTACCGATGCAGTAACAAGCTTAATAAGTCCACGGTTAAACAGGCTTTTATTCCTTTGCTTTTGTTTTTTCGGCAACGTTCTTCACGTTCTTTCTTTTTTTATTTTCTCTTTTATTATACAACAAGTTTACCTTGTTTGGCAATAGGTGAGAATGTTTTTTATCTGTTATGACTGAATTTACAGATTTTTTAACGGTTTTCCTGTGCATTTTTCTACACAGGAATATATAAATACGCCTGAAAGGTTTTATAATAACTTTGAAAATCTTTACCATAACGGAATAAATCTTCCGCATTACGCCGACGACTACAATTCCGAGAGTAAAAAAATAAATAAGAAAGCCAATCAGATTTCCGACGACGTAATAAAAACGCATTTCGCCCCTCGCCATAGCTGACGAAAAGGACGAAAGAAAAACAGTATATCCGCAGAGAAAAATAACATCTTCAATAACGACAAGTGCCGTGTTATGCGGAAAAATAATTCTTGCTGTGCGGAAAACATCATAGCATATGCCGATAGCTATACCGAAAAGGCACGACAGACCGAAGAGTATAACTTCTTCATTTATTGTAAAAAAAGTCTCAGGCACATTCATCTGAAAAGCTTCCCTAAAAAAGATACAGGATTCTTCTTGTCCTTGTCGCCATAAACAACCGCCCATATATCGCCTGTTATCGTCATGTCACCTGTTTCAACGCTCATTGAGTCTATATGTAATTCTCTCCCCTGTATCGTCAGTTCACCGAGCTGTGTGTAAAGACAAATTGCCTTCTCGTCGAAACTGTCAACATCTGTTATTCCCGAAATTGTCAGATTTTTTCTGTTTTCAAGTATAAGATTCTGATTTTGCTTTATTATAGTATTCTTGTCCTGCATAAATTCCCAGACCTCCGTTTTTTAAATATTATATTCATAGGCTCGGAAAAATATGCGAAAGGCGGACAGATATTTTTTTAAAAAAACCCGTCCGCATTAAAATTTATTACTGTGTTTCGTCTTTAATCATGCTGTCTATAATGTTATAAAATTCAAGGCACTGCGAATCATAGCTGTCTGCTATTCCTGTTGTTGCGGACGTATCGCCGATAAAAACGCCTTTGTCGTTTCCGTCCGAGCATACAACACCCTGACATAAATAGTCATAAATCATAAAGCAGTAGTCATAATTTTCAGCGTCGTTAAAATACATCGTAAGTTTTTCCTTGAATTTTTCAAGGGCTTCACCCTCAATATTGTACGTCTTTGAACTGTCCGAAGATATTACGCATACAGGCATTGAAACATCTTCCTCGTCCATTTCCATAAGTGCGCTGTTTGCAGATTTATAATAATTCAGGGCTATATCGTCCATATTCTCGCTGTTTTCCTGTTCGTCCGTATCGTCTTTAATCATGCTGTCTATAATATCATAAAATTCAAGGCAATGTGAATCATAATCGTCTGCCGTTCCTGTTGTTGTACCCGCGCCCCCGATATAAATGCCACTGCTGTTTCCGTCCGAGCATATAACGCCATGGCACGCATAGTCATAAATCATAACGCAGTAGTCATAATTTTCATAATCCGCAAAATATACGGGTATATATTCCTTGAATTTTTCAAAAGTTTCATTGTCGATATTGTATGTCTTTGTGCTGTCCGAAGATATTACGCACGCAGGCATTGAAATACCCATTGAATCCCATTCGGCGAGTGCACTGTTGACGGCTTTACAGTAAGTATTGGCTATATCCTCCATGTTCTCGCCGTTATCCTGTTCGTCCGTGTCGCTGACTGTTTCCGATACTTGTCTGTCGTTTTTTTCGTCCGTGTCGTCATTGTCTCCGCAGGCTGTAAACGCACATACCGCCATACCAAGTGCAACAAGTGCCGTCAAAATCCTTTTCATGCTTTAACTTCTCCTTATCATTCTGAAAATTTTTCAAGTGAATCATTATACACATCTTCATATGTATAATCGTCCGTAAGCACGCCTTCGTCATCATAATTCAAATTGTAGAGACTGTTTGGCGGATAAGTGCCTACCTTACCGTCACAGTCAACAGCCGAATACCATACACTGCCGTTCTGAATTAAAACAAAGTAATTTGATGTTTCGGCATCTGCAAAGAATAAATACATTTTTTCCTTGAATCGCTTTTCAAATTCTCCGTCAACATTATAATTCTTTGTGCTGTCAGAGGAAATTATACATCTGTCAGGTATCTCCACACCCTCTTCGTCCAGTTCAACAAGTGACGCATTGCCTGCCTTGAGAATAGACGAAGCCATTGTATTGGCTGCTACCTGCTTTGATTTACGCACATATCCACGAAAGGCGTTATCAATTTTCCAGCCCTCGCCCTCTACATAGTAAACCATAACATTTGATTCTTCTGTTTCTTCCGTGCCGTCATTCATAACAGCAGTTGCAGATACCGTAATATCATAAGCCTTTGTTACCATACCGCCTAAAGTTATTTCGCCCTCTTCATACATTTCCATAAACTCGTCAAACTTGTTTTCAAGCATTTCAACCGTTATGTTTTCCTTGCCTGTCTCCTCAATGTATTTCCATAGCTCTTCCGTTAAACAATAAGCAGTATCAATCATTTCAAGCTCATCTTCAATAGGCTCTTCCGAAATAATCCCATTTATGCGGTACTCTTTTAATTCAAATGAATCGTCCACATAAATAAGGTCTTCCGGATAATCTTCTTCGCCCTCCAGTTCTGCCATAAGGGTCATTGCATTGACAAAAGATGACGGATAACTTAAATAAAGCATTTCCGTCAAATCGCCTTTCACTGCACTGTCAACATACCTCTGCACAACATCGATATAACCTGCGGAATTATCCCCGTCGATATTTTCTTCCTCTTCGTCCGTCAGTTCTTCCTCTTCCGTCTCTGTAATTTCCTCCGTATCCGAAATTACTTCTTCTTCGCTGATTTCCTCTTCCGTTGTTTCCTCTTCCGTTGACTCTTCAATCAACGATTCTTCCAGAATTTCGTCGCCCTCGTCGTGACCACATGATGTAAAGGCACACACTGCCATACTGAATGCAAAAAGTCCTGCTAAAAATCTTTTCATAATCAAACACTCCTTAATAACTAGTGGACTGTACCGATGATATTTAGTCTAATTCGGGATAAAGCGAAGCAAGG
>CAMWQJ010000003.1 GCA_947176415.1 uncultured Ruminococcus sp. | reverse complement strand
ATGGAGGTGTCATTCGATTATGAGCAAAGTACACGTTAAAACCGGTGACACTGTTGTACTCCTCACCGGTAAGTATGAGGATAAATTCGACAGCAAGGGCGACAGAAAGACCGGAAAGGTCCTCGAAGTAAGCCCCAAGGAAGACAAGGTAATAGTTGAGGGTATCAACATTATCACAAAGCACGTAAAGCCTACAAGAATGGGCGAAAAGGGTGGTATCGTTAAGACAGAAGCTCCCCTCTATGCCTCAAAAGTTCAGCTTGTATGCCCGAAGTGCAACAAGCCTACAAGAGTAGGTCATGTCTTTGAAGACGGAAAGAAGCTCCGTGCCTGCAAGAAGTGCGGTAAGTCTTTTGAATAATATAAAGGAGAAACGACAATGGCAAGATTAAAGGATTATTACGTTAGCGACGTTGCTCCTGCACTCATGAAGAAGTTCGGCTACAAGAGCGTTATGCAGATTCCGAAGCTCGAAAAGGTTGTCATCAATGTCGGTGCTGGTGAAGCAAAGGACAACGCAAAGGTTATCGACGCTATCATGACAGACCTTTCAGCTATCACAGGTCAGAAGCCGGTAGTGTGCAGAGCCAAGAAGTCTGTAGCTAACTTCAAACTCCGTGAGGGTATGCCGATTGGTGTAAAGGTTACACTCCGTGGCGAAAAGATGTACGAATTTGTTGATAAGCTCTTTAACGTTGCTTTCCCCCGTGTACGTGACTTCAGAGGTATCAACGGAAACTCTTTCGACGGCAAGGGCAATTACTCGACAGGTATCAAGGAACAGCTTATCTTCCCTGAAATCGAATATGATAAAATCGATAAGGTAAGAGGTATGGATATCAACTTCATAACAACAGCCAACACCGATGAAGAGGCTAAGGAACTGCTCTCTCTTATGGGTGCGCCGTTCATCAAGTAATCATCAGGGAGGATTTTAAGATGGCTAAGAAGGCAATGATTAACAAACAACAGAGAACTCCCAAGTATTCCACAAGAGCATACAACAGATGCAAGATTTGTGGCAGACCGCACGCATATCTCAGAAAGTTCGGCATCTGCCGTATCTGCTTCAGAGAACTTGCACACGACGGTCAGATACCGGGCGTTAAAAAGGCAAGCTGGTAAAATACAAAAAGGAGGTCATTCGGCATGCAAATCACTGATACAATAGCAGATTTATTAACAAGAATTCGCAATGCGAATACTGCAAAGCACGCCACAGTTGACGTTCCCGCTTCAAGAGTAAAGAAAGATATAACACAGATTCTCGTTGACGAGGGCTATGTTAAGGATTTCAAGCTTATTGAGGACGGTAAGCAGGGTGTTATCAGAATCACGCTTAAATACGGCGACAACAAGTCACCGGTTATAACAGGACTCAGAAGAGTTTCAAAGCCCGGTCTGCGTATCTACTCAAGCTGTGCAGATATGCCAAAGGTAAGAAAGGGTCTGGGTATCGCTATCGTTTCAACTTCAAAGGGAATCGTTACCGACAAGAAGGCAAGAGAACTTAATGTCGGCGGAGAGGTTCTCGCATACATCTGGTAAGGAGGAACTAAAATGTCAAGAATAGGCAGAATGCCCGTTGCAGTTCCGGCAGGTGTTGAGGTAAAGAACGAAAACAACCTTATCACTGTAAAAGGACCTAAGGGCGAACTTTCAAAGCAGTTCAGCACAGAACTCGGCATCGAGATTGCTGAAAATGTTATAAATGTTACAAGACCGAGCGACGACAAAATGCATCGTTCTCTCCACGGTCTTACAAGGACACTCATCGCAAACATGATTGAGGGTGTTACAAACGGATATTCAAAGACCCTTGAAATAGAGGGTGTCGGCTACCGTGCTGCAAAGCAGGGAAATGCGGTTAAAATCAACCTCGGTTTCTCGCACGATGTTATCGTTGAGGAAACAGACGCTATCAAGCTCGATGTTCCACAGCCTAACAGAATCATCGTAAGCGGTATCGACAAGCAGGCTGTAGGTCAGTTTGCAGCTGAAATACGTGAAAAGCGTCCGCCCGAGCCATACAAGGGCAAGGGTATAAGATATGCCGGCGAGCGTATTATCCGCAAGGAAGGCAAGTCCGGTAAGGGCAAGAAGTAATTAGAAGGAGCATTGCTATGATTAAGAAATTTGACAGCAATAAGGCAAGATTAAAGCGTCACCGCAGAGTACGCTCCAAGATTTCAGGTACTCCCGAACGTCCCCGTCTCAATGTGTTCCGTTCATCAAAGCATATCTATGCTCAGGTAATCGACGACGTAAACGGTGTTACTCTTGCTTCCGCATCAAGCATGGATAAGGGCTTTGAGGGCAACGGCGGAAACGTCGAGGGTGCTCGCAAGGTCGGTGCAATGATTGCTAAGAATGCTGCTGACAAGGGCATTACAGAAGTCGTTTTCGACAGAGGCGGTTATCTTTATCACGGACGTGTTAAGGAACTCGCTGACGGCGCACGTGAAAACGGATTAAAGTTCTAAGAGGGAGGTAAAACAATGGCAAATATGGAAACACAAGCTCCTGAATTCGCAGAAAAGGTTGTTGCTATCAACCGTGTATCCAAGACTGTAAAGGGCGGACGTATCATGAAATTTTCCGCACTCGTTGTAGTCGGTGACGGAAAAGGCACTGTCGGCTTCGGTCTCGGCAAGTCCGGAGAAGTTCCGGACGCTATCCGCAAGGGCATTGAAGACGCAAAGAAGAACCTTGTGAAGATTCCGCTGAAGGGAACAACTATTCCTCACGAAATCGTCGGTGCATTCGGTGCAGGCAGAGTTCTTATGAAGCCCGCTGCCCCCGGTACAGGTGTTATCGCAGGCGGTCCTGTCCGTGCTGTAATTGAGGTTGCAGGAATCAAGGACATCAGAACAAAGTCTCTCCGCTCGAATAATCCCTGCAATGTAGTAAGAGCAACAATTAACGGTCTTACATCATGCACGTCCGCAAAGGAAGTTGCTGAAAAGAGAGGCAAGACTGTAAAGGAAATTTTAGGCTAAGGAGGCAGTAACTATGGCAAAGAACATCAAGCTCGTCAAGAGTCTCATAGGCAGAAAGAAAGACCAGATTGCTACTGCTGAGTCGCTCGGTCTCAGAAAAATCGGTGACGTGACAGTTCAGCCCGACAACGCACAGACAAACGGCAAGATAAATAAGATTTCACACCTCATTGAGGTTACAGAGGCGTAAAAACAAGGAGGTGCAAAGAGCATGAAAATTCACGAATTAACACCTGCACCCGATTCCAACAAGGCTGTAAAGCGTGTGGGAAGAGGACATGGTTCAGGTAACGGCAAGACAGCAGGCAAAGGTCACAAGGGACAGAACGCACGTTCAGGCGGTGGCGTAAGAATCGGCTTTGAGGGCGGACAGATGCCCCTCGCAAGACGTATTCCTAAGAGAGGTTTCAATAACATCTTCGCTACAAAGTATGCTGTTGTAAACGTTTCAGACCTTAACAGATTCAAGGACGATACTGTTGTTGATACAGAACTCCTTGTTGCTTCAGGTCTTGTAAAGAAAGTATATGACGGAGTAAAGATTCTCGGTAACGGTGAACTTACTGCAAAATTAACCGTAAAGGCTTCTAAATTCTCACAGAGTGCTATCGAAAAAATCGAAAAGGCTGGCGGGAAGGCAGAGGTGATGTAATGTGTTTCAGACACTGAAACGTGCCTGGGGTGTACCTGAAATAAGGAAAAAGCTCCTTTATACATTACTCATGATTATCATATTCAGATTCGGAAGTGCCGTTACAGTTCCTTTCCTTAACAAAGAAGTAGTAGCTTCATGGGTTAAGATGAATACTGAGGGTACGGGTAACTTCCTCGAATATCTGAACACAATGACAGGTGGCGGTCTTTCAAAGGCTACTATATTTTCACTGTCAATAACACCTTTTATCAATGCATCAATTATAATGCAACTTCTGACTTATGCACTTCCGCCACTCGAACGAATGCGTGACGAGGGCGAAGAGGGAAGAAAGCGGATTGAAAAAATAACGCAGTTTGTTTCAATGGCACTGGCTGTATTTATGTCATTCGCCTATTATCTTACTCTTAAGCGTATGAGTGTTGACGGAGTAAACGCCGTCAAGTATAATTCAGGCTGGGAGATGTATTTCGCAGGAGCTGTAATAATCGGCTGTTTTGTTGCAGGTGCGTTGCTCGTTGTCTGGATGGGTAACCGTATAAGCGACAATGGTATCGGAAACGGTATCTCGGTAGTGCTTTTTGCAGGTATCGCAGCCAGATTCCCGACTGATGCAGGACTTCTTGTAAGACTTACAAAGCAGGAACCGAGCAAGTATTTATTTGTTACAATCGGCTATCTTGTATTTATTATCTTTGAAATAGGCTTTGTAGTTTTCATGAACGAAGCCGAAAGAAGAATACCAATCCAGTATGCAAAGCGTGTTGTCGGCAGAAGGCAGTACGGCGGACAGAAGACGCATATTCCGATAAAGGTATGTATGAGCGGTGTAATGCCAATCATCTTTGCAATGTCGTTTATGTCGCTTCCCGCAACAATCCAGCTTTTCAAGCCTGTTACAAAGACAAGTGGCTTCTACTACCACTTCTGTAATTTCTTCAGCACACGTAGCTGGTCATATGCAGTGATTTACTTCCTGCTTATTATAGCATTCAACTATTTCTATGTATCAATTCAGTATAATCCGACGGAAATGGCAAACAACCTCAGACAGAGCAACGGCGGTATTCCCGGAATAAGACCCGGTAAGCCGACAGCTGACTATATTCAGAGGGTACTTTCAAAGATTACACTCGTTGGTGCGTTTTTCCTCGGAGTTATTGCTGTAATTCCGATATTCATATCAATTGCTGATTCACAGCTTGCATCGCTTTCAATGGGCGGAACAACAATCCTTATCGCCGTAAGCGTTGCACTTGAAACAACACGTACACTTGAATCCCAGCTGATGATGCGTCATCATAAGGGCTTCTTAAAGTAAGGAGGGTCTGAATTTATGAATCTTATCTTTTTAGGTGCGCCCGGTGCAGGAAAGGGTACACAGGCAGAAGTTGTTTCCGAGGCTTGCGGTATTCCGCAGATTTCAACAGGAAACATTCTCCGTGAGGCAGTAAAGAACGGCACGGAATTTGGTCTTAAGGCAAAGGAGGCTATGGATGCAGGTGCTTTGGTTTCCGACGATATTGTTATAGGCATTCTCAAGGACAGAATCGCAGAAGATGACTGTAAGAACGGCTTTATTCTCGACGGATTTCCGAGAACTGTTCCGCAGGCTGAGGCTCTTGACGCTATGGGTATTCAGATTGACAAGGTTATTGAAATCCATGTACCCGACGAGACAATAAAGCAGAGAGTTTCAGGCAGAAGAGTTTGTCAGGGTTGCGGTGCTTCATATCACGTTGAATATAAGCCGTCAAAGGTTGAAGGCGTGTGCGACAAGTGCGGTGACAAGACAATAATCCGTAAGGACGACCAGCCTGAAGTTGTTCTTGACAGACTCGCAACTTATCATGAAAAAACTGCTCCTCTCAAGGATTACTATGAGAAACAGGGCAAACTCCAGACTGTTATCGGTCAGGAAGAAGTTTCAGAAACCTCAAAACTCACTCTTAACGCTGTAGGGGTTTCTGAATGAGTATAACTATAAAATCAAAGTCCGAACTTGCCATAATGCGTGAAGCAGGAAAGATAACCGCTAACGCAATATGGTATGCGGGCGAAAGATTGAAGGCAGGTATGTCCACGCTTGACGTTGATAAGCTGATAGGAAGCTACTACGCTAAGCATGGCTGTAAATCCTGTTTCAAGGGTTTGTATGGATTTCCTGCAAACGCCTGTATTTCGGTAAATGATGAAGTCATTCACGGGATACCGAAATCAAACCGCAGACTCGAAGAGGGCGATATTGTCAGCATAGATACGGGAGCTTCATATAAAGGCTTCAATGGTGACAGTTGCTGGACTTTTCCTGTCGGCAAAATTTCAGATGAGGCCAAAGCATTGCTTGAGGTTACGGAGCAGTCACTTTACGAGGGGATTGCACAGGCTCAGGTCGGCTCAAGAGTCGGGGATATTTCTCATGCTGTAGAGGTCTATTGTGCTTCACGGGGCTACGGAATCGTAAGAAATTACTGCGGTCACGGTATCGGCAGGGAGGTACACGAATCTCCTGAAATTCCGAACTGGGGACGTGCGGGTCACGGTGCAAGACTCGTTGCCGGCATGACTATATGTATCGAGCCGATGATAAATGCAAAAGGCGATGATGTGAAAGTCATGAAAGACGGCTGGACCGTGAAAACTGTAAGCGGTTCATTATCTGCTCATTTTGAGCATGCCATCGCAATAACTCCTGACGGTCCCGTCATTCTGACACAGCCGTGACGGAGGGAAACCATTGTGAAGTTAAACGTAGGCTCAGTTGTAAGGGCTTCCGCCGGTCGTGACAAGAATAAGTTCTTTGCGGTCACGGAGCTTGAGGGCGATGACTATTGCTTTATTGCAGACGGCAAAAGCCGTAAACTTGCCTCGCACAAGAGGAAAAACATAAAGCATATATGCCCTACAAACAGTATGATTGATTTAAACGATATAACTGATAAAAAACTCAGAACACTGCTAAGGGATTTTGCAGGTGATGAGTAAAGGAGGTTATGAGAGTGTCAAAGGAAGATGTAATCGAGGTTGAGGGCGTTGTTACAGATGCTCTTCCCAATGCAATGTTTAAGGTTCAGCTTGAAAACGGTCACGAGGTTCTCGCACACGTTTCGGGCAAACTCAGAATGAATTATATCCGAATCGTGCCGGGTGACAAGGTAAAACTTGAAATGTCACCGTATGACCTTTCAAAAGGTCGTATAACATGGCGTGTGAAATAATTATAAAAAGGACTTCAGGTTAAAAGTCCGCTATCCGCTAAAGGAGGTATTTTCAATGAAAGTCAGACCTTCAGTAAAACCTATCTGCGAAAAGTGCAAGGTTATTAAACGTAAAGGCAGAATCATGGTAATCTGCGAAAACCCTAAGCATAAACAGCGTCAGGGTTAATCCGTAACGCATTATTTGGAGGTGCAAATAACATATGGCAAGAATAGCTGGTGTTGACCTTCCCAAGAATAAGAGAATCGAAATCGGTTTGACTTATATCTATGGAATCGGTCGTCAGACTGCAACGGACATACTCAGCAACACAGGTGTTGACCCTGATATAAGAGTCAAGGACCTCGCTGAAACAGATGTTGCAAAACTTCGTGACTATATCGATGCAAATTACACTGTTGAGGGCGACCTCAGACGTGAAGTTGCACTCAATATCAAGAGACTTGTTGAGATTGGCTGTTACAGGGGAGTTCGTCACAGAAAGGGTCTTCCCGTAAGAGGACAGAGAACCAAGACAAACGCAAGAACACGCAAAGGTCCTGTAAAGACAATTGCTAACAAGAAAAAGTAAGGAGGTATGAGCTTTGGCACAGCAGAAAGGTAAAAAGGTTTCTACAATCAGAAGACGTAGAGAGCGTAAGAATATCGAAAGTGGTGCAGTTCATATCCAGTCCACTTTCAATAATACAATCGTAACTATCACCGATACAGCCGGTAATGCTATTTCATGGGCAAGTGCTGGTGAACTCGGTTTCAGAGGTTCTAAGAAGTCCACTCCTTTTGCAGCACAGACAGCAGCAGAAACAGCCGCTAAAGCTGCTATGGAACACGGTCTCAAGAACGTTGAAGTATACGTAAAAGGTCCTGGTGCAGGACGTGAGGCTGCTATCAGAGCACTTCAGACTGTAGGTCTCGAAGTAAGAATGATTAAGGACGTTACTCCTATTCCTCACAATGGCTGTCGTCCGCCTAAGAGACGTCGTGTCTGATTATCAGGAGGTGTTGAAAAATGGCATTACAGAAAGAACCAATTCTCAAGAGATGCAGATATCTGGGTATCAGCCCTGCTGTTATGGGTGTTTCCAAGAAGGAATCTATCCGTTTCAAGAACGCCAACAACAGAAAGAAGATTTCTGAATACGGTCTCCAGCTTAAAGAAAAGCAGAAGCTTAAGTTTATCTACGGTGTAGAAGAAAAGCCTTTTGCTCACTACTTTGAAATTGCTTCAAAGATGGACGGCAAGACAGGTGACAATCTTATTACCTGTCTCGAATCAAGACTTGACAGTGTTGTCTACAGAATGGGTCTCGCTCTCACAAGAAGAGAAGCAAGACAGCTCGTTACACACTGCCACTACACAGTAAACGGCAAAAAGGTAAATATCCCTTCATACAGAGTAAAGGTCGGCGATGTTATCGCTCTCCGTGAAAAAGACAGGACTTCCGAAAAGTTCAAGGCTACAGTAGAGGAAACAAAGGACAGACTTGTGCCTATGTGGCTCGACGCAAAGAAAGATGATTTTTCTGCTACGGTAAACCGTCTCCCCTCAGCCGAGGATATAGATTACGAGGTTGCTACACACCTCATCGTCGAGCTGTACTCCAAGTAATAATTATATTGCTTGAATCGTCAGAACTCGAAACAAACAGTTATTGTGAAATAGGAGGGTTTTTATGCTGGAGAAAATCAATAAGCCTGATATAGAAATTGTCGAGCTTAAAAGTGACGGCAAATACGGCAAATTCGTTTTAGCACCGCTGGAGCGTGGATACGGTATAACACTCGGAAACAGCCTCAGGCGTGTGTTGCTCTCCTCACTTCCCGGTGTGGCTGTAACTTCTGTAAAGCTTTCGGGCAGGAACGGAACGGTTCACCACGAATTATCAACAATTCCCGGCGTTAAAGAGGACGTTACGGAAATAATCCTCAGTATCAAGGGTCTTACAGCCAAACTTTACGGCGAAGGTCCTAAGACGGTATATGTAGAGGCAGAGGGTGAATGTGAAATAACAGCCAGTGATATAAAAGCTGATTCTGAAGTTGATATCCTTGACCCCGGTATGCATATAGCAACACTCGGCAAGGACGCTAAACTTTATATGGAAATCACTATCGACAGGGGCAGGGGCTATGTCTCCGCTGAACGCAATAAAAAGCAACTCAGTAATATGCCCGTCGACGTGATAGCCATTGACAGCATTTATACTCCTGTTCTCAAGGTAAACTATACCGTGGAGGATACACGTCTCGGTCAGGTTACCGACTATGACAAGCTGACTATGGAAGTATGGACAGACGGTACTATCTCCGCAAAGGAAGCATTGTCGCAGGCAGCCAATCTCCTCAACGAGCATCTGAAACTGTTCGTCGACCTCTCGGAAGAGGGCGTTATTCCCGAAACCCTTGTTACAAAGGATGAAAAGGGCAAGGAAAAAATCCTTGAGATGACCATTGAGGACCTTGACTTATCGGTGCGTTCTTTCAATTGTCTGAAACGTGCCGGAATAAATACCGTTGATGACTTGATAAACAAGTCTGAGGAAGAAATGATGAAGGTTAGAAACCTTGGAAAAAAATCCTTTGATGAGGTTAAGGAAAAGCTACAGTCACTTGGCTTTGACCTTTCCTCCGAAGAGGAATAAACCATAAAAAGTGCGTTTTGCACTGTATGAAAAGGAGTGAATTACATGCCGGGTACAAGAAAGCTGGGCAGAACAACTGACCATAGAAAAGCAATGCTCAGAGGCATGGTTACTTTCCTTCTCGAAAACGGTCAGATTGAAACAACCGTTACAAGAGCAAAGGAAGTACGTGCTGTGGCAGAAAAGATGATTACTATCGGTAAGAATAATGACCTGCACTCCAAGCGTCAGGTATTTGCATATGTAACAAAGGAATCTGTCGCAAAGAAGCTTTTCGATGAGATTTCACCGAAGTATGCCGACAGAAACGGCGGTTACACACAGATTGTAAAAATCGGTCCTCGCCGTGGCGACTCTGCTGAAATGGCTATTATCAAGCTCGTTTAATCAGAGGATTTATATATAACATATAAAAAAACAAGCCGTTCTCTTTCGGGAGAACGGTTTTTTGCGTTTTTTCAGTTAATACAAAAAAGATGCAGGCTGTAAAGTATGCACCTTAAAATTTATTCTTTATAATATCCGACAAATTGTGGTTTATAAATTTTCAGTGAAGTTAAAATTGTTTCCAATGGGTTTAAACTGGTTTGTTTTTCAGTAAGCTGTTCTTTTTTTAACGGATAATTTGATGCCCATGTTTCCTTGACTTCTCCGTCAATAATTTTTACTGCCCAGTATCCGTTTGCTTTTTCTTTTTCTTCTCCATATATTAAAATATCAGATTTTACACTGTCTCCTTTATAAGCACTATAATTAAAAAAGTCTCGGCATTCTCCTGAAATATAATTTTCTCCGTCCACATTAATATCAGGATATTTGTCAAGTTCTATCAAGCCATTAGTAAAAGACTTGTAATGAATCATTGCAGATGAATTAATTGAACTTATTTTACCTTTAATACTATGTTCAGATATTGCATACAGCGGTAATATCAAAGCTGAAATAACTGAAAAAATAATTATAATTTTTTTCATGTCAACACTTCCATTAATATATATCGTTAGCCTTTACAAATCCTGAACATTTTTCAGAATAAATATTTTCAATGAATCTGTATAACTGCATAAGCTGTATATTTTTTGAAGAGCCGTTTACAGCATTTTCAATATCTTCTGTTGTAAGATTATCAGTAAGTTTTAATTTTTCCCCATTATTCATAGTGAAAACTATTTCAAGACGGCGAATATGCCCGTAACGTGATGATTTGTCAATTATGGTATAATATACATACTGCATTTCATTGAATCTGACTGTACGTGTAAACCGCAACCATTTCCATTGAATTTTTTCCACATTATATTCAACTATAGTTTTTTTGCCCATACAATAGATGATGACTGCTATAAGAAATATCGGTACAATTAACATCAACACGATAGTGGCAATATTCGGAAATTGAATAAATACTCCAAGCATTAGGAATACCCAGAAAACAGAAATTACCATTACTGTTGAACATATGAAATCTGATGTTTGAGTTAATTCAAATTTTTTCATGCTGATACCTCCTTTTATTACTATAATTATATCAATAAATTTTGAAAAAGTCAATAAAAAACGCCCTGATTTCTCAGGACGTTTAATGTTTTATATTTGGAATTAATACATACCACCGGCAGGCATTGCAGGAGCTGGCGGAACATCTTCCTTGATGTCTGCAACAAGGCTTTCGGTTGTAAGAACCATTGAAGCAACAGAAGCTGCGTTCTGAAGTGCTGAACGTGTAACTTTGGTCGGGTCGACGATACCTGACGGAATCATATCACAGTAAGTCTCATTGTAAGCATCGAATCCATATCCGACCTTGCGTGAACGTCTGATTTTGTCGACGATAACACTTCCCTCAAGACCTGCATTTTCTGCAATCTGACGGACAGGAGCTTCAAGAGCCTTGAGAATGATTTTAGCACCGGTCTTTTCGTCGCCGTCAAGTGAGGGAATCAGCTTGTCTACTGACGGAATAGCGTTGATATATGCAGTACCGCCACCTGCAACAATACCCTCTTCAACAGCAGCCTTTGTGGCAGCAAGGGCATCTTCAATGCGGAGTTTCTTTTCTTTCATTTCAACTTCAGTAGCTGCACCTACCTTTATAACTGCAACACCGCCTGCAAGTTTAGCAAGTCTTTCCTGAAGTTTTTCCCTGTCGAAATCAGAAGTAGTTGTTTCGATAGCGGAACGAATCTGGTTGACTCTCGACTTGATAGCGTCTTTTTCGCCTGCACCGTCAACAATGATAGTATTTTCTTTCTGAATAACTACCTGTTTAGCTTGACCGAGCTGGCTAATCTGCGTGTCGCTGAGTTCAAGACCGAGTTCAGAAGTGATAACCTCACCGCCTGTGAGAACTGCAATATCCTTTAACATTTCCTTACGTCTGTCACCAAATCCAGGGGCTTTTACGCAGGCAACCTTGAACGTGCCACGGAGATTATTAAGGATAATAGTTGTGAGAGCCTCGCCCTCAACGTCCTCAGCGATGATAACGAGTTTTCTGCCCATTTTTACAATCTGCTCAAGGAGGGGAAGAATTTCCTGAATTGAAGAAATTTTCTTGTCTGTGATGAGTACAAAAGCATCATCATAGACAGCTTCCATCTTGTCAGTATCAGTAACCATATAAGGCGAAATATAGCCTCTGTCAAACTGCATACCCTCTACAACTTCGCTGTATGTTTCAGCAGTTTTGCTTTCCTCGATAGTGATAACGCCGTCTGCCGTAACTTTTTCCATAGCCTCAGCAATAAGTTTTCCGACGTTTTCGTCAGCAGAAGAAACAGTGCCGACTCTTGCGATATCCTCAGTGCCTGAAACTTCCTTTGAATTTTCAGTAATAGACTTTACAGCCACGTCAACAGCTTTTGCGATACCCTTTTTGAGAACCATAGGATTAGCACCTGCTGCGATGTTCTTCATGCCCTCACGCACAATCGTTTGTGCAAGGAGTGTAGCAGTTGTTGTGCCGTCGCCTGCTGCATCATTTGTCTTTGTTGCAACTTCCTTTACGAGCTGAGCTCCCATGTTTTCGAAAGCGTCTTCAAGCTCTATGTCCTTTGCGATTGTAACGCCGTCATTTGTGATAAGCGGTGCACCGAATTTCTTGTCAAGAACCACGTTTCTGCCCTTAGGACCCATTGTGATTCTAACCGTGTCGGCGAGTTTGTCGATACCTGCCTGAAGCGCCTTTCTTGCGTCTTCACCGTACTTAATATCTTTAGCCATAATAAATCATTCTCCTTTCAGAAATAAACGGAAATTATTCAACGACTGCGAGAATATCTTCCATTTTAACAATGATGTATTCTTCACCGTCGAGCTTTACGTTAGTGCCTGAATACTTCGAGATAAGCACTTTATTGCCCTGCTTTACTTCCATAACAACATCAGCAGTTCCGGGACCTACTTCGATAACCTCTGCAACCTCGGGTTTTTCCTTTGCAGAGCCGGAGAGAATAATTCCGCTCTGTGTTGTTTCTTCTGCTTCTGTCATTTTCAGGACAACTCTGTCCTGTAACGGTTTAATAGTCATAATATAAATACCTCCCATTAAAAATCTCTTGATTAGCACTCTTCATTTAAGAGTGCTAATTATATTTTACCACCTTTTTTCAATAAATCAAGTGTATTCGCTGAATTTTCATAAAAAACGGCGATATATACAGTTAAATTATAAAAATGTTTAAAAAATACAGCAGTTAGCAATAATGATTTGCAGTAAAAATCCTTTATGTGAAAAATAAGCAAAAGCACTTGAAATCAAAGTAAAAATATGGTATAATAACATTTATATTTATGGAACGCCGTAATAATACGGCAGAATAGGAGAATGTATATGAAAAAGAAACTCACGGGATTTTTTACTGCGGTGTCTGCCGTGGTGTATTCGGGAACTCTTACCGCCATATCAGCGTTTGCGGAAGATGGTGATGGTGCTGTTACGACGGCTGCAACAGGACAGCAGGTCGAGACCGGCTCGGTTTTCTGGACACTTGTATTTCCGCTTGTAATAATGTTTGTACTGCTTTATTTTGTTGCAATAAGGCCGCAGAAAAAGCGTGAAAACGAACTCAAAACCATGCAGGAGACTTTGCAGGTCGGCGACGAGATTGTAACGGGCGGAGGAATCGTTGGAATAGTGGTATCAACAGGCGAGGACACCGTTGTTATTGAGACGGGCGGAGCAAGGCACAAACTCAGAATAAAGACATGGGCTATAACTGAAAACGTTACGGCACAGGAGCGTATGAAAGACGCTAAAAACAAGACTTCTGCACCCGCAAAAAAAGCAGAAAACGGTCTTGCATCGGCTGGCATTGTTGAAGACGACGACGAAAAACCTAAAACAGCAAAAAAATTAAAGAAAACAAAAAAGTCTGAAGACGAAGAGGAATAACATTATATATCTCCGCATAGAATTGTGTGAATAATTCTTTTTGCGGAGGTTTTTTTATGCGACGTAACCGAAAAAGCGTATGGACAAACAGTCTTTTGAGTATAACACTTTCCGTCCTGACGGGAACGGCATTTATATTTCTTCTTGCCGTTTTGCTGTCTGCCGTGATGTATTATGTTCTCGGCGACATGAAAGTTTCGGTTATTTTTTCGGTTATTGCCCTTTGTGCAGGCACTTTCTGCGGTACGTACCTTTGCGGAAAATTCCGCCGTAAGCACGGACTTGCCGAGGGGATAATCTGTGGAGTGGTGCTGTATACTGTCACAGCCATATGCGGAGTGATTTTTTTAGGGGAGTTTACGGGCGTAAAAAAACTCCTCCTGCTTGTGCTGTCTGGCGGAGCAGGGGGAGTTACGGGAGTTAATTCGAAGCGTCCTAAAAACTTCATGGAATGACGGTTTTCAGTTCATTATTATAAATATGGCATTCAGTATTATTCCCATGCATGAAATTATGCCAAATGCAGATGTATGAAACGTCTTAATGATTTTTGACGTTTCAATATACTGTCTTTAACGTACAGCAGAATATTTCCATGATATTATACCAAAAATGCTTACGACAACAGAAACAGGAATGGTTGCTATTTTTGGCAGATAGTTGCTTGCACCGTCAGCATTCCACTGTACAGCCATGTTATCAGGTAAAATGCAGAAAGCGGTTATACCAAGCAAAACAGTAATTATAAGAATTAACATCTGTAATTTTTTCATATTCAGCAACCTCCTTTTATTAATCAGTAATTGCCCGAAGTATCTTCCATAAGTTTAAATTCTATGTCATAATATTTTACTTTTCCGTTTTTGTCAACGCTCGCACATTTGGCAGGAACTTTATCGCCAGCCTTAAAATCTCTGCTTATCGTGTCGTAAAGTTCGTCATACGTCTGCACGTGAACGCCGTTTATTTCGGTTATAAAATCACCTTGTTTTAGGTCGGTGTTTGCGATGTCGCAGTCCTCGCTTATCGATTCAATATATACCCCTGTGAAATCGTCAGGAAGTTTAAAACCGAGTTCGCCTTCAATGAGAAGTACTTTATCTTCGCTTGCCATATCAATAAGCTGAATGCCTATTCTGAAACGTCCGGAAATATAGCCGTTATTCATAAGTTCTTCAATTATGGGCAAGGCTTCATTTATTGTTATCGCAAATCCGAGACCCTCAAAGCTCGAACTGACATATTTGGAGGAAGTTATTCCGATTACCTGACCGTACATATTAACCAATGCACCGCCTGAGTTTCCAGGGCTTATGTCGGCGTTTGTCTGAATGCAGTCCATTTCAAAGCCTGTCGAGTCACTGCGGATTTTTCGGTTTACAGCGGAAATAATTCCGTCTGTAACCGTATTTGAAAGACCTGCGGGATTTCCGACCGCTATAACCCTTTCGCCGACTACCGCCTCATCGGAGTTTCCGAGAACAGCGGGCTTTAATTTTCTGCTGTTGACTTTTATAACCGCAATATCGGTCTTTACGTCTCGTCCGATTACTTCTGCATCAAATGTCTTTTCGTCGGTTGTCTTTACGATGTGATAACCTTCCGAATTGAGTACATGGGCATTTGTCACAATATATCCGTCGTCTGAAACAACCACGCCCGACCCCGTTCCTGCGAGGACTGTTTTTGCTGAGTCGCTGTAGGTGTAAATTTCAACTATTGAGTCTTTGACGTATGCAGAAGCACCTTCGATTGTGAACCTGCCGTTTTCGTCAATGAAATTTTCAGGATCGTTTGCCCCCTCCGGCTTTGATTCCCTGTAAAATATAACCTGTTGCGTGGACTTGAACTGCGACAGAAAGTTATTGCTCCTGTAGATGTCGTTTGCTATGCCGTATACCGCAAATCCTGCACATAGGAGTACAATAAGCACGAAAAGAAAAATTATAAATTTTTCGCCCCCTGTACTTTTTCTTGTTCTTATATTTTCGGGTTCTTCAAAAAAATTATTCTGATAGTTTTCAAATCCTGCCGAATTATAGTAAAAATTATTGTACTGTGCCTTGTTTTCCTCTTCCTCGTGCCGATAGTCTTCTTCCGTCTTTTCGTGCTTCGGGGTATAGGAGGAATTTTCCTTTAAATCGCCCGTCGGGTTGTAATTCTCTATGTCGTCCATTTTTTCTCCTTTCCGATTATTCCGTGTTCTGTTTTTCAGGTACTTGTATCTGAAATTCCGTGTACTCGCCGTAAACGCTCCGCACGACTATATGACCGTTATTTATATGGATAAGACGGCGTGAAATGGAAAGACCCAGTCCGAGACCTGTTATGTCCTTTCCACGTGAGGAATCTGTTTTATAAAACCTGTCAAAAACCTGCGGAATCTCTTCGTCCCTGAGTCCGTCGCCTGTATTCTTTATGCCGATTATGCACATATTGTCCTCTTTTTCAAATTTAAACGAAATTTTTCCGCCCTCGTTCACGAACTTCACGGCATTTTCTATTATATTATATATAACCTGCTGTATAAGGTCGGGGTCTATAACCGCCACAAGACGCTCGCTGTCAAGTTCTTCAATTTCAATATTTTTGTCTTCAATACGCTTTTCAAACATGAAAACAGTCTTTATAACGAGGTCGGTAAGATTTGTTTCTCTGAAATGCGGTGTCAGCGTACCCGACTCGTAACGGCTCATGTTAAGCATTGAACTTATAAGTATACGCAGTCTCTGTATTTCGTTTGAGACAAGTATGAGATATTCGTTCCGACGGTTTTTCGGGATAGTGCCGTCAAGAATGCCGTCCACAAAACCGCCTATTGTTGTAATCGGCGTGCGGAGTTCGTGAGAAACATTGGCAATAAAAGTCTTGCTCGTCTCCTCGCTTTTCTCAACGTTCATGGCAAGAGTGTTGATATATTTTGCAGTCTCTTCAAAATGCCCTGCGGTATCTGTTTTCAGTTTTTCGGAGAAATCCCCTTTTGAATACTGCTTTATAATCCTGAGCATATCTTCTGTGCAAGCTGTATAATTTTTCGACTTTTTCCGCAGAATCAGGAAAGAAACAAGAATGGCAACCACTGCAAAAAACGAATAGCAAAGAAAAATATCCATAGTAAATGTGCTTATGTCGGAAGTGCTTTTGTATACAAGGATATAAATTTTCTGTTGCGGAGTATCTTTGTATTTTACATTGAATGAAGTGCCGTAAAGCAACAAGGGAGCTTCTTTGGATATATTAGTATTGCTGTCAACGTCAAGATAAGGTTTTTTGTCAATAATGTTTCTGATATTTTCCGGCATATACGTGTTACTGTTGTCGGATAATATATATTTCCCCTCTTCGTCGTAGATATATATTATTATTTTGTTTTCTCCTGAAAGTTCCCTGTATATTTCAGACGGGAATGCGTTTTTTATATTGCCTGTATTGCTGTAATTTTCGCTTATACAGTTTATGAAAAGATTTCCGACTGTACGCAGATTTTCAAGCTGTTTGTTTTTGTATATATCGGAGCTGAAATTTATTATAATTACTCCGATAAGTATAATTGCCGACGTTATCGTTATCATTGCTAAACGGAAAAAATTATTATAGGAATCTTTTTTCTGCAACGTTTTATCACCTCGCATAACAAAACAGGGGACAGGCATAGTCCCCTTTTTTAATTATTCGTCCTCCTCGACTTCAAATTTATAGCCGACTCCCCAAACTGTTTTAAGAGACCATTTTTCAGAAACGCCCTCGAGCTTTTCACGAAGTCTTTTTATATGCACGTCAATCGTGCGAGAATCGCCGTAATACTCAAAGCCCCACACCTCGTCAAGAAGCTGGTCACGGGTATAGACCCTGTTCGGATTAGAGGCAAGATAATAAAGAAGTTCAAGCTCTTTCGGCGGTGTGTCAACTGTCTTTCCGTCAACTTTCAGCTCATAGCGTGTCATATTTACGGAAAGTCTGTCATAATGCACCTGTCTTATTTCGGGTTCGCTGTTTGTACTGCTTACACGTCTTGTAACGGCGTTGATACGTGCGATAACTTCCTTTGCGTCAAACGGCTTGACAATATAGTCATCTGCACCGAGGTCGAGACCGATAATCTTGTCTATAGTTTCGCCCTTTGCCGTAATCATAATAATCGGCACGTTTGACTTCTTTCTTATTTCACGGCATACCTGCCAGCCGTCCATGCTCGGCAACATTATGTCAAGCAGTACAATATCAGGTTTCAGTGCGTTGAATTTAACTACGGCTTCCGCACCGTCATGCGACAGAATAACTCCGTAGCCGTCTTTTTCAAGGTACAGTCTCAGAAGGTCGCATATATTTTTATCATCGTCCACGATAAGAACTTTCAGGCTTTTTTCACTTGTCATCATTAATACCCTCTTTCTTCAATACGGAAAAAATATTATTTACATATTAATAATATTATACTTCATTTTTTTATGATTGTCAATGCAAATCTGAAATTATCACCGTAATTACACAAATGAAAATCGTGAAAATACTTGATTTTATATACCATAACGTGTTATAATATAATCTGAATACAGGGAATAATAAAAAGGAGGTTGTATTTTTATGAACTTTACAGGCGAAAAATGCGTATACTGCAATGCAGTTTTCACGGAAGATGACGACGTTGTTGTTTGTCCGGAATGTGGCTCACCGCATCACAGGGAGTGCTACAGAAAGGAAAACAGGTGTGCTAATTCCGATATGCACAGTTCGGGAGAAAAGTGGAAAAGTCAGATAAAAAATATAAAACCCGAAACGGAAGAAAAACCCCTTGAAACAGCGGAGCAGGAGAATATAAATTCCTTGGCGGGCGAAAATTTCATAAGAGACTACAGCAGGGTACTTAATCCCGATGAGGACATGGGCGGAGCTACTCTCAGGGAAATGTCAATGTTTGTAGGCACGAATACTTTTTACTATATACCGATTTTCAAGAGAATGAAAGATATAGGCACGAAAATATCTTTTAATCTTTCGTGCTGTATTTTTCCGTCTTTCTATTTTGCAAACCGCCGTATGTGGCTATGGGCGATAATTTCCGCAATCGTAAGCGTTATACTTGAACTGCCGACAAGCCTTGTAATTATGGCTGAGCAGGGCGTATTTACTGAAAATATGCTCAGTGTGATATACGATAATCAGACGCTTATTGAACAGCTACAAATCATGTGTGGCTGGGGGTCTTGGATTTTCAGGGTGCTTATATGCCTTTTTGCAAACAGGATTTATTTTAAATTCGTTCTTAAAAATCTTAAACGCATAAAACTGTACAGTGGCGGAAAAGGTCTCAACCCTGATATTGTTACGGCTCTCGGCGGAGTAAAGCCCATGAATATAATATTAATTATGCTTATAACTCTTTCTCTGTTGCTTGTCTCAATGATTGGCATAACAATGTTTATCAGTGCGATTGCCTGAAAAAAATCCCGAAAACTATTGACAAATACCTCTGTTTAAAGTAAAATTATTTTAAACGGAGGTGTGTTTTTTTGATTAAATTAAAATCTCAGATGTTTGAAGAGTCGTCGGAATCGCTTTCCTCGCCGAAAATCTATGCACAGATTTTTTCTTTTATTATAGTTTTTTTTATAATTTATATTCTGGAGGCAATCGTTCCGTCTGTAATTTCAATATCTCCTATGATGCAGGAAATGGAGTCGCAGGGAATGTTGGACGGAAGCAGGGCGATAAATTTAAAAAATTCAATGGCGATTGCAACTATGATTTCCGCATCGCCGAAAATAATGATTCCGTCGTTGCTGTCAACTGTTTTCGGCACGCTTACAAGCATAATATACTGCCGTAATATAGAAGTACGCCCGTTGAGTTCAATGGGAATCAGGAAGAAAAAATTTTTTCCGCACTATATATGCGGACTTCTCACTGGAACAGCCATGATGACGGCTATAGTCCTGTTAAGTGTTGCATTTAAAGTCAACTCGTTATCGCTGACGGGCGGATTTAATACGGGAATTATTCTGCTCTATCTGCTCGGATTTCTGGTGCAGGGAATGAGTGAGGAATTTATTTTCAGGGGTTATCTTATGACATCAGTTGGCGGACATCACTCTGCATGGCTTGCGGTCGGAATCAATTCGCTTGCTTTTTCACTCGCACATATAGCAAACCCAGGGTTTAATTTTCTTTCGTGTGTGAATCTGATTTTATTCGGAGTTTTTGCCTCGCTTTTTATGATTTGCACTGATAATATATGGGGAGTATGTGGAATCCATTCAATCTGGAATTTCATGCAAGGCAATTTCTATGGCATAAGTGTAAGCGGTACAGGCAATACAGAATCCGTTTTCCGTACGTCCCCGATTACTTCGCAAAGCTGGCTCAGCGGAGGAGCTTTCGGCATAGAGGGAAGTATTTTTACTTCTGTTATACTTGCTGTCGGTATAGCACTGGTTATTGTTAAAATTAGTAAAAGCAAAAAGGAACTGTAAAAAAACAGTTCCTTTTTTGCAGATTATTTTATTTCAAGACGTTTTGTAACAGGCTCTTCGTGTTTCTTTTTCGGAAGGTCTATTGTCAGAATGCCGTTTTTGTACTCCGCATTTATTTTTTCGGAATCAACGTCCGAGATGTCAAAGCTCCGCTTATAAGAACTGCACGAGCGTTCACGGCGGATATACCTGTCATTTTCTGATGTTTTGTCATTCTCGCAATGGCGTTCAGCCGATATGACAAGATAAGAGTCTTTTATATCAATGTTTATGTCGTTCTTTTCAAAGCCGGGGAGTTCGGACTCCATAACGTATTTTTCGCCTTTGTCACGTATATCCGTACGGCATGAATTTATCTGCATTGTGTCGCTGAAAAAGTCCTTGTCAAGTTCGTTGAAAACATTGAAAAGGCTGAAAGGACTTGAAGAAAAGGGAGTGACTCTGTACATGGAAAAAATACCTCCGTTTCTGAATTTATGGCAGTTGCCGTTTATATTGTCTGCACTGTTATCTATTATATTCACGGATTAGCAAAATGTCAGAAAAAGGCGGAATGAAAATATTCCGCCCATGGTAATTTATTCTTCAAAAAAAGTGCTTTTGTATTCCGTAACAGTCGCCTTGTCTCCGTAACAGTCTATTTCGATTACTTCACGTTTAAGAAGAAATTTTATTGCTCCGAAAAGTACCACAAAAGAAATATTGTTTGTAAAAATACTGAAATAAACTCTAATGCCTATTACATTTCCCATCATACCGCCGAGAATTATTCCAATGCAGATTATAACTATAACTTCAAATTGCTTTTTGTCGGGGTCGAGAGTCAGGAACGAAAAGCATACCACCGCCGAAAATACAGAATGAATTATTGCGAGGGCAAGCGAATAGGGTTTATAGAAATCAAGACGGTATGAATTTAATTCAAGAATCATCATGACAGCTTCCGCCACTATATAGACCGAAAAGGCTGTTTTAAGCCAGTCTCTCATGCGTGCAGTTCTGCTTATAAGTATATCCGAGACAATAAGCGATACAAACCCCGAAAATTCCAGCGTATAGGCAGTTATTTCAAGAAACTTTGAAAAAGCATTGTTAGGCTTATATACAAGATAGTAGATATAGCATACTACGCTGAATGCAACAAAAAGAGAATTTCCGACAAGTCCGAGAGTAAGACCTTTTCCGAGTTTTTTATGTGTTTCTTCCATCAGTCAAGTGCTTTCAGGGCTCTTTGTCCGATATCTTTTCTGTAGTGTGCATTGTCAAAATGGATTTTTGAAACTCCGCCATATGCGTTGTCAAGAGCTTTCTGTAAAGTTTCGCCCTTTGCCGTAACTCCGATAACACGTCCGCCGTTGGTGAGAAATTTTCCGTCCTCCGAAAGTTTAGTGCCTGCGTGGTATACAAAACAGCCCTCGACCTGTCCTTTTTCGTCGAAACCGTTCATTTCAATGCCTTTCGGATAACTTTCAGGATAGCCACCGCTTGCCATTACAACACACGCACAGCTTCCGTCATGCCACTTTATATCAACTTTGTCAAGCTCGTGATTATATACAGCCTCAAAAATTTCATACAAATCGGCATCAAGCATTGGCAGTACAACCTGTGTTTCAGGGTCTCCGAAACGGCAGTTATACTCAATAACCTTTGCACCCTTTGGTGTAAGCATAAGTCCAAAATAGAGACAGCCTTCAAAAGTTCTTCCCTCGTCGTTCATGGCGTTCATAGTCGGAATGAAAATCTTCTCCATACACTCTTTTGCGACTTCTTCCGTATAGTAGGGATTAGGGGAGAGCGTACCCATTCCGCCTGTATTAAGTCCCTTGTCGCCGTCCAATGCACGCTTATGGTCCATGGACGAAATCATAGGTACAATTGTTTTTCCGTCCGTAAACGAAAGTACAGACACTTCAGGACCTGTGAGAAATTCTTCAATAACAATCCTTGCTGAACTCTTTCCGAATTTTAGATTGTCTATCATTTCATGTACAGCCTGCACGGCTTCTTCTTCGTTCTGGGCAATTATAACACCTTTGCCGAGTGCAAGACCGTCTGCCTTGATAACAGCGGGGTAGCTGTTCTGCTTTTTAAGGTACGCAATAGCCTTTTCACTTTCTGTGAAAACTTCATAGAAAGCTGTAGGAATATTGTATTTCTTCATAAGTTCCTTAGAAAACACTTTGGAACCCTCAATAATTGCGGCGTTTGCCTTTGGTCCGAAAGTCATGAAACCTTCAGCCTGTAAAGCGTCAACCATTCCCATTACAAGCGGGTCGTCAGGTGCTACTACTACCATATCGGGCTTTATTTCCTTTGCAAGTGCAACAACGCCGTCAATGTCTGTTGCGGAAACATTGAAACATTCAGCGTACTTTGAAATACCTGCATTCCCAGGGGTGCAGTAAAGTTTGTCTACGTGTTTACTTTCGGCGAGTTTCATAATAATGGCGTGTTCACGTCCGCCACCGCCTACTACTAAAACATTCTTCATTTTTATCACCTCATTATTTTCTTTCATATTGCATTTTGTCCTCATCGATAAGATAGAATTTATATACAGCACGGTCGGGTTTCTTAGCATCATAAGATTCAATACTGTTATAGTTGTATTCAAATAAATATCCTATGCCTACTTTTTCACGCCATTCAAAACAGCCACATCCATTACTTTCAATACATATAAGCGGTGAAATCGGCTTGTCAGAAGTAAAAAAACGTACAGTATCTATTAAAACAATCAAAATCCATATCAGGAGAACTGCAATGATAATTTTCAGTACAGTTCTTCCTTTAGATTTTTTTATTTTTTCCGTTTTCATGGATTAGTGGTGGAAAAGTCTTATTCCTGTGAACGCCATAGCGATATTGTACTTGTTGCAGGTCTCAATAACATTGTCGTCACGGATAGAGCCACCAGGTTCAGCGATATACTCAACGCCTGACTTCTTGGCACGTTCGATATTGTCACCGAATGGGAAGAATGCGTCAGAACCTAAGCAAACGCCTGTATTCTTTGCAAGCCATGATTTTTTTTCTTCGGCTGTGAAAACTTCGGGTTTTGTCTTGAAAATTTTCTGCCACTCGCCGTCACGGAGAACGTCTTCGTATTCGTCGCCGATATAAACGTCAATAGCGTTGTCACGGTCTGCACGGCGGATACCGTCAACAAAATCAAGTCCCATAACCTTAGGGGACTGTCTCAGCCACCAGTTATCAGCTTTCTGTCCAGCAAGGCGTGTGCAGTGGATTCTTGACTGCTGTCCTGCACCGATGCCGATAGCCTGTCCGTCCTTTACATAGCAGACGGAATTTGACTGTGTGTATTTGAGTGTTATAAGTGAAATCATAAGGTCGTCGAGCTTGTCGGCAGGAATGTCCTTGTTTTCTGTAACTACGTTTGCAAGAAGTTCCCTGTTAATTTCAAGTTCGTTTCTGCCCTGTTCAAAAGATACGCCGTAAACCTGTTTTGTCTCAATCGGAGCAGGCTTGTAATTTTCGTCTATTTTGAGAATGCAGTAAGTGCCTTTTCTCTTGGACTTGAGAATTTCAAGTGCTTCTTCGTCGTAATCAGGGGCAATAACGCCGTCCGAAACTTCACGCTGAATCATCTTTGCTGTGCATACATCAACTTTGTCGGAAAGTGCGATAAAGTCGCCGTAAGATGACATTCTGTCCGCACCTCTTGCCCTTGCGTATGCACAGGCGAGCGGAGAGAGTTCGCCAAGGTCATCAACCCAGTAGATTTTCTTCAAATCATCGGAAAGAGGTCTGCCGATTGCTGCACCAGCAGGAGAAACGTGCTTGAAAGAAGTTGCCGCACAAACACCTGTGGCTGTCTTCAACTCCTTTACCAATTGCCAGCCGTTGAGAGCGTCGAGGAGGTTTATATAACCAGGTTTACCGCAAAGAACTTCTATAGGAAGTTCCGAGCCGTCCGCCATATAAACCCTTGATGGCTTCTGATTGGGATTACAGCCGTATTTTAACTGCATTTCGTTTGACATGATTAATGTCCTCCTTATATTTTTAATTTTTTTATTGATTATTCAGCCAAGATAGGAATAATAAGCATAATTATCATAGTAACAAAGGCACCACACAAAAATATCGGATTATTTCTGCTGTTACAAGCGGTGTATTTCCGTATATCTGTTATCTGCACATCTGGTAAACAAGGTTTTTTATTTGAAAGAAGTAATGATGCAAATGTACCGTAAAGAAGTGGAGCAAAAATCATAATTAATGTAATAGTTCCTTCTACTAAACCTGCTTCATATGTATTGATGATAAATGCTGAAAGTACTGAAAGTACTGAAAGTACAGCCTGAACTATCATTGTTTTATAACATTTTTTCTTCCATTTTTTCATCTCTTCGGGATAGTCTTCAGGATTTACATAATTTACTTTACGAAACAAATCTCCCTCACAGAGATGATTTTGAGAATTTACATTATTATTTGACGGTGCGGAAGTTACCTGAATGTTGTTGTCTATAATTACTTCTGTATCGCAGTATTCGCATTTCAGAACGTTTCTGCCCGAAACTACATGAATCTGTGCATTGCAGTTAGGACATTTTAAAATTTCAGCCATAATATGTCATCTCCTTTATATTGTTGCTATCCGTTGCAGAAGTCCAGCGGAATTTCAATATTATTCAGTTCGGATTCAGAAATCTTTTCTTTGATTTTTTTATTATTTTTCATGTAAGTTTCTCCTTATGCGGATTATTTCATTTTTGATATTATCCGTCCAGTCTGTATCGTTTTCTGTCAGGAGATACACACGAAAACCATATGCAATGCCGTTCAGATAAACTGAAATTTCGTCGTCAACGTGCAGGTCTATGTGATACTTTGAGGGATATTTTGACGGCAATATTTCAGTGTTATTTTTCTGAACTTCTTCCGCATGACGTTTTCCGTTTATGATATTGTCAATTTTAACACCGTAATGTCTGAAAATATTTTTTATATACCTTTCTGAACGGCATGACGTTGTATAAATCCAAAGATTTATATTATTGCGGTTTATCCATTGCAGGAGTTCGGGAGTACCTTTTCTGAGTCTGTCCCTGTAAATCCTGTCAAGCGGAAATTTCAGTGATTTTTCAGCCGAAACTTTTTCGGGATTTATAAAAAGCGTTTCGTCCAAATCGAAAGAAACCGTTATATATTGTTTGAGTTTCACGGATTTAGTAAAGGATAATTCCCATAAGTATCATACCACCCCAGAATGTTCCTGCAAATAGTGGATAAATCTTCATGAAGTCAAGAAACTTGTTATTGTCCTGTGGCAGTGGTGAAAGAGGTTTGTTCTTTATAAGATAAAACGTCATAACTAAAGAGTAGACAACGGCAAACAAAAATACAATTGCACCGATATCTGCAAAATCCTCTTCCATTAGTATTGCGAAAAAAGCCGTAAGCATAGCTTGTATTATGAGACGCCTGTGAAATGATTTTTTCCATTTTTTCATCTCTTCCGCATAATTTCTCGTATGGACATATTGATTTAGGAATCTATTCATCTGTTGAGGAAATCCATTTATCTGTTGCGGAAAGCCGTTTGTCTGTGAGGAAAAGTTCTGAATATTATTATTTATAATTACTTCTGTATCGCAGTATTCGCATTTCAGAATGTTTCTGCCTGAAACTACATGAATCTGTGCATTGCAGTTCGGACATCTTAAAATTTCAGTCATAATATGTCATCTCCTTTATATTGTTGCTATCCGTTGCAGAAGTCCGGCGGAAAATTGAGTTTGTTTTCAGCCGAAACTTTTTCGGGATTTATAAAAAGCGTTTTGTCACGACTGAATGAAAAAATCATATAGTAGCGGGAATGGTGATAAATGCTGTAACAGCGAATGATATAAGGAAAAGACCATACAGCATAAGTCCTGTGGAGAATTTTGACGGATTTTTAGCGTTCGGATTTACGGGTCTTTTGTGTGCCAGATGTACGGGCAGTGCCACAGAGTAAACCGCTGATACAAAAAGTACCAATATACCAATACCGTTCAGGATATCTGAATGCGAGTTCATTAAAATAACAAATGAAAATGATATTGCTATCTGAATAATATCAGTTGTTATTATTGATTTATTCCATTTTTTTCTGAGTTTCGAATAATTTATTTCATGTTTTGTTATAGTGTTTTCGAAATATGGTCTGTATTCGTTAAGGATAATTTCGGTATCACAATATTCACATTTTGCTGTATTCATATTTTCAGTTATGTGAATTGGTGCATTGCAATTAGGGCATTTTAAAATTTCAGCCATATGTAGTCGTCTCCTTTATATTGTTGCTATCCGTTGCGGAAGTCCGGCGAAAAATTGAGTTTGTTTTCCGCCGAAACTTTTTCAGGATTCACAAATAAAGTCTCGTTCAAATCAAAAGAAACAATCATAATTTTTCGTATTCGTATTCATAAGTGTGAATAAGTTCATCGTCGTTATATTCTTCTGCACTTATTAAACGGTTATTGTCATCATAAGTATAATATGCTACTGTGATACCATATTCACCGTTGTCTGTTTTTTCTGAAATATTGCCGTTTTCGTCATATGAGTAAGAACAACAGGAATTTATTCTGCCATTAAAATTCTCTTTTATCAATCTGTTCTGCTCGTCATATTCATAATGATAACTATATGATTTATTTCCGTTCTGCTGATATGTCTGTTTTGCGGATAATATGCCATTATCATTATAAATATACTCTGTTCTTATTTCCTGAACTTCATCATTATTAATGTTATAATATTCTGTATCTGAAATTATGATACCGTTTTCGTCGTATTCGTATTCAGTATAATTAAGTAATCTGTTGTTACAATAAAAATCCTCTTTAATAAGCCTGTTGTCTGTATCATAAGTATAAATTGTCCAGCTTGTCGGCGGTTCTCCATTTTCGGAAATATACACAAGATTTATAAGCACATTATCATTTTCATCAAAAATATTTACTATTTTTTCGAAAAATCCGTGACTGTTGTAAATTGTTGCAGTCTGCTTGTACTCTGCATTTTTTGGTATTTCTATATCAGCTGTTTCATTCTTATTTTCAGATACCGTCGTTGTGACAGTTTCAGTGACAGAGACTTCTTCAGAAGAAGAAATCTCCTCACTTACAGAAGTATCACTGCATGATACAAGGCATACAGCACAAAGCAGTATGAAAATCAGCTTTTTCACTTGTTTTTGTTGACTATTCTTGTCTCCTCAGAACCGTCCTCAAGATTTACATATCGCACAAACAGTGATACCTTGTTATCTTCGTTAAGGTTATTCCAGATAGTTTCCGTAAACTCGTCTATACCGCCCTTTATAGCGACTTTTTTCGGCTCGCCCGTGAAACTCGGAAGCGGATTTCCATCGCCCATATAGGTATGAATAAAATGTCCCTCGCCTGCAACGGGATTGCTGTATGTGAAAGTATGTCTCAGGCACGAATCAGGGTTTCCGTCTGCACTCTTGAGAATAGACATTGCATAGTTGAAACCGCCGTTCTCAAAGTGAAGTATGCCAGAAATTCTCGGCGTGTAGTTCGGAGCATCGTCTTCAAATTCTCTTGTGCGGAGTGACTGTTCAAATGTATACTGCTTGTCCATGAGTTCATATATAGTATCTGTCTGGTCGCCGTTTGTAACGATGAGCTTGTTGCCAAGAACACGCACGGGTGCATATATAATAAGATGTGGGTCTGTAAGTTTGGACGGGTCAAAAGCCTGTGTTCTTATGCCTCTGCCCTCCTCGACAAAAACACGGTTACGACTGTTTTCACTTCTGCCCATGATGAAGTATGCAGTAACGGCGTACTTACCGCACTCACATCTTCCTATTATTATACCTCTTCCAGGGTATGCGTTTGAACTGAGTTCTTTTGCAATATCAAGTTTTTCCATGATAAACTTCTCCTTTATATCTGATTTATATAATTGTATTCGTCGGTGTCGTATTCATACCATGGCGAATAATCATTGAATGAACTGAGATACACAACTTTGTTGTCAAGTATATCAATTTCCATACCATGTTCAATTTCCCAGTCGCAACAACATTCAAGCTGATAGCCTATTTTGTTTTTGTCTTCGGGTTTTTCGACTATAAAAACAGTCGGCTTGAAACATTTCAGCATTTCAAGTGGCGGAGTTTCAGCAGTTACGGGAATTGTCAGCTCCTCGTCCCAGTCACCGCCTGCAATCTCCATGAAGTCAAGACAATAAGCTTTTGCACCTCTGCAAATAGTTTCAACAAGTTCACTGTTTAAACTGTTGAAATGTTCGGCACATTTCTGTGCATATTCAATACTGCATTCCTCGTCAATATGGACATCAATTTCAGTATTGAATACTTCTGAGTATAATTTTCCCTCAATGCCTATTTCTGTTTTTCTGATGTCTGTAATCATTTTATATAAGCCTTTCCATTGATAATTTCGATTCTGTCCTGACAGAACAGCGATACGGCTTCGGGTAGTAATTTCCACTCGACGTTTTCCATAATGCGACGTTGTAAAATTTCGGGTGTGTCATTGTTTTCTACGTTTACAGTTCCCTGTAATATTATTGCACCTGCGTCTGCCTTTTCGTTGACGAAATGTATCGTTGCACCTGATATTTTTACACCGTATTCAAGGGCTTTTTCGTGGACTTTGAGTCCATAGAATCCCTCACCGCAGAATGACGGAATAAGTGCGGGGTGAACGTTTATGATTTTATATGGATAAGCTTTTGTAACGCATTCGTCAAGAATCGTCATGAAACCTGCCAGCACAATCAAATCTGCTTTCAGATTGTTGAGTTCGTCAAGTATTGCATGGCTGTATGCAATACTGTCGGAATATTTCTTCCGTGGTATAACCATTGTTGGAATGTTATTATTCTTTGCTCTTTCAAGTGCATATGCTTCAGGGTTTGAGGAAATAACACAGGTTATTTTTCCACCCTTTATATTTCCGGATTTTTCGGCATCTATCAGTGCCTGAAGATTAGTTCCACCGCCCGAAACAAGCACAACTATATTTTTCATATTTACCCCTCCGCTATCTCAACAATGGCTTGTCGTCTTTGTCGTAAAATTTTCCCGTCAGAAGAAGAATAAGGTCTACAACTGTTCCTATACCAAAAAGACCGTATGTAAAAAGCCATATAATGCCTGAGATGTATTTACCCGTGTATAATCTGTGGAGACCGCCGAAACCGAAAAATCCTATTATGCACAGGATAATAGCAAGGACCTTGCTTTTCCGTGACTCGACGGGTATATTTACATTAGCATTCATCTGCATCATATTTGCGTTCATATTGTTGTTCTGAAAATCAACCGACTGTCCGACTATTATATTCTGTGTAACGTTTGTTGTATTCTGACTTATGCCTGTGTTTATGTTCGGAGTATTTGACGGCGGATTGTTGTTACCGCCTATGCTGTTGACAATACTTTGTCCCATATTGCTTATTATTCCTGAAACAGTACCGCCTAATGTACCGTTGTTTACATAATATTCGCTTAAATCTGAGTTGCAGTATTCGCATTTTCTGGCTGTGGTTTCTCCGCCACAATATGGACATTTCATTATAATCACTCCTTATATTACGACTGACGGTGGCGTATGCGGTACTTATTAAAAATCAGAATACCGCATAAGCACTACCGCAGATATATTTTATTTTATTCGCTTTGATTTGTATATATATCGTCTCTGCAAATTTTATCAGCAGATGATAACGCCCTCTTCGGATTCAACGAGTTCTCCGAGAATATAAGCCTCTTCGCCAGCGGATTTGAGAACTTCAACCGCCTTGTCAGCGTCGTTTTTGTCAACTGAAACCATCATGCCTACACCCATATTGAAAGTATTGAACATATCTCTTTCGGGAATATCGCCTGAACGTTTGATTAAGTCGAAAATCGGAAGTACCTGTACAGCGTTTCTCTCTATCTTTGCGGAAATACCCTGCGGAAGCACACGTGGGATATTCTCATAGAATCCGCCTCCTGTTATATGGGATATGGCTTTTACTTCAACACTGTCGATAAGTCTGGTTATTGCCTTTACATAAATTCTTGTCGGGGTAAGCAGACACTCGCCAAGAGTTTTGCCGAGGTCGTCAAAATGTACGGCAAGATTTTTTTCGTTTACGTCAAAAACTTTTCTCACGAGTGAAAAGCCGTTTGAATGCACACCGCTTGACTTTATCGCAATAAGTACGTCGCCTGCCTTCTGCGTTTCTGGGCGGAGGATTTTATCCTTGTCAACAACGCCTACTGAAAATCCTGCTAAATCGTACTCATCAAGGGGCATAAGTCCGGGGTGTTCTGCTGTTTCTCCGCCTATCAATGAACACTCTGCCTGCACACAGCCTTCAGCAACGCCTGAAACAATCTCGGCTATCTTTTCGGGATAATTCTTTCCGCAGGCGATATAGTCAAGGAAAAACTGCGGTTTTGCTCCGCAACAGATTATGTCATTCACACACATAGCCACGCAGTCTATTCCGACTGTATCGTGTTTGTCCATGATAAAAGCTATTTTTATTTTAGTTCCGACGCCGTCCGTTCCCGAAACAAGTACGGGCTTTTTTATACCTGTCATATCAAGCTCAAAAAGACCGCCGAATCCGCCGATTCCTGATATTGCCCCCGCCGTCATTGTCCTTGCTATATGCTTCTTCATGAGTTCAACAGCCTTGTAACCTGCCGTAACGTCCACGCCCGCCTTTTCGTAGCTCTTTGAAAAACTGTTATTCATTGGTTTAAAAACCTCCTTATATTTTGCAGAACCTGCCTCCGCAAATATGAAAACAGGTTCTGTCTGTCGGAATGATTTTATTATTCTTCACCGCTCCAGCAGTAAGTGCAGAGATTGCACTGTGGCAGACCTACCGCATTAATCTTGCCTTCGAGCGACTGAAATTCAAGGGAAGTCAGCTTGAGTCTTCTGCATATCTCGTCACGCATACGCCTGCCCCTTTCGGTATTTGTATCGCTGTATTCCGCAAGGTACTTTACGCCCTCCGCACCCTCGAACTCGTCTATAATCTGCCTTGCGATAAGTTCAAGTTCGGAATGACTGCGTGAGAAGTTGAGATATTTACAGCCGTACATTATCGGCGGACAGGCTGAACGCATATGAACTTCCTTTGCACCGTTTTCATAAAGAAATTCAACCGTCTCTCTCATCTGCGTACCACGCACTATGCTGTCATCGACAAAGAGAAGTCTTTTTCCCTCTATAAGTTCATGTACGGGAATGAGTTTCATTTTTGCAACCTGATTACGCATACTTTGATTTGTTGGCATAAAACTTCTCGGCCATGTTGGAGTATACTTGATAAAAGGTCTTGCAAAAGGTATACCGCTCCTGTTCGCATAACCGATAGCGTGCGGAGTTCCCGAATCAGGTATACCACAAACATAGTCAACCTCGGGGAGCTTACCTGCCTTTATGTCATTTTCCGCCATTATCTCACCGTTGCGTGTACGCATTGCCTCAACGTTGACACCCTCATATACTGCCGTCGGATATCCGTAATAAGTCCACAGAAAAGTGCATATCTTCATTTTCGAGGGGTCGCCTTCGCTGAGTGTTTCGCACTTGTCAGAATCTATCTTTACTATTTCGCCCGCAGTGAGTTCCTTATAAGTATTATAGCCGAGTTTCTGAAATGCGAATGACTCCGTTGAAAGACAGAAGCCGTCACTTCTTTTTCCTATGATAATAGGAAGTCTGCCATATTTGTCCCTTGAAGCAATGATTGAATCTTTTGTCAGGATAATCAGCGACATAGTGCCTTCGATTTTTTCCTGTGCATAGCGTATTCCCTCCACAAAAGAGTCTTTCTGTGCGATTAATGCACCGATAAGACCGCCTGAGTTTATGTTTCCGCTACTCATTGTCTCGAAGTTTGCACAGCCGTTTTCAAGAAGTTCATTCACAAGTGTATCTGCGTTTCTGATTATTCCGACCGAACAGACGGCATAGAGACCGAGTTTTGAACGTACAAGGATAGGCTGTGGGTCTGTATCGCTTATACTTCCTATACAGAGTTTGCCACGCATTTTGACAACATCATCTTCAAATTTAGTTCTGAAAGGTGAGTTTTCGATGCTGTGGATATTACGCTGGAAACCGAGTTCTTCGGAATAAGATGTCATGCCTCCACGGCGAGTGCCTAAATGTGAATGGTAGTCTGTTCCGAAAAATACGTCCGTCACGCAGTCGTTTTTTGAAACTGCACCAAAAAATCCGCCCATAGAATTATTCTCCCATCAGTCTTTTCATGATTTCCTGATATGCTTCTTCAACACCGCCCATATCACGACGGAAACGGTCTTTATCAAGTTTTTCGTGAGTTGTGCTATCCCAGAAACGACAGGTATCGGGCGAGATTTCGTCGGCAAGAATTATAGTTCCGTCGGAAGTCTTGCCAAACTCTATCTTGAAATCAATAAGGTCGATATTAAGACCTTTAAAGAAGTCAAGCATGAATGCGTTTACCTTGAACGCATATTCTGCGATTGTGTCGAGTTCTTCCTTTGTTGCGAGACCGAGAGCGAGAGCATAGTAGTCATTTATAAAAGGGTCGCCGAGGTCGTCGTTCTTATAGCTGAACTCAAGAATAGGAGTAAGAAGCTGTCTGCCCTCTTCAACGCCCATTCTCTTTGAGAATGAACCTGCTGCAACGTTTCTTACAATAACCTCAAGCGGAACGATTGAAACTTTCTTTACAATAGTTTCACGGTCGCTGATTTCTTCAACGAGATGTGTGGGAACGCCCTCCTTTTCAAGCATCTTGAACATGAAGTTAGTCATTCTGTTGTTGACAACTCCCTTGCCCGAGATTGTACCCTTTTTTTCGCCGTTGAAAGCTGTTGCGTCGTCCTTGTAGTCAACAATTACGATGTCAGGGTCGTTTGTTGCATATACCTTTTTTGCTTTACCCTCGTAAAGCTGTTCCAGTTTAACAATGTTTTCCATTTTAAAAAAACCTCCTGTGAAATATGTATACAAGTTCACATCTTTGTGAACAGGTAAAGCAGTTTTATTTATTTGTTTTGTCAATTATTACATTTCCCTTGTCGTCAAGCAGGGGAGTAAGTCCTGCCATTGATGTACCGACGGTATTTAAATAATTAACACCTGTAACAGTATCAACAATAATCTGTATTGCACATATACCGAGATTCTGTTCTTCTTTGACAACAAAACGCTTTGATTTCTTTTCCTTTTTGTCAAACATTTTTCAATTCCTCCTGTAATTCAATATCTTTCTGTCGTACGCCCTCAGCCATTTTGATTTTTTCGTCTGCTAACTTCTGTGCGAGTTCTTCGTCAGAGATTGCAAGCATCTGTACCGCAAGTATACCCGCATTCTTTGCACCGTTTATGCCGACCGTTGCAACAGGAACTCCGGGGGGCATCATTACGGACGATAAGAGAGCGTCCATGCCCTCTAAAACTGCCGACTTCATGGGAATGGCGATAACGGGGAGGGTTGTGTGTCCTGCAATAACTCCTGCGAGGTGTGCCGCCATACCTGCCGCACATATGATAACGCCGAATCCGTTTTCCTTGGCATTTCTCGCAAACCCGCAAGCCTCTTCGGGTGTTCTGTGTGCCGACATAACACGGCACTCGTATTCAACGCTGTATTTCTTGAGTTCGGCAATTGCCGACTTCACAACGGGAAAATCGCTGTTGCTTCCCATTATAACCGCAACTTTTTTTGACATATTTATTAACTCCTTACTCCGCATTATAAAGCGGTTTTTTTATTATGTCTGATTTTCTTCTGTCCTGTTTTCTGTCACATCTTCAATAACAGGATATTCGGGTTTTTCCTGTTCAAAACTTCCCGAAACGGCTGTCAGGTCGTTTTCGGAACGTCCGCTGAACTCAATTACGGCGGTGTACTTGTCTTTCAGGGTGCTGTGTCCTGTTTTTTCGTCGGAATATTCTATCTCCGTTTCTGCCGTGACAGACACGGCATAGTGCGGTACAGTATCGTCAGAACGCACAGAGTACATATATATTTCGGAAATATTGAGTAATTTCTTTGACAATATACTGTGGTCGTCGGGAAAAAGCCTTATAAATCCCGAGCGTCCACCCGTTGTTATATCTGAAAGTATATCGTCATTTCCCGTATAGGCAAATTCTATATATTTTCCCGTGTCCTCGGCTATTTTTTCAATCATAGGCACACTCAGCTTTGATAACAGTATTCTGCTCCCTATGCTGATAAGATAGCTTCTGTCCATACTTTTTCCGATTACCTCGGCAGACCGCAGATGAAATCCGTCGTCGTTTATCAGATATTTATATGTACCGTTTTCCGTCCTGAAAATCATTACATCGTCCTCAAGGGTATAACTGTCCCATGAACGTCTGAAATACGGCACAAATCTCTCATCATAAATCACGCATGAATTATCGTCGGCTGGCTCGGCAATGTAGAAAGAAAAGCTGTTATATTCATGATATTCTATATTCTGATATATAAAAGGCACTGTTATATTTCCCTCATAGTCTATACAGCCCATGAGAAGATTTCCGTCTATACGCTGTTTTGCTATGCACAGACTATTGTTTTTTGTGAATTTCAAATCCTCCCATTCGGGAGCGACTATAATTCTGTCCGTGCTGTCGATTATTCCGAAAAGCCCGTTATTGTCCCTGAAAATAACGTTATCCGAACTGTCTTTATCTATATTGCTCACCATATCGGCACGGAATCCGTCATTTCCTGTAATCACCGACGTATCGGAATAGAATCCCGTTATAGATATGGCGAGCAGAATTATGACAACCAAAAGTGCAGATACAATAAATATAGTTCTTCTGTTGATAAGTCCGCACCCCCTGTTTCAAGCCGTTTCAGGACTTTTCTTTTTTCCTGTTTCTGTAAAGCTCGTCCGTTTCCTTTGCAATGTAGATAGGACGTTTTTTTGTTTCGAGATAAGTTTTTGAAAGATACTGTCCGAGAATACCCGTGCAGAACAGTTGCAGACCGCTGAGCATGAAAATCACACATATAGTTGTAGGATAGCCGTCTACACTTTCACCGAAAGCAAGGGTCTTGATTACAGTAATTATAATCAGTATGAAAGAGATAATACAGCTGAGTATGCCGAGGAACGACGATACAGCAAGCGGAGCAGTTGAAAAAGCCATTATTCCCTCAAGGGAATATTTGAAGAGTCCCCAGAAAGACCATGAAGTTGTGCCTGCTGGTCGCTCTACATTTTCATATGGAATATATCTGACATTGAATCCTACCCAGCTGAATATGCCCTTTGAAAATCTGTTATACTCTGACATATCAAGTATTGCGTCAACCATCTGTCTTGTCATGAATCTGAAATCCTGTGCACCGTCGACAATTTCCGTCTGTGAGATTTTGTTCATTATTTTGTAGAACTGCATGGCAAACCATGAACGGACTTTTGATTCGCCCTTGCGGTTTACACGTCGTGTTGTGGCACAGTCATACTCTCCGTCCTTTACATAGCTGTACATTTCGGGAAGAAATGACGGCGGGTGCTGTAAATCAGCGTCCATTACGACGACATAATCGCCCTTTGCGTTTTTTAGTCCTGCATACATTCCTGATTCCTTACCGAAATTTCGGGAAAAAGATATATATCTTACTCTCTTGTCCCTGTCGGCAAGTTCTCTTAATAATTGCAGTGTTCTGTCCTTTGAACCGTCGTTTATGAAAAGAAATTCAAATTCAAGTTCTGGATAATCAGCCGACATCTTGTCTGTTACTTTGGTTATCTCATCATAGAACATCGGCAGAACTTCCTGTTCATTGTAGCACGGAACAACAACCGAAACGAGTTTCATTTAAATAACTCCCCCTGACATTTTAGTAATACACATATAATAATACAACAAATCAGCCGATAATGCAAGAGTAAAATAAGATATTTTATAATTTTTTGATTTTATATAAATTTTTTTATTATATACCGCCGTCATTATCGGGAATATTTTTAAACTCTTACGGTATTTTCTGACAAAAAAATCAATAACATTTTGTTGATTCTGCCGAAAATTTTAAAATTCGTATAATTAATAGTGCGAATTTTTCAGAAAGTGTTGATTTTTTCTGACTTCTATTGTATAATGTATATGTATTATGATTTGTGTTGACTGTTGAAGAAAGTGACAGTCATACGTCAGGGAAAATCGGCTTTCACTGCCGTAAAGTGAAACTGTATATAAATACAATAAGGAGGAGTGCCTATGGAAATTATACTTGTGACTTCTATAATGAATGAAGAAATTCACGGAACTGAAAACGAAAAAAAGACAGGTTGTGGAATAAATCTTCAGAAAGGTGATAATGTAACAAAATACCGCAGGGGAAAACATACTGCTGACTTAAAGGAAATAACCTGTGAAAGATGTAAGAATGCCTTTGCAAGAAAGATGATTAAGGCGGATAAAAGAGAAATGGCACGTCTGCTGAAAGAAGAAAAACAGCGTGAAAAGCTTGGAATGGCAGACGAGGGAATTGTACCACTCGGCGGAACTGTTGCGAAGATAACAAAAGTTGATACGCCTGAAAAAAATGAACCAGAGCCTGTAGTGCCTTTTGTGAGAAATCCTAATCCGAAAAAACGTCCCGAGCCACCGAAGCAGACTATACCGGGGACTAATGTTGCTATCGACAGCAGTCTGGCACAGTTTGCAATAAATCCGAATCAGCCTGAACAGGAGAAAAAGCCTTCCGAGCCTGAAAAGCCAAAGCCTGTTGAAAGCAGTGTAAATGACGATTTCTTAGCACAGTTTGCCATAGACCCGACAAAACAGAGTGAAGAACCGAAAGCAAGCACAAAGGAAATTGAAGAAAAAACGGAAGAATCAATAGACTTTACTGCAATAAATCCACCGCTGTCGGCATATGAAGAACCTGTTGAAAATCCTGATAAAAATGAAGCTGAAAACCCTGTAGGAATAATCGACGACGACGATTTGATGAAGATGTTTGCTTTCGGCGACATAATGAAAGCATCTTCCGTACAGTCTCCGCCCGTCGAGACGGAAAGTGCGTATAAATACAGCACAACAGTCGAAGAAGAACCTGTTTACAGACCTGAGCCGATAGATGTTGACGACGAGCCTGATATAAGCGAGATTTCGGAAAATTCCGACTGGGATTCTGTGGCAAATCAGCTTTTCGGGGCTGGCGATACAGTACAAGCAGAAGAGGAAATTTCCGAAGAAATGGCAGAACTCAACACGGCATATACGGGAATCGGCGAGCCTGCGGAGTTATCCGAAATCAAGTCCGTAGTGCCTGATGATATAGGTCTGCCCACGCTTGACGACATAACATTTTCAAATCAGCCCCCGAAGTACGAAAAACCCGAAGTTTCCACACCGATACTTGACGATATAGGTCTGCCCGTGCTTGACGAGATAGCACCTGTTCAGAAGTCATCAAGGGCGGAACTTCCTGAAATAACAGCACCTTTACTTGACGATATACAGATTCCGCTGTCAACACCCGCTATTGAAGAAAAAGCCGAAGAGTCCCCAGAAATTAACAGTATAGGTTTGCCGTCGCTCGACGATATAATGCGACTTCAGGAAGAACTTGAAAACGAAATTTCCGAAGAGGAAACCGCAACGGAAGAGTCATTCGACGAAGAAGAATCAATAAACGAAGAAGCAACAGACGAAGAAGAATATGAAGAACCGGAAGAGTATGACGAATACGTTGAAGAAGAATCGGAAGAAGAGGAAATTTCAGAAGAAGAGACTTCTGAAGAAACGGAAGAAGTGTACGAAGAAGAGCCGATAATGCAACAGCCTGTATCTTCTGCACCTCAGCAACAGCCGTATATACCGCAACAGCCGACAATGCAACAACCTATGATGCAACAACCTATGATGCAACAGCCAATGATGCAGATTGGACAGGTTGTAAGCGTTCCGCAATACAGCGGTTTAGACCCGAGCGGACAGCCTATATATATGTATGTGCAGATGCAGGTTACGGGATATAACGAACACGGTCAGCCAATTTATATACCATTTACACAGCCAGCAATGCAACAGCAGTACATGATGCCACAGCAAACACAGCCGACACAGCCGTCAACTCAGCCACAGCAGAGGGTTTCACGTGTGCCTAAGAAACCGCCTGTACCGCCGAGACCTGAAAACGAACCCCTTACCCCCGGACAGAAAATTGCAGCGGCAGCAGCGGCAAACGGCGGTATGCCGGCGAACGCTTCAAATATTTCAAAAATTTCCGTACACGAACACAGCCGTTCCACTTCTCAGGCATTTATAAATGCAATTGCCGAGTCCAAGGAATATGCAAATAAGAGCCTTACCGAAACACAGGGAATGCAGTCGAGAATGCCTGTTCTCAATTCAATAGAGGATATATTATCCTCAATGGGCGATAATTCCGAAAAGGAAAAACGTCAGAGACAGGAGGCAATGAAAAAGAACGTTCCTGTATATGAGGAATATAAAACTCCGTCAGCACCCGTAAGACCCTCTTCATCAGTACAGCAGAAAAAGTCAGCCGAACCCGCAAGACCGCTTTCAAAGGCAGAACTCAAGGAAAAGAAGAAACAGGAAAAAATTGACGCAAAATTCAGAAAAGACCTTGCAAAAAAAGGTTTCTGATAAAGTCTTTTTAAAAACATTATAACCACGAAATGAGGAAATAATTATGTCACATGACGAAATAATAAAGGAACTCCGTTCAAAGCTCGGCGACTCGGTAAAAGACAATGACACAATGCTGAGGGCAGAGGCGGAAAAATTCTCAAGGGAAAAAAATATGGAGGGTGTAAGGGCTGTTTCGGAACTTCTCCTCGAAAATATGCCTGAATCTGAAAAAGAGGAAATAAAGCGTATAACGCACGTTGACGGTGTGAGGCTTGACATAATGCACGGACAGATAGTTGAAATGATAGACAAACACAGTGCAATCGAGGCAAAGCCTATAGCAGAAAGGCTTTACAAGAAAATTATGGTTGAGTTCAAGGAGACCGAAAAGACTAAATTTGTTTCAATGAGAAATCCCTTTGAAGACAATCTCTGTCAGATTCTTTTCAAGCAGTCCAAGACACTCACACGCACGCCTTTTGATTTTGCAACCTATCTGACAACTTATGCCTACATCATAACCGAGACAGGCTCGCCGTTTGATGCAATACCAGTTCTCAAACAGGCGATTGAGTTTAACCCTGTTGACTGCGGTCCGAAATTCGAGCTTGCCGAGGTTTATAAACTTCTCCAGAACAAAAAGCGTCTGCTTGAAATCACAAGAGAAACTATAAAAGTTGCTTCCTCGCCCGTTGCACTTGCAAGGTGTTATGCAAATATCGGCTATGCACTTACGGACATATACGAATATGACGACGCAGCCGCATTTTACACAGCAAGCGTTATGATGTATCCGCACCCCGCAATTCCGCACGAAATGCGTAATCTTGCACATCTTAAAGGCACTCCGCTGAAAACTTATAACTATAATCAGCTTAAAGGGGTTTTTGACAAGTATGAAATTACAATGGGATTCAACAGGGAAGTAATTCATGTTGCCTCTGAACTTTCTGCACACTATCTTGCGGATAATGATATTCCGAATGCACTTAAAGCACTTAAAATCACATATTGCATGACACAGGACGAGCAGATAAAAAATCTCATTCTTAAATACGAGCCTGAGTCCGCAAGGGCTTTTGAGAACGAAAAAGACGACGGCGAAGAACGCAGACAGAATATCACAAAGACCGAGAATCCTGACTTTAAAAGATAATTTGAAAAAAATTACTATTTTCTATTGACAAATGCGGAATTTTTTGATATAATATATATGTAATAAAAAGTCAGTTAAAGAAAATATATATTTGTTTTTTGATTTGCTTGTTCCAACTCTTTTTTTCATAAAATTTTCCTTTTATCTTTTTTGAACTTTTTGTTAATTTTCAGCCCTATTCAATGGTTTATCGTTGAACAGGGCTATTTTTTTGCCCCCTTATAAGAGACACTGCGGAGTCTCCGGAAAATTTTTGTAAAGGAAGTGCATATTTTGCAGGTGATTGCGGACGGGAAGAACATTCCCACATATCAGTTTGCTAATCTCTTCACACAAGGAGAGAAAATGGCTGACAGTATAAATATCGTTGTCGGAAGATTCTACGGGGATATTGATTTGGCAGACTACAAATTTCTTATGGCTGGACTTACGGCGGACGGCTGGGAGGTAAACCAGTCCATGTCAACGAAACGCACAGGCAGTGACAAGATAACTCTGACATGGAAAGTCTCTGAGGACTTCACGGCAAACAGCGGAAAACTTAATCTTGAACTTCGTGCCTACAACGTCGTTGACGGAGAGACAAAAAATATACTGAAATACATTATGCCACCTGTTTACGTCAGACCGACGACGAACGGAAAAAACGGCTTTGTTCCTGATACGGCTGAACAGCTTTTAGGAAGCATTGTCGAAGCAACCGAACAGGGACTTATTTCGCTACAGGAGAAAATGGACGATTTCAGCCTTGATGAAACGAATGCAAGACTTGACAAAATGGAGAATGATACGGCAATATATCTTGCACGTCCTGAAGTTATAGCACTGACAAAAGAAGAGTATGATAGCACAGAACACAAAAACGGCTCGCTTTACGTGATTATAAGGGAGGAATGATTTTTTATGAATGGAGCAGGAACACAGGAAAGTCCGTATATCATCATGACGGCGGACGACCTTTATTCTATCGGGGATATTGGCACGGACGAAAGTTATTTCAGACTCGGTGCGGACATTGATATGAATACTTCAAAGTATGCGGATATGTTTATGCCGATAGTTCTTAAATGCCTTGATTTCGACGGAAACAATCACATAATACGCAATGTGAATCTTAACGTCGTCGGCGGACACGCACTTATGTTCTGGATAAAAAACGATGAGGAAGAAAGCGTTGTGAATGTTCACGGACTCATGCTTGAAAATATCCGTCTTATCGGCAACGATGTTTATCTTTTTGCTTCGTGGGACAAAAAGAAGTATGTTATAAATTTTGAATACTGCACTTTTAATCTCAATGAGATATGCTATCTTACGGAGGCGAAAAACACTGAGGGCATGAGGAACTGCATTATTCATGATACGAATATATCAGTTACTGCTGACTACTGCACTTTTGCTGTCAACGTCGATTTTTCAAAGACACACCCGTTTTTTTCAGGAGACAGTATTTCCCATACTCAGATAAAAGCCGATATGTCAACGTATGATTTTGCACTGACCGACGACGCTTACAACGCACTTTTTTCGGGAGTTGATTTTGCCGATTCCTATTTTTTCGGAACTCTCGAAAGGCGGAACAATTCAGCGTCAAGCAATTACAGCGTTTCGTCATCGGACTGCATTTTCAGTCGTTTCTATATGGTTTTTGTGCCTGTTTCAGGTATTGCGGTTACTTACTGGAGAGGAACTCTCGCCACGCCTTGTTTCTATGATTCGGAGGAACTGAAAAAATATATTGCCAATGCAAGGATAGAAACAAACAATTCCAGCACCTCAATGAATGCAAAAAATATGCTTGCACTCACAACCGAGCAATGCAAGAGTGCGGAGTATTTGCAGTCCGTCAATTTTGACTGCATGGAGGGCTGATTTTATGAGTTTCTGCATAGAGGACGGAAAAAACGGCGGTTATCCGAGAATAGCGGAACTTGCGGAATTTCCCGATATTTCTTTTAAAAAACCGTACGGAATAAATTTTCTCGTATGCGACGAAAACAGAAACAACGGCTATCCGTCAATGATGTGCATGGGAAAATTTCCCGATAAGCATATGAACGTTCCATATCCGCACGGAAGTTTCATATGCAAGGGCGAGGACTTCAACAACGGCTATCCTTTTATTCCCGAAATAACGGGTGTCGGAATCAAATGCGAATCGTCGCTTTTTTACGGTGAAAAACCTGTTCATGAAATATATTATAACGGTCAGTATATAACAACTGCCTACTGCAACGGACAAAAAGTCTTTAATTTAGAATACAGAAAATTATAACAAAAAAACGGTACTCTCTGCGGAGTACCGTTTGTATTTTTAATTATCATCATTATTATCCATATCACTGCGGTATTTTGTGGACGCTTTCAAAGTACCGCTTATCTTTGATTTTACTGTCTTTATATTCTGTAGATTTCTTGTATAATATTCTTCTGTATCGTTAAGCATTTTTGCTATCGACATTGCGGCGTTCTGCTGGATATTCTTTGATGCCGTCTGCGATTTTGAAAGTATGTCAACCGCTTTTTTTCTTGCTTCAAGGACGATTGCTTCTTTTGATACAATCTGCTCTGCCCTGTCTTCCGCACGCCTTATAATATCTTCCGCACTTGACTTTGCCGAGTTTAATATACGCTGACTTTCGCCTTCAATTTTCTTTGCCTCTTTGAGTTCCTGAGGAAGATTCAGTCGTACGTCGTTTATAAGTTCACGGATACGCTCGCCGTCTATGACTTTCTTGTGCTGTACGAAAGGCACAGACGGGGCATTGTCGAGCAGTTCGTCTATTTCGTCAAGAATTTCTTCAATATTCATAGAATATCCACCTTTCTTTTAATAAGTCTCTGCTGTATGTCGTCAAGAATGGTTTCGGGGACAAAGTGGCTTATATCACCGCCGAAGCAGGCAATCTGCTTTACAACGCTTGAACTGAGATACATATTTTCAGCGGAAGTTGTAAGGAACACAGTTTCAGCGTCCGCATAAAGTTTTTTGTTTGCAAGAGCCATCTGGAACTCGTATTCAAAGTCGCTTACGGCACGGAGACCTTTTACAATTGCAACCGCACCGACGCTCCGCACATAGTCGGCAAGGAGACCGTCGAGAATATCGATAACCACATTGTCAATATTATGCGTGACGGACTCAATCATCAGCATTCTTTCAGTTGCCGTGAAACTTGGCTTGGACTTCCCCGCATTGCACGAAATAAGCACAATAACCTTATCGAAAAGTTTTGAAGCCCTTGTTATTATATCAAGATGACCGAGTGTTACAGGGTCGAAACTACCTGGACAGACCGCTATTCTTCTCATTACTCTTCCACCTCCGAAACGTCTTTACAGAAGATAGATACATTTATTTTTCCATAATGATATGTCTTACGCAGTCTGAGGCACTCGGGATAATTCAGCTCTCCTGCCTCCGATTCATATTCGCATATCACAAGACCGCCGTCATTCAGCTTTTCCACTGCAAACGGCAGTATATTGTCAATATGATTACGGCGATAAGGTGGGTCAAGGATAATAATATCAAACTTATTTCTTGTCAGCTTTATATAATCATAGCTGTCACGGCTGACTACTTCGGATTTTCTTTCAAATCCCGTGTTACGTAAATTTTCGTTTATGCAACGCACAGCCCTGTGAGAACTGTCCACAAATACGGCACGTTCTGCCCCTCTGCTGAGTGCTTCAATGCCCATCTGTCCGCTTCCTGCGAAAAGGTCGAGGACATATGTACCCTCTGTCTCAAACTGCACAGCCGAGAAAATGCCCTCTTTTACTTTATCTGTTGTGGGTCTTACATCGAGACCCTCAGGAGCGGAAAGTCTTCTGCCCCTTGCAATACCTGTTATAACTCTCATATATTAGCTCCGTTTTTCCGCATTTACGGTATACGGAGACCGATTTATATAATATTCATTATACCTTATTCTGATTTATTTGTCTATATTTTTTTATAAAAATAGGTAAAAACCAACAAAAAATACTTTTTCCGACTGTTGATTTTGACGGATTATTTTTGCCTATTGCCTGTTGAAATAGTCAATTTTTCCCGTCGGTCTGAAATACGTCCTGATATAGCCGTCGGTGGAAAGCACAACAAATTCATTTGTATTCTCTATATAATAAACTCCGTCGACGTCCTCCGCCTCGTATTTAAAAAGTGCATCAGGATTATTTATAACGTCGCAAGCACCTTTTTCATACTCTTCTGCCGTTTGATAGCCAAAGTCAGCGACAAATTCTCCGCCGTGCTTTTCAAAGTGTTCATTTAAAAGTTTTGCACTTCTGAAATGATATTCAACATAATTTTCCTCGTCATGAAATATTTCCGTCTCTTCTTCGGTTACCGTTTCGATAATCTCCGATATTTCAGGAAAATCCGTTGTTTCTTCTGATTCCGTTTCGGATTCTGTCAGGTCTTCGGAAATATCCGAAACAGATGTATCAGCCGAAAAGTTATTTTCCGTTGCTTCGTCATCGTCAGGGAAAAATATAACCCCTGCCACAACAATAATCAGTGCAACTATGTAAACTAAAATTTTTTTCCTGTCCATGATTTTTTCCTTACAAAATTATTTCCGCAAAGTCCGCATTTATAGTTTTTGCGAGGGCGGTTGGCGAAAGATGTATCTGTGTGCCTATACGTCCTCCGCTTATATAAAACAACGGCAGATTTTCAGCACTTTTATGTATTACTGTCTTAAACTGTTTTTTCATGCCTATGCACGTACAACCGCCACGCACATAGCCCGTTATGGCGGTTATATCTTTTACGTGGATTAGTTCAACTGATTTTTCGCCGACGCTTTTTGCCGATTTTTTTAAATCAAGCTCGCTGGCAACGGGGAGCAGAAAACAATAATAATTTCCTGATTTTCCGTGTGCAACAAGGGTTTTGAAAGTCTCTTCCAAAGGCTGTCCGAGAGCCTCTGCACAATGAACGCCGTCTATAAATTCGTCCCACTGATAAGTCTGTACAGTATAGTCAATCTTCTTTTTGTCAAGAAAACGCATTGCATTAGTTTTAAGTTCCTTAGCCATTTTTTAATCTGTCCTTTTCCGAATTTATTTTACTGTAGATACAGCCACAGTAATTTTGCCTGTAGAGGTTGTATTTCTTTGATAATTCTATGGAATGCCTGTAGCCGTCGTGTTTTTTGAAGTCGGAGAAAAGATATTCAACGCCGTATTTTTCCGCAACTTCCGCACCGTATTCATTTATAAATCCGCTGTCTTTGTGCGGACTTATTGTAAGCGTTGTTGTGAAGTAATCACAGCCGAGCATTTTTGCCTTCTGCCCCGACATTTCAAGGCGGTATCTTATACATTTGCGACACCGTTCACTGCGTTCAGGAAGATTTTCAAGTCCCTTTGCGAGCGAGTAGAAAATTTCAGGTTTGTACTCCTCAACTTCAACGGGAATATTGAAATCCATTTCCGCAACAAGTCTTTTCAGTTCGTCAAGACGGTAAATAAACTCACTTTCCGGTGAGATATTGGGATTGCAGAAATACAGTAAAATATCAAAATAATCATTAAGAAAGTCAAGTGTATGGCTACTGCACGGCGCACAGCACGCATGGAGCAGGAGAGAGGGTTTTTCGCATTTTTCCGAAATATCTTTTAATTTCCCGTCAAGGATTTTTCCGTAATTTGTTTTTGCCATTTATTTTCCCTCAAGATTTTTAAGTGCCTTTATTTCGTCACGGTTTAATTTTATTTCCGCATCTTTCAGAAGTTTGACTTCGTTCCTGTCGAGAACCACAGGCACTTCGGACTTATCAGTCTTTATGCGGAGTTTTCCTGTTATAATATTAGCGTCCTCAACACGTCCCTTGTCTCCATCAGGAGTGACAACCAATGCTCCCACTTTAGGAGTGATTTTCAGAAGAGACTCATAGGCATTCTGTTCGTTTTTAAGACAGCACATAAGCCGTCCGCAAGTGCCTGAAATTTTCGTAGGATTCAGTGAAAGTCCCTGTTCCTTTGCCATTTTTATTGAAACGGGCTGAAAATCGCCGATATAGCTTTTACAGCAGAACTCACGTCCGCATATTCCGAGACCGCCGAGGATTTTGGCTTCGTCCCGCACGCCAATCTGTCTTAACTCTATACGTGTTCTGAAAATCCCTGCCAAATCCTTTACAAGTTCACGGAAATCAACACGGCTTTCCGCTGTGAAATAAAAAAGCAGTTTGCTGTTGTCAAAAGTGCATTCAACGTCAACGAGATTCATTTTCAGTCTGCGGAGTTTTATTTTTTCCTCGCAGATTTTAAAAGCGTCTTGTTCTTTTTTTCTGTTGCGTGCAAGGATTTTTAAATCGTTTTCATTTGCAAGCCTTATAACAGGCTTTAAAGGCGACGAAAAATCGCTGTCGTTGATATTTCTGTTTGCTATGGCAACTTCTCCGCATTCCTGACCGCTTACCGTCTCCACAACAATCATGTCGCCTTTTTCTGCCGTAATGCCTTCGGGGGAAAAATAATATATCTTACCGCCTTTTTTAAAACGTACTCCTATAATTTCTTTCATATCATTCTCCTAATAATTATTCTGTAATTTCAGCTATTTCCGCACAGAGTGCAGAAAGTGCAAGCGGAATTGTAACATTCCTTTCTATTGTATACCATGCCTTTTCAATGCTTATGTGAATTTTTTCCGCCATGCGTGAAGTGATTACACGTGAGAGTTTTTCCGCACCATCACGAAATACACCTATGGTTTCCGCCTGCGGATTCTGCAAAAGCACCGAGGCATCACGCATGAGTTTGTCAAGCATTGAAAGAACGTTCCTGACATCATTTCTTTCCTTGCCGAGCGAAAACAAAGCCGTATCAAGTGAATATTCGTCTTTTTTAATTATACTATCGGCGAGCCTTTTTGTCAAATCAACCTGTTTTTGCAGATTTTCATTTTTCATATACTCTATGCACATGCCGATATTACCATGAAAACATTCAACTGACTTTTTAATTTCGTTTGATTCATACCCCTGTTCCGCAAGTGCCTTTTCTGTTTCTGCCTGACTGCACGGCGAAGTTGCAAGGCACACACATCTTGAAATTATCGTAGGCAGAAAATCGGACTTTGATTCCGCCGTAAAAATAAAATAAGCATAGTCGGGAGGCTCTTCAATAATTTTCAGCAGTGTATTCTGTGTGCGTATATCCATATTGTGACAGTCACGGAATATATAAATTTTCCGTCCGCTGTTGTTATTCGGCTTGATAAAAGCGTCCGCTGAGATTTTCCTTGCCGTATCTACCGAATAACCGCCTAATTTTCCTGAAGTCTCGGCATATATAACATCGGGGTGAGTCTTTTTTTCGACGTTACGGCATGATGTGCAGATACCACACGGCATATTGTCAACGGGATTTGAACACAATAAAAGGCTTGCATAAAAGTCTGCAATAAGTTTTCTTCCTGTACCCTTTTCGCCGTAAAACAACACTGTATGGGCTGTCCGACCGCTTTTAGCCATATTGCAGAGTGTTGAAATGAGAACTTCATTTCCGTGGATTTTTTTCATATCTTCACCGCCTTTTTATTTCTATATTTTATTTTACCACAATCACGCTTGAAATTCCATACTTTCTGAAAATATTTATGCTTTTTATGTCAATGCGTTCTCCGCTTGCAACAATTGGCACGGCAGGCGGACAGGGTACTTTTACGGAGGCACATATTCTGCCCAGAGCCTCTTCAACGGCTATTTCCTCGCATTCCGAAAACACCGCCTCACGTACCGTCATTGCTTTTTCAGGAAGTTCAATATTAAAATCATTATAACGGGGGGATTTTTTTCCGGCGTTTTTCAAAGCAAAGTCAAGGGACAGCGAAAGTCTTTCGTAGTCGGACTTTTCGCACATCGGAGACATAAGAAGTATTAAAAGCGAACTATCGGAATATTCGCATTCAACGCCATTAATCCGCATAAGCTCCGCAAGCTGATTTCCGCAGTAACCGCTTTTTTCCGCCTGTATGGTTATATGAAACGGTTCGCTGTCCGAAAAGATTATTTTTTCTGAAAAATCGTTGCGGAATTTTTCGATATATGCAAGATTTTTTTCTATATCGTGAGTTATATTTTCGACAATGTATCTGTTGCACAAATCAAGCGACAGCATGATAAGATAGGACGGACTTGTTGACGCAAACATAGTCATTTTTTGCTTTAAAATCGGCACATATTCCGCAACGGAAGTATGAAGCATTGCCGAGCCTGTGAGGGCGGGGAGCATTTTGTGGGCGGAGTCACAGCACATATCCGCTCCCAGACTTATCGGGTGAATATCAGGCTTTAAAAATTTCAGGTGCGACCCATGGGCATTGTCAACGATAAGCCTTGCGTTATGGCGGTGGCATATCTCCGCAAGAGCCTTTATATCGGCAGTTTTTCCCGTATAGTCGGGCGATGTGACGTATAGTGCGGAGGGCGTATTGTTTTTTTCAAAAGCCTTTTCAACGTCGCTGAGATTTATGTTGCCTGACAGGATTCCGCCCGAATATTCGGGGATAATCCATTCAACGTCAATGTCAAGCAGTGCAACGGCATTCAGAAAAGCACGGTGTACATTTCTCACGGCGATTAAACGTCTTTTTTCGGACTTTATTACGGCAAGCATAGTCTGAATGCAGAGCGTAGAGCCACCGGTGGAAAATACAGTTCCTGCCGAGCCATAGAGCCATGAGGAATTTTTCTCGCTATGTGCAATTATTCCGTCCGCTTCAAAAAGACTGTCCGCCCCTTTTATTTCGGTTATATCAAGCGAATAAAGTGCGGAGAGTTCGGGGAAAAACGATTTTCCCTTATGCCCCGGCATATGACAGCGGAGCGTGTCGGATTGCGAATATTTTTCAAGAAAATCATATACAGGTGTGTTCAAATTTTTTCACCTCACATATTCTGAATTACTTCCCATAATTCTTTTGCCTTATCAGGATTTACCCCTGCCGTTTCGGCGAGTTCTTCAGGAGTGGCATTTTTTAAACTGTCTTTTGTCTTGTATTTTAAAAGAATTTTTTCGGACTTTTTTTCGCCTATGCCCTTAACTGTCCTTAACTCCGAAAAATAAGTTTTTTCCTTGTGTTTTCTGTGCATATAGCTGACTGAATATCTGTGTACTTCGTCCTGAATCTGCGTTATCAGATTAAAAGCCGATTGCAGATTGTTTATCTGTATTTCACGCCCTCCCGACGCAATGGCACGTGTGCGGTGTCTGCTGTTTTTAACCATTCCGAAAACCGCTATATCAAGCCCCATTTCCCTGACAAGCGGAGTTATTGTGTTTACATGACCCTTTCCGCCGTCAAGCAAAATGAGGTCGGGCGTACGCCTGAAATATTCGTCTCCGTCCTGATTTACAATGTGCATAAGACGGCGTTTTATAACTTCATACATACTTGCATAGTCATTCTGCTGTGCGGACTGCTTTACGGTAAAACGCTTGTACGCTTTTTTCAGCGGTCGACCGTTTTCAAAGACAACCATTCCCGCAACTATCGATTCAGAAGCGAGATTTGAAATATCATATGCTTCTATATATTCGGGAGGACTTTTAAGACCCAGTATTTGTCCCAGCTGTTCCAGTGCGATAATTTCCTTGCCTGTGCGGTTTGTCTTTATCGAGGCATACTCCGCACTGTTATTTATTGCAAGCCTTAAAAGTTCATATTGTCTGCCTTTCTGCGGAATGCTGATTTTAACTTTTTTGCCTGATTGACTATTCAGCATTTCTTCGATAAGCTGACAGTCCGTCGGCATATGGTCTGTTATGATTAATTCGGGAATATCGCTTTTTTTGTAATAAAACTGCATCATGAATGTCCCTGAAATATCCTCAGAAGTGCCGTCGTTTTCGATTTCAAAAACAACTTTGTCGTAAAGCCGACCGTCACGATAAATCAGCACGGAAATATAAACTATATTATCAGATTCAACACTTCCGATAATATCCGCCGATTTTATACTGCTTTCTATTACATTCTGTTTTGCTGAGGACTTTTTTACGGCTTCTATTCTGTCTCTGAGAATTAAAGCCCTCTCAAAGTCAAGATTTTCCGAGGCTTTTTCCATTTCATTTTCCATGTGCGAAATATACTCCGTACTGCCCTTTTTTATAAAATCCACAGCCTGACTTATTATATTATTATAGTCGCTTTTTGATGTTTTTCCCGTGCATAATCCCATACACTGCTTTATGTGATAGTTGAGACAGGGGCGGTTTTTTCTGAAATCCCTCGGAAAAACCTTGTTGCAGGTCGGCAACATGAATACTCTGTTTACTTCATTTACCGTCTCCCTTGCTATTGTTCCGCTTGTATATACACCTACATATTTTCCCGATTTGTTTTTATTTTTTTCAGCGGTTATCCTTGGAAACTCTTCCGCCGAAACCCTTATATAATTATAGCCCTTGTCGTCTTTCAGAAGAATATTATACTTCGGCTTGTGCTGTTTTATCAGACTGCATTCAAGCAATAAGGCTTCATATTCGCTTGTAACGGCTATAAAATCATAGTCAAATACATTCTCAACCATTGCGGAAACTTTCGGTGTATGGTCAGGATTTTCTCTGAAATAACTGCCTACTCGTCTGCGTAGATTCTTTGCCTTGCCGATATATATAATATCTCCCTCGCTGTTCTTCATTATATATACTCCTGCCGAAGTGGTTAGCTTTGTGGTTTTTTCCCTTAAATATTCAATTCGCTGATTCATTTTATATCTCCTTTAAAAGTAATGTTTCATTATGTTGTATATTCTTATTCTTGCACGTGACAGCACAGCCGAAACCGCCTGCGGAGTTATTCCGAGCTTTTTGGCTATCTCGACCGTATCAATCCCCTTGAAATAGTATAACATAATAATTTCCTTTTGTCTCGGTGTAAGCCCATTATTTATAACATTTAACAGGACTTTTTTCAGCTTTATTATCGTGTCGTTCTCGCTGTCGGACTCGATAAGTGCTTTTATATTCCTGTCTTCCTTTCCTGTAAAAGTGTCCGAATATCTCTCACGTCTTGACATTTTTAATTACCTCCGTTTGTTACAAAATAAGAACAGATGTTCTTTTATGCTTATAATTATAGAACATTAGTTCTTATTTGTCAAGGATTTACGGAAAATATTTATTTTATAACCAGATATATTAAAATATATATCTTTTTTATATTTGTGCTTTTGGTAGTGACATATCGGAAAAATTATGATATAATAAGTTTGTGTAAAACTATATCTTAAAAAAAGGACGTGTTCAGACATGAGTCTTAATTATGATGTTATTATTGCAGGGTGCGGGGCTGCGGGGCTTTATTCGGCTATAAATCTTCCCTCATCGCTCCGTATCCTTATCGTGTGCAAGCGTGAACTAAGCCTTTGCAATTCTTCACTCGCACAGGGAGGAATAGCAGGAGTTTACAACTCGCCGACGGACAATATTCAGTATCATCTCAATGATACGCTTATTGCAGGGGGATTCAAGAATAATGTTGACACTGTTCATACGCTTGTAAGCGAGGCATCGCATGATTTGGAGAATATTATTAAGCTCGGAGTTGATTTTGACAGGAATCCGGACGGAACGTATCACCGCACTTTAGAGGGCGGACACAGCCACCACAGAATTTTTCACCATGCAGACGCAACAGGCAAGGAGATTACTTCAACACTTCTTGAAAACGTAAAGAATCTTGAAAACGTCACCATAATGGAAAATACCATTATATGCGGTACTAAAAAGACTTCTACAGGCTATTCGGCATTCATGAAGAATGAAAACGGCTACGAGACTTACAACTGCCATTTTATGATACTTGCTACAGGCGGTATAGGACGGGTTTATGAGTTTACGACAAACTCCGCTATTGCAACAGGCGACGGAATAACATTCGCCTATGAAATGGGAGCAAAGATTAAAAATCTCAGCTATGTTCAGTTTCACCCTACTGCATTCAACAACAGAGCAACAAGGGAATGTTTTCTTATTTCGGAGGCTGTCAGGGGCGAGGGGGCTTATCTGCTTAACTGCCACAAGGAGCGTTTTATGCACAATTACGACGAGAGACTTGAATTAGCACCGAGAGACGTTGTTTCGCATTCTATAGTCCTCGAATCGAGAAAACAGAACTCAACGGAATTTTTCCTTGACATAAGCTACAAAGACAACGAATTTCTCAAAAAGCGTTTTCCGATGATATATGAAAATCTTCTTAAACAGGGATTTGACCTGACTAAAGAGCCAGTGCCGATATTCCCGTGCCAGCATTATCTCATGGGCGGTATAGACGTTGACAATAATTCAGAGACAAGCCTGCCGAATCTTTTTGCCTGCGGTGAGTGTTCGCATACGGGCGTACACGGTAGCAACAGACTTGCGAGTAATTCTCTTCTTGAGGCACTTGTATTTTCTCGCCATGCCTCAAAGTGCATAGAGTCAAGACTTGACAGCGTGCCGAAAGATTTTGAGACAGCCGAATTTGACGCTCACCTTGACGGTCAGCATATGCCTAAAGGATTCCGCACGGAAACAAGGCGTATTATGCAGAAAAGCCACTTTGTAATACCCGACAAGAAAGAAGCAGGCGAGGGATTCAGGAAGATAAGCGAGATGAGAGATAATCTTCTCAACAGCGGTTATGTGGTTGATACGGACTATGTTCTTGCAAAGTCCATTGTAACTGTGGCTTATATAATTCTCAGCGAGGTAATACAGTAATTTTAATTTAATCAAGAGGTGATATTTATGAAACTTTTACAGTGCTATGTTGACAATATTATAACAACCGCTCTCACAGAGGACATCAATTATATTGATGCTGCTGCGGACAATCTTATTCCGCCTGAACATAAAAGCTCCGCTTATTACGTCGCAAAGGACAGCGGTATTGTCTGCGGAATAGAAGTTGCCAGAAGAGTATTTGAACTTGTCGGCAGTGATGTTGATTTCAGGATACTCATTCAGGACGGCACAAAGGTTGAAAAAGGCGATATAATAGCCGAAATGGAAGGCAGTACGCTTACACTTCTTAAGGGTGAAAGAACAGCCCTCAATCTTTTACAGCATATGTCAGGAATTGCAACGGCTACGAATAAATGCGTTGAACTTGTGGCAGGAACTAAGGCGAGTGTAACCGATACAAGAAAGACTCTCCCCGGACTTCGTGCGTTACAGAAATACGCCGTTACTGTGGGCGGAGGAAAAAACCACCGCTTTAATCTTTCGGACTGTGCCATGCTGAAAGACAATCACATTGACGCATACGGCGGTATAACTGGGGCTGTTACGGCTCTGCGTGAAAAAATCGGACACACCTTAAAGATTGAAGTTGAAGTCCGTACTCTCGACGAACTTCGGGAGGCACTTGACAATAAAGTTGAAATAATCATGCTTGACAACATGACAAACGACGAAATGAAAAAAGCTGTTGAGATTACGGACGGAAAGGCACTTCTCGAGGCTTCGGGAAATGTCACATCCGAGAATATACGTTCCGTTGCGGAAACAGGCGTTGATATAATTTCTCTCGGTGCATTGACACATTCTGTAAAGTGTTTTGACATATCAATGAAAATCAACAAGTAATTTATCAAAAACAGTCTCTGATTTTTTAAGGAGACTGTTTTTCAGTCTTTTAAATTTATCTGTAACAAGGAGTATAAAAATGTATATTGAAAATAAGAGTATAGATGGCGGAAAGGCTTTTGATTTCGGGAGGACTTCAAAGGACTATGCGAAATTCCGTGACATTTACCCTCAGGAGTTTTACAACAGCATATTGAAAAGAAATCTTTGTATAAAAGGACAGAGAGTATTGGATTTAGGCACAGGCACGGGAGTTATTCCAAGAAATATGTACCGTTACGGTGCTGAATGGACAGGAATAGATATTTCTGAAAATCAGATAGAACAGGCAAAAATACTTTCAGGGGGCATGAATATTAAATATTATGCACAGGCAGTGGAGGATATAAATTTTCCGTGTGATTCGTTTGACGTTGTTACTGCCTGTCAGTGTTTCTGGTATTTTGACCATGAAAGAATTATGCCTGAACTTTACAATATATTAAAACCCGACGGAAGTATTCTGATATTATATATGGCGTGGTTGCCGTATGAGGATAAAATAGCCGGAGCAAGTGAAAAACTTGTGCTGAAATATAATCCTGAATGGAACGGAGCAGGCGAAACGCTTCACCCTGTATTCATACCGGAATGCTACAGAGAAAAGTTTAATCTTGTTTATCATGAAGAATATTATTTGAAAGTGCCTTTTACCCGTAAAAGCTGGAACGGCAGAATGAAATCCTGTCGTGGTATCGGAGCATCTCTTACAGAAAGTGAAATTTCCGCATGGGAATGCGAACATATAAAGTTACTTTCAGAAATTGCACCTGATAATTTTGAAATTCAGCATTATGTTGCAGTTGCGGAATTAAAGTCAGTCGGATAATGTATCACGGAAGATAATTTCCGCATATAATAATGCAGACTTTAAAAGGAGGTTGTTTTTTATGTGCGGAATAGCAGGCGTTATCAGCTTTAAAGAGGATATGAGGGCGGAAATGAAAATCTGTGAAAAAATACAGAAGTCACTTTTAAGGAGAGGACCTGACCAGAGGGGGATTATGCTGACGGAAGAGTGTGCATTGATACACACGAGACTTGCGGTTATTGACGTGGAAAAAGGCAGACAGCCGATGTCTTTTAACGGCAGTACGATAGTATATAACGGCGAACTTTATAACACCGATGACATAAGGAAAGAACTTGAGGGTGAATTTGACTTTGAGACTCATTCCGATACGGAAGTTGTACTTAAAAGCTATATTAAATGGGGGGAAAAGTGCCTTGAAAAATTCAACGGCATATTTGCGTTTGCGATATGGGAGGAAAAAAAACACAGGCTTTTTCTTGCGAGGGACAGAATAGGCGTAAAGCCCTTGTTTTATTACGATAACGGAAATAAACTTATATTTTCGTCGGAGATTCCCGCACTTCTTCAGCACCCCGATATACCGCATGAAATAGACGAAAAAGGCGTTGCGGAATTAATTTTATTATCCCCGTCACGTACTCTTTCCTGCGGAGTAATAAAGGGCATAAACGAAGTAAAATCAGGCTGGTGCGGATATTACACTGAAAAGGGTCTTTCCCTACACGAATACTGGAGACTTAGAGCTTATGAACTGCATGAAACATTTGAACAGACAAAGGAACACGTAAGGGAAATCGTTCTTGATTCGATAAGACGACAGCTTGTCTCTGATGTGCCTGTCTGCACTTTTCTTTCGGGCGGACTTGATTCAAGCATAATATCATCAGTGGCGAGCAGTGAAATGAAAAAATGTGGTAAAATACTGGATACTTTTTCAATAGATTATCAGGACAATGACAAGTATTTTCAGAAAAGCCGTTTTCAGCCGAACAGCGACCCCGAGTATATAAAAATCATGGCGGACTATCTCGGTACGAATCATCACTGGACAATAGTTGATACTCCTGAACTTGTAAACGCCTTGTATTCCGCAACTGAGGCGAGGGGACTTCCCTGCATGGCGGACGTTGATGCCTCGCTTTTGCTTTTCTGCCGTGAAATCAAAAATCACTGTACTGTTGCCTTGTCGGGAGAGTGTGCAGACGAAATATTCGGCGGTTATCCTTGGTACAGGGATAAGGATATAAGAGAGACGGACGGATTTCCGTGGGCTCAGAGTACAGCCTACAGAAAGAGTTTTTTAAGTGATTATTATGCGGAAAAAATCAATGCGGAGGAATATGTATACAGTGCATACAGGAATACAGCTGATTTTGCGGAAAAACTTGACGGAGACAGTCCGCTTGAATACAGAATGAGAGAGATGACACAGCTTAATTTTGACTGGTTTATGCAGAATCTTCTTGAACGCAAAGACAGAATGAGTATGTACAGCGGACTCGAAGTGCGTGTGCCGTTCTGCGACTACAGGATTGCGGAATATATGTACAATGTCCCGTGGGAGTACAAGGACTACAAAGGGCGGGAAAAAGGGCTTTTGCGTGAGGCAATGAAAGACTGGCTTCCCTATGAGATACTCTGGCGGAAAAAGTCTCCGTATCCGAAAACCCACAACCCTGCATTCCTGAAAGCCGTTACAGAAAAACTCAATGAAATACTGGCAGAAAAAGACAGTCCGATTTTTGAGATAGTGAAACGCAGTTCGCTCGAAAGGCTAGCAAGGCATGAGGATAATATACAGTGGTACGGACAGCTTATGAATCTTCCGCAGATTATTGCCTGGTTTGTACAGCTTGACTACTGGTTTAAAAAATATAACATAAAACTTATATAAATAAAAAACTCACAGTAAACCATAAAATTTATATTTGTTATTGACAAAATGATTATACAGTGTTATAATAAGTATACTTGTAATTTTTAAAACGAAAGGAGCAGGCTTGCTGTGAGTAACTCAATTAATCCCGAATTTAAGATAAGAGAGGTGGCAGAACGAATTAAAGCCGTTCGTGAGTCGGTAGGTCTGACCGCCGAGGAAATGGCAGAAAAAACAGGCGTATCTGTTTATGAGTATCTTGCCTATGAGGGCGGAGCTAAAGACTTCAGCTTTACTTTTATCTATAAATTCGCAAACGCTACGGGTGTTGAAATAACTGACCTTATGGAAGGTGAGAGTCCGAAAATCTACAGCTACGACATTACCAGAAAGGGAGGCGGTCTTCCGATAGTACGTCGCAAGGGTATGACATATATGCGTCTTGCACCGAAATTCAGAAACAAGATAGGCGAGCCGTTTATGGTTACTATTCCCTATGTTGATGAGCAGTACAGAGTACCGCACCCGCACACGCACGAGGGACAGGAGCTGGATATTGTCGTAAGCGGACAGTTAAAGGTGCGTATAGGCGACAATGAAGAAATACTCAGCGAGGGCGATTCTATCTACTACGACAGCGGAGAACCGCACGACGAATGGGCAGTCGGCGGTAAAGAGTGTAAATTTTATGCGGTTGTTTTCGGCGTAAATCAACCACATAGTGCATTGCAGAATCTCGACCCCGTTATTCTCCCAGGTGTTACCAATTTTGACCTTGCAAACGTCGAAAAACCTGTTATTGAAAAATTTGTGCAGACCGAAACAGATGAAAACGGTGCGTTAAGCAAAATAACTTTTACCAATGAAGAAACTTTTAACTTCGGTTTTGATATCGTGGACAAACTCGCTGAAAAATGTCCCGACAAGACGGCACTTGTATATGTTTCCGACAATATGGAAGAAAAAACTTTTACTTTTGCCGATATGAAGAAGTATTCCAACATGACGGCTAATTATTTTCTGTCCAAAGGAATCAGAAAGGGCGATACTGTAATGCTCGTACTTAAAAGACATTATCAGTTCTGGTTCTCGATAATAGCACTTCACAAAATCGGTGCTATTGTAATTCCCGCAACGCACCAGCTTGTACAGCACGATTTTACTTATCGTTTCAAGGCTGCCGATGTTAAGGCTATTGTCTGCACGGGCGAGGACGATGCTGCACATCAGGCGGAACTCGCAATAGAAGAGTGCGGAATGAAAATAAAGACCATTATGGCAAACGGCGAGCGTGAGGGCTGGGATTCATTCGACAAGGAAATGTATGAATGCAGTGATGTTTTTGAAAGACCTACAGACTCCGAGCTTCTCTCATGCGGAAGCGAGCCGATGCTTATGTTCTTTACATCAGGAACTACAGGCTATCCGAAAATAGCTATGCACAGCCATAAATATGCACTCGGACATTTCATTACTGCACGCTACTGGCATAACGTCGACCCCGACGGCATTCATTTTACAATCTCCGACACAGGCTGGGGAAAAGCTCTCTGGGGTAAGCTGTACGGTCAGTGGATGAGTGAAACAGCTGTATTTGTTTATGATTTTAACAGATTCGATGCAAACAAGATTCTTCCGATGTTCAAAAAATATAACATAACAACTTTCTGTGCTCCGCCTACTATGTACAGATTCTTCATAAAAGAAGATTTGTCGAAGTTTGATTTATCTTCAATAAAGTATGCAACGGTTGCGGGCGAGGCACTCAATCCCGAGGTTTATAATCAGTTCCTCAAGGCAACGGGCATAAAGCTGATGGAAGGTTTCGGACAGACCGAAACAACACTTGCTATCGGAAATTTCGTCGGCATGACTGCTAAACCCGGTTCTATGGGCAAGCCGAGCGTGCTGTATGATATAGATATTGTTGACCCTGACGGAAACAGTGTAAAGACTGGCGAAACGGGCGAGATTGTAATTAAAGTCGGCGAAAAAGCACCTTGCGGACTCTTTATGGAATATTTCCGTGACGCTGAAAAGACAAAGGAAGTATGGCATGATGGTATGTACCATACAGGCGACACCGCATGGAAAGACGAGGACGGTTATTACTGGTATGTCGGACGTGTTGACGACGTTATCAAGTCGTCAGGCTACAGAATAGGACCTTTTGAGATTGAAAGCGTTATTATGGAACTCCCGTACGTTCTTGAGTGCGGAGTAAGTGCCGCTCCCGACCCTGTACGTGGTCAGGTTGTAAAGGCTTCTATCGTTCTCACAAAGGGAACTGTCGGCACTGACGAACTCAAAAAGGAGATTCAGAATTACGTTAAAAAACACACAGCTCCTTATAAATATCCGAGAATAGTTGAGTTCAGGGACGAACTTCCAAAGACTATCAGCGGAAAAATAAGACGTGTTGAGTTAAAAGGCTGATGTTTATTACGGACGGTATAAAACCCGTCCGTTTTTATTTTACAATGGGATAAAACATTTCTGTTTATACGAAGCGTAATTATTTCTTTGTACAAATTATACAAAATTATTGGTAATATTGACTAAAATTCAAAAAAAGACTTTAATTTTTAGTTAATATATGATATGATATATAGTAAGAGATATTTTGGGAAATTTTATGGCGGTGTGGAGTTATGAAAAATATTGTGTTTATAAAAAGAATATTTTCTTTTTTTACGGTGTTTTTAATTATGGTGATGTATGTGCAATTCCCCGTAAAGTCGGCTGGCGATACGGAAGAGATAAATTTTCAGGAACTCGCCGACCAGATAGGATATCTTGTGAACGAGGCAAGAACTCAGGCAGGACTTAACCCTGTTTATATGGTACCTTATCTGAATGAAGTTGCAACGGCACGTTGCAGGGAATGCCTTACTGATTTTTCGCATGACCGCCATTATCTCGGCTTGAAAGACCCTGCAAAAGGAATATATTATAAATTCAGCGATATGTTTGACGAAAATTTTCCATGGCTTGCTGGAAAGGAAAATATAGCAAATACCATGCGTACGGCAGAAGCTACTTTTAATCAGTGGAAAAATTCCCCTCAGCATTGGGCAAATATTCTTGACCCTCAGGTGACGCACCTCGGTGTCGGCGTTGTATATGAGCCAGATTCACGTCCGCCGTCAGCAAGCGAACCCGAGGGTTATGCAACGGCACACTGGTACTGGACTCAGATATTTATAAAGGCAGATGATGACCCGTATTATGCAAGAGAATATCTCGGCTGGACTTGTTTTGACGAAAAGGGCAATGTTGCTTTTGAGGGACAATATATGCCTGAAATGTATCAGGTAAAGCCTACGGAGTGCGGAGACCTCAACGGCGATGGGGTTATTGATTCTTTCGACCTCGTTATATTAAGACAGTATCTTACAAAGCAGACTACTCTTAATCCTTTGCAGGTGGAGGCAGCCGATGTAATGTATGACGGCGTTGTTTCCTATTCTGATTTAGGCATACTGAGGGGATTTATATTAGGAAAATATGATTCACTGCCCGTAAGGCTTTGGTAGAAGTTAAATTAAAAAAGTGTGTTCACATAAAAAACGGCTGTTTTTCGTGCAGTCGTTTTTGCCATACCTGTCCTTAAAACAATTATTCGCATTTCTGTCCTTAAAGGAGGTTTTTTAAAATGAAAAATATATTGAAATTTTTTGAAAAAATTCTTTGTGTGTTTTCGGCAATTGTTGTTTCCGTTGTCGTAATGCCCATGGAGACAGCAAATGCGGAACTTACTGAGATTGACGAACTGGAAGAAATGATTAGCGAGCTTGCTGTACTCGTCAATGCGGAAAGGGCGGACAAGGGGATAGAACCTGTTTACGTCGTGCCGTATCTCAACGAGGTTGCGGAAACACGTGCGAAGGAAATTACCGTTTCATTCGTTCACGAAAGACCGGACGGCGAAAAGTGGAATACGGTGATAGATGACGAAATCGTGCCGTACAGCCTTAACGGTGAACTTATCATCTGTGGCAACGAAAAGGTGGACAGGACTTTTAAACAGATACTTGATTCACCTGTACACTATAATATAATGACAAACGAGAGCATGACACACATGGGTGTCGGTGTTGCTCACGACCCCGATTCCGAATACAAATGGTACTGGCAACTTACTTTTGTGAATCTTGACACTGACTGGTGCGACTATCTCGGCTGGCAAACCGATGACAACGGAAATTTTGTTCTTGACGGACAGTACAGCGTATACCAACCGACTTCGTACAGGACAGGAGATATAAACGGAGACGGGATTATTGATTCTTTCGACCTCGTTCTGCTGAGAAGATTTTTATTAAAAGAAATAACTTTTACTTCGGTTCAGATGGAGTCAGCGGATATTCTTTATGACGGTGCAGTCTCATATCTTGACGCTTTCTATCTCAAAAAGTACATATTCGGCGAAATAAACGAACTCCCAGCATATTTATTTTAAAAAATTTATAAAAACGACTGCTTTTCTGCGGTCGTTTTTTGTATTTATAGTATAATTTTGTAATGTCAATATTAGGAAAAATGTGCAGATATTTCACTTGAAAACAGTTAAAAAATGTGATATAATTAATAGAATAGAAAAAAATTATTATAAAGGAGTTAAAAAAATGCCTGAAATTTGTCTTTTAGGAACAGGCGGAATGCTTCCGCTTAAAAACAGATATTTAACAAGTCTTTATGCTGAATACAACGGAAAAGCCATTCTCATAGACTGCGGAGAGGGTACACAGGTTGCCGTTGCGGAACACGGTCTTAAAATGAGCCGTATAGAGACGATACTTATTACGCACAGCCATGCAGACCACGTTACAGGACTTCCTGGTCTGCTTCTCTCAATCGGAAACTGTTCACGCACAGAACCGCTTGATATTTATATGCCTGAGAGTGCAGAAAAAACCGTGAGAAGCCTTATGGCAGTATGCGGAAAACTTCCATATGAAGTGAAAATCCATGTACTCCCTGACAGAAGTCCGACGGCGTTCACGGCAGACCGCATAGACCCTATGCTGATGATTTCGACAATTCCGCTTTCGCACAGCGTTGAATGTATAGGCTACAAACTCACTCTTTCGAGAAAACCCGTCTTTGAACCTGAAAAAGCAAAGGAACTGAATATTCCTGTAAACTACTGGAAAAAACTTCACAGCGGTGAATCTGTTACGCTTGACGACGGACGGAAAATATTTTCCTCGGACGTTACGGGCAAACAACGTCCGCCCGTTGTCGTAACCTATACAACCGACAGTCTTTCGCTTGACAGCATAGCGGACTTTTCCAGCGGTGCTGATTTGATGATTTGCGAGGGAATGTATGGCGACATGGAGAAAAAGCAGTCCATGAACGAAAAGGGGCATATGCTTATGCAAGATGCGTGCAGACTTGCGGAAAAGGCACAGGCAAAAAGGCTATGGCTTACGCATTACAGTCCTGCCGAAACAGACCCCTGCATATATAATGAAGAACTGTCTGCGATTTTCGGAAATGTAGTTATCTCACACGACGGCGAAAAGATTACGCTTTAAAAAATTCTGATTTTTAAAGAAATCGGCGGATAAATAGTAAAAAAATTGTCGTGATTTACATTTATATAAAAAAATATATAAAAATTTCGCAAAAATATTGCAATTTAAAAGAATATGTGATATAATATTTGTATAAGTTTAACAATGTGGAGTGTTTGCCTGTACACACTTCATATTTTGTTGCGAAGTGTTACCTTTGATATTGATTTTTTGTAGAATAATTATCGTTTATTGCTTAATATATTACGCTTTGTATAAAAATTGGTGAATATTAATAAAAAATGACTGATTATTTATGGCAAAAAAACGATTGCAAATTAACTATTAAAATGTTATAATTGTTATTATTAAGGTGGCATAAGATATCCCCGACTAATAAAATTCAATGGAGGTGGTTTTATGAAGAGTTTTTCCTACATAGCTCAGGACGCAAGAGGCAGACAGCAGAAAGGTGTCATGAATGCAGAAAACGAGCAGGAATTTCTTGAAAAGGCCAAGGAAAGAGGTCTCTACATCAAGGACTTTAAGGAAGGCGATTCAACCGAAAGAAAATCAATCTACAAGTTTAAAACCAAGGAGCTTACATTCAACTGCCGTCAGCTGAGTGCCATGCTTACTTCAGGTCTTACACTTGTAAAGGCAATCGATATCCTCACAAGAGAACAGGAAAACGAAAAGGCAAAAGTCATATGGCAGGACATTTATGAAAATGTTCAGAAAGGTGAATCCTTCTCGTCGGCTCTGGAAATGCACGCAGGCTCATTTCCCGACTTCCTTATCTCGATGGTAAGTGCGGGCGAGGCGAGCGGTTCGCTTGACGTAATCATGACCCGTATGGCTGACCATTACAACAAAGAGGGAAAACTTGCAAACACGATAAAGAGTGCTATGATTTATCCTATTATACTTCTCGTTCTCTGTGTCGTTATCGTTATTTTCCTCTTCGCATTCATCATGCCGACGTTTATCGGAATGTATGAAGACCCGTCGCAGATGCCCGCCCTCACAAAGATGATGGCTGCTATTTCGGACTTTATTCAGCATAAGTGGTACATACTTATCGCCGTGGCTTTCGGTCTTTTCTTCGGTGTAAGATACGCCCTGAAAGTTCCGAGCGTGCGACTGAAATTCGACCGTCTTATTATAAAAGGTCCGGGCTTTGGTCCTCTTGTGACAAAAATCTATACAGGACGTTTTTCACGTACTCTTTCGTCGCTGTATTCAAGCGGTATACCTATGGTTGAATGTCTCGAGAGAGCTTCCGCCGTTCTCGGAAATTCCTACATTGACGAAAAATTCATTGAAGTTGTTGACGAGGTAAAACAGGGCGAAACTCTTTCAAACGCTATCACAAGAACGGAAATTTTCGAGGGTATGTTCTGTTCGATTCTCTATGTAGGTGAAGAATCAGGTGCATTGGATTCAATTCTTGAAAAGACTTCGGAATACTATGAAGAAGAATCAGATGCGGCAGTACAGCGTCTCGTCAGCATGGTAGAACCTCTGCTCCTTATCTTCATGGCTGTTATCATCGGTCTTGTTGTTTGTGGTATCTACCCCGCACTCTACGGTTCGATGGAATCTATCGAAAACGAATAATTAACGAAAGGTGGAAAGATAAATGCTTTCATTTGATATTACCGACAGAAACATACGTGTTGTAAAGGGCGTTGAGAGCAACGGAAAAATAAAAGTAACTTCCGCTGCTACACTTGCAATCGACGAAGAGCTTATCGTAAATGGTCACATAAAGGACGTGCCGAATGTGGCAACGCTTGTAAACGGAGTCATCAAAAAGGAGAGAATGCCCGACAAGGAAGCTATCGTCAGCATTTCGTCAAACCTTACAATATTCAAGGAACTTGACGTTCAGAAAGTAAAGCCGGCTGATATGCAGAAGACTGTAAAACAGCAGATGCTCAGCGAACTTAATCTTGACGATACATACAGCGTTTCATACATTATAGTAGGAGACGGCGAGGGCGATACATATAAAGTCCTTGCAACAGCTTGTCCTTATGAAATCGTAAACAGCTACAGGGAGATGTTCAAGCTCCTCGGTATTTCGTTGAAATCCGTTATGATTGGCTGTAACTGTATTACAAAGGTACTTCTCGCAGATACAAAAATCAAGTCGAAAATGCCGTTGCTTGCCGTTCAGATTGACAACAACTTCATTTCGCTTAACCTCTATGAAGCAGGACAGCTTTCATTCTCACGTTTTGCCTCAATCGACCCTGCCGATTATGAATATTCTGCGGACTATGTTTTTGAAGCTGTAAATGAAAACATATTCCGTATGTTGCAGTTCCACAGAAGCCGTAACACAGGCGAAGTAATCGAAAATATCATCTTCTACGGCGATACGCATGACTACGTAAGACTTACGGACGAACTCGAAAAACTCGACCTCAGCACAAGTCTAATCAACGTACCTCCGCAGATTCACGGTCATGAAAATCTTGAATTTTCACTCTATGCAAACGCAATAGGTGCTATGTTCAAGAGAAACAAGGAAACAGAAAAAATCAATCTGCTTGACGCTGACTTTGCTTCCGCAGTAAGAAGCAAGGGCGGAGTAAATGAAAAAGCAGGCGACTATTTCATGATTGGTGCATTGGCTGTTGCTGTTGTTGCCGTCGGAGCAATATACGGTGTTCTGGCTGTAAAGGATAACGGCATAAAGGACGATATTCAGGTTTGCAACGACTTTATAGAAAGTCCGCAGACAAAAAAGAAGATTGAATATCTTAAAAAGCTTGACGGCGTAAAATCAAAAGTTGACACCTACAATATCACCATGACGAATGCCTATGACGCTTTCCACTCACAGCCCGTAATTGATGGTGAAAAGATTGACCGTGTTGAGAGTGTACTCGCTGAAACAGCCGAAACACTCAGCGTTACAAATGCAAAGGTACTTGAGCCGAAATATCTTGAGGGCGTACTCTCTTTCAAGATTGAGTGCGACTATAATGGCGGTGCTTATCAGGAACTTCCTGCTGACTTCGTCGCAAATCTTCTTGAGGAAGATATCTTTGACAATGCTGTATATGAAAAATATGAGGTTATTGAACGTCAGATTGACAAGGATAGTCCGGCTGAAAGAATAGTGCAATTTGAAGTTGCTATGAGGGTAAAGGGTGAACAGAGTGCTTACCACCCCGTAGAAGAAGCCGATGATGCTGAAAACGCAGACAGTACGGCAGAATAAAGGAGGCTGATTGACAATGAAATTGAATTACAGGGATAAAGTAATACTCGGCATAATTCTTGCAATTGTAATTGCTGTTCTTGGTTTCGTATTTATGATTAAGCCGAAGAATGAAGAGATAAAGACAGATGAGGAAACTTTAAAGGCAAAACAGACAGAACAGGCAGAACTTGAAACGAAAATAGCAAGAATTGAACCCCTTAAAAAAAGCATTGAGGAAACTTATGAGGAAACAGCAAAGATGACAGAGGATTTCGTAGACATTGAGGATATAAGTTCTACCGAAAAGCTCGACAAATTCCTCCGTGAATATGCAGAAGAATGCGGTGTCCGCATTGACGAACTCAACGTTGCATATCCAAAGGAAAAAGTTCTTAAATACTACTATCTTGAGTATGAGGATTTAATTTCAAATATGCGTGAATCCGCAGACCTTAACGGTATGTATTCGTTAGCATATGACAGCCTTATGGCAGAGCAGAATGCACTTAAGGACAGAACAGCCGAGACTCTTATACAGACACAGTACGGCATAAGAGTTACGGGAACGAGAGAGGCAGTATGGAAATATATGAAGACTATTGAAGACCTCAAAAAATCCATACTCATAGACGAAGTTGACATTGCTGACTATTCTTTCGGTGCAAATACAGTTGAGGATACCGCATCTGAACCAGCTGAAACTCCTGAGGAAGCAGGTGAGCCTACAGATGAAGGTGCAGAAGCAGAGAATCCGGCAGAGGGTGAAAATCCCGAAGTTCCCGCTCCTGCTGAAGCTCCTGCACCGATTACAATCAGCAATTCAGATACATCTTCAGTGGAAATTGTAATGAGCTTATATTCAGTTTATGATATGCAGAAGCCCGATATCGAAGAAGAGTAATTACACTCGGTGCGTTATTGAAAGGCGGTAAAAAAATGAAAACTGAGAAAAAACGAAGTTTCAAAGGTGCGGTACTGCTTACAGTTGTATCAGTAATGTCACTTCTGATAGTTTTCCTTACGAGTACGCTTGTACTCGCAACAGCTGCAAATAACAGGGCACACAAATCCTATTCCTCCTCACAGGCAAATTATACCGCAAGAACTGCTATAGACAGTATTCTTGCGGCTGCCGCCAAGGACGAAAATTTCGCAAGTGCTTTGGCAGGTATAACATCAAGCGGCGGCGGATTTGATATTGACGTAACGATGGAATCGACATCGGCAGGTATGGGACGGGTTGAAAAGGCAAGAGTTGAATACGTCGGTTCTCAGCCTTATTATAATGTAACTGAAAGCAAATGGGAAGACAAAGACCTTATTTCAATTTCAGCGGACGTTGTTTATGGCGGAGAGACAAAGACCGTTACGGCATATGTTCTTAAAAATCCCCCGACTGGCATAAATCCAGGCGGTGGCGGTGGTTTCGTAACTCTCGGCGATGCGGGAATAGCAAACCATACAAACTCAATGGGCGGTACATATCTCGGCGTAGGCGGTGGCTCGGGAAGCAGAATATACCAAAATTCACCGTGGGGACCTGTCGACCTTGAAAACAAACTCTATCTCAACTTTGAGGACGGCGTGGATTTTACAACTCTTCCTGTTGACGAAAACGGCATTCCGGTATGTTCTCCCGAGGACAATTATAACCTTATAAAATCATACTACACAGGTAACGACCAGACAATTGAAGCTCCGTTTGTTGTAAACGGTAACCTTATCGTAAACACACAGACACAGGTTACTTTCCCTACAAAAGGCTCAGGCATGGCAGTATGGGGAAATATGGACGTACAGAACAGCAGTTTTCTGTTATATTCCGAAACTGTCAACAACACCACAGCAGTGCAGTTCAATCAGGAAATAAAGATGTTCAAAGATATTCCTTATCTGTTTGTTGACTCACAGCTTAAATTCAACAATCAGACGATAGGCGACGCAAATCTTCCTCTGAATATTTTCTGCGGTTCTATGAATGCACAGCAGAACGGAGTTAATCTTTATGCAAATGTTTATTGTCAGGACTCAGACAAAACTTCTATAATAGGCAATACAAACACAGCTCTCAATGCGTGGAGCAACTCGGTTCTTAACGGAACAGACAGCTTCCTTGGTTCATGTTCTTCAGGTAACTTCTATTCAAAGGGCAATGTTATAATAAACGGCAACGGTGCTGATATAAGTGGCGACCTTGTTGTTGAAGGCGACCTTACAATAAGAGGTAACCTCACTACAGGCGGAAGTATTGTTGTAAAAGGCAATCTCAAAGTAGAGAGTGGTACTATGAATGCTGGCAATGGCTTTTATGCAGGCTATGCGGAGGGCATTGACATAACAAATGAGGGTGCAGTTCCGAAGATGACAATTGACGGCACACAGGAACTCTATGAAAGAATCGATGATATTACTTACTGTGTACTTGCAAAGGACGTAAATGTTCCGCAAAGCTGGGGTGGTAATCAGCACTATGATTATGCATGGCTGAAACCTGATGCAATAGGCTTATATGGTCTTACCGACAGCGACGGCGACGGAATTGTTGACGGAAATGTTGTTGATTTCGGTGGCGGAGTTATTGACGCAGGACTTTTTGTCAATGAAGAATACTATATTCCAAATCCTGATACAATAACAAAGGAATTTTCTGTTGATACAAAGTGGGTAAACAGAGAAGACGGCACAGAAACGACAGATATTAATGATACTCTTGAATCATCAGGCGTTTTCAAGTATAAAGGAAGCGTAATAGGCACGCCCGATTTATATGCAGATACTCACGGACATGAACTTTTCCCGAAAAAAGCTGAAAAGGCTGTTATACTCGGTCTGGAGGAAATCGGCGACGGTACTTCTCTTGAAGATTCACAGGTTATTAAAACAATTGACGACATCGAGCGTGACTATAACTTTACTTCAACAGACAGGTATCAGACTTCAATTCCCGACGACTATTTATATGATGTTGAGTCAAACGTATACAGTGCGTGGGACGTTCCCGACGAAATTACAGGAAGCTGTACTCTCGAGGGAGGCGGATTTAACAAGACAATCTATGTAAAGGGAAGTTCAAGCCCGATATACATAAAGCTGAAGAATTTCGGAATGGAAGCAAAGGACTTTGACGACTATGGCATATTCTATGATGATTCAGTAGCAAACTGTGGCAAGCTGATAATCTTTATTGAGGGCAGTGCATCACTCAATAAGGGCAAAATCATCACAAAGAGTTATTACGACCTTATTCAAAGCGGACAGCAGTTTCAGGTTGCAACGAATGACGACCTTTTTGTCAGTGGCATAACAAAGGCAGGAAGTCCGAAGATTACTATTCAGGCAGAACCAGAGCAGACGGACGGAAGCGGAAATGTTATCTACAGACCTGAACTCAGTCTTTACAACAATTCAATGGTAACCGCAAATATTGAAGCACCATCACTTAAATTCTATCTCGCAACGGCATCATCAGTACCCGGAATGATTTATAATGGTATTGAAACAAATACCAAGCCGGGCGGTCTTGACAATGTAGGCGTTATCGGAGTTCTCAACGTTGCAGAGGCAGAGGGACAGAATAACTGGACATTCTATTATACTCCCGATACATCAGGAACACCGCCTATAACACCACCCGGTGGCGGAGACAACAGCTACGTAATCACATACTATGAAGGCTTTTAACGGAGGTGCAGTATGAAAGAAGAAAAAATCAGAAAATCCCGTAAAAAGCGTGGTATGACGCTCGCTGAGGTTATAATATCAATTGCTATTATGGCTGTGCTTGCTCTTATGCTTACAACTATCGGCATGACGATTGACAGATACAGAAGAGACACAAACGCAAGAAACACAAAAATAGCCTTTGAAGGTCCTGCGGCGGAGCTTCAGCAGAGAGATACACCGACAGCCTCAAATATGGGCAAACTGATTGACGAAGACTTTAAAATCACAGTAAGCCCCGCTGTCTCAGGCTCTGTTGAAATAGACGGAAAACTTTACAGCACGAGTGACGAGCTTACGGGGACGGGTGCAACCGATGCGGACGGCGTGGAAATATATGACGGCAATACGACAGGACATTTCATGTTTGTCTATATCGACCCGTCTGTAAGTCCGTGACATCAGGAGGAAAAAGCATGAATAAATCTAAAAGGAATATAAAGGGCTTTACCCTCGTCGAACTTATCGTTGTAATGGCGGTTTTCGGTCTTATAATGCTCGGTGCTCTGCGACTGCTCGACCCTGTAAACAGAATGATGAAGAGTGCTTCCATTCAGGAATCAAATACGGCTACGGTCGACAATATCAAGCGTTATTTTGAAGGTACTCTGCGTTATGCCAATGCGGTTTACGTTCATAACGGCGACCTTAAGTATTACGCAACAGGCGGAATGCCGACCGTAATTGGAGGCAGTGAGGAAGACCGTCAGAAAGAAGCTGTTCAAGCTCTTGTTGACAATGTTTTCATAAACAGGGTTGATGAATCAGATACGCCTATAACAAACGGAACAGCCTATGTCATGAAGATTGACAACGACAATCAGGGCAGAATCACGGAAAGCGTATTTTCATTTGACGCAGGCTATAAATACAAGCAGTGGAATCCCGCAACTTCAAACTGGGATATTGAACAGACAAGACCGGCAAACGTAAGCCTTGTCAGCTTCGACCAGCCTGTTATAAATGATGTCTACTATGAGAATTATTCGATTTTTGTATCTCTCGGCTACAACACAATGCAGGCTGTAGAGGCAGGAATAGCATTGCCCACACCTGTGGAAGATAAGCAGTATTTCGGTCAGATAGTTCCCGAAAAGGCTGACGCATTGGGAAATGCCATATTCTCGCCGAGTGACTTTGCATTTACTTTCACAACATACAAGAATCAGAACGGCACAAAAATATATCATCACGAAATTGACGGAAAGCATATTTTCGGCTCGCCTTATTCGTCGGCTAACGCTTCTCTCGCACTTCTTAATATCAATTCGGCATATGGCGGAAGTTACCGTTCAAACCTTGACTATTATCCCGTAAGGCGTGACGGAAACGGCTATAATCCTACAGATATGGTTGACGACAACGCAGATTTAAAGTGGGATTATGAAAAAATGCCCGACGGTGCGGTGACGTACGCACGAGTTTATGACAGCAATAATATAGCAGGTGGAAACAACATTTACATAGTCTACACACTTCCAGAATAAGCACAAAAAAAACAGGCAGTAGTAAAAAATACTGCTGCCTGTAATTATTGTTTTTTACTGGACAATCGGAGCTATGAGAAGATTTATATACCACTCTGCAATCTGATTTCCCCACAAAGCTCCTATAGCTATTCCTATTGACAGAAAAGGTCCGAAAGCAAATTTTGACTCTCCTGAAATGATTTTATTAATCAGTCCGACAACAGCAGCTATTACGATTCCGAACAATGCCGAAACGATAACAGCCTTTGTTCCGAGATAAGCTCCTCCGCCAATCATAAGAAGTGTGTCTCCGAGTTCTATTGCACGGAAATCCTCGCCATATTTCTTTCTTATGAAAATACGGCTCACTTCACCGATTATGAAAAACGGTAAGCTTATTATCAACGCTCCTACGATTCTTTCTTCTATTGTGGTACGGTCTGTGAAAACCTGTGACGGAATACAAAGCAGTGCAATAATTGCAAGCACTCTTTCGTCAATTTCCATTGTATCCCAGTCCATGAAACCCACAACGACAAGAAGCGACATGAGAACGCAGGTTGTTATGGCATCAGCATTGAGGTCAAGCACAAAAAATGTAAGTACAAAAAGAATACCGTTGAGACTTTCCACTACAGGATATCTCGGTGAGATTCTTTCACCGCAGTTATGGCATTTTCCTTTAAGGGCAAGCCAGCTGAATACGGGTATAAGGTCGACCGCCCTTATCTTTGCACCGCACGTCATGCAGTGTGAAGACCTCTTTATAAGCGATTCGTTGCGTGGAAGTCTAAGAATAACAACATTCAGGAAACTTCCTATACTTATACCGAACAGGAATAATATGGTGTAAAACGAGACAAGAAATGCAGGCGAAACAAATTCGTCGTGAAGCATATTTTTAAAATCACCCATTGTTTTACTCCTCCTTTACATTAAAATAGTGGCATAATTAAATTATAGCACAAATTAATAAAAATTCAAGTAAAATTTAAAAGTTTGTCTGAAAATTAAAATATTATGGACAGACTTTGAAATAAAGAGCGGAGGTTTTTTATGAGAAACGAGAGAATCGGCGATTACTTAGTAAGTCAGGGACATATCACGCAGGAGCAGTTGATGGAAGTTCTTGAAAAACAGAAGGAATCAAACGGCACGAAGAAATTCGGTGATATTGTTGTCGAGCTCGGCATGATGTCAGAAGTGAATTTCACAAAGGCACTCGCAGGAAAGCTAAGGGTAAAGTATGTTGACCTTGATTCTGCGGAAATCAGTTCGGAGGCTGTAAACAAAGTCCCCGAAACGCTGGCGAGAAAGCATACGGTAATTGCTATATCAATTGCAGGCAAGCGACTTACCGTTGCTACAAACGACCCTGTAAACTTCATAGTCCTTGAGGATATCAAGGTGCAGACGGGTATGGACTGCGTGCCTGTACTTGCCACAACGTCGGCTATCAACAAGGCTATAGGCAAAAACTATTCAATGCAGAATGTTGACAGCGTTGTTGACAGTATCGCAGCCATGAGTGCAAACGACATAAAAGAGGACGAGGAGGCAAAGGACAGAGTTGAGAGTGCGCCTATCGTAAAACTCGCAACTACAATTATTGAGAATGCGTATCGTGCAGACGCAACCGATATTCATATAGAGCCTTTCAAGACATATACAAGAATACGTATCCGTGTAAACGGCGACCTTGTTGAACTTATGAACGTTTCAAGTGCTGTACACAGTGCATTGACCACACGTCTCAAGCTTATAAGCGGTATGAACATTGCCGAAAAGAGAGTACCACAGGACGGACGTTTTACACAGGTTGTTGACGGCACTACGCTTGACGTCCGTGTTTCGTCGCTCCCTATGGTAAACGGCGAAAAGATAGTTATACGTATTCTTTCAACAGGACAGATTGCACTGCGTAAGATTACAGACCTTGGTATGTCGGACTATAACTATCAGCTTTTCGAGTCTATGCTCCGTGTACCGCACGGCGTTATCCTTGTAACAGGTCCTACAGGTTCAGGTAAAACAACTACCCTTTACGCCGCACTGGGCGAACTTGCAAAGCCTAATGTAAACGTTATCACAGTTGAAGACCCTGTCGAAAAAGCAATTGACGGTATAAATCAGTGTCAGGTAAACACAAAGGCAGGTATGACATTTGCTGCCGCACTCCGTTCAATTCTTCGTCAGGACCCTGATATCGTTATGATAGGTGAGATGCGTGATACCGAAACAGCCGACATCGGTATACGTGCCGCTATCACAGGTCACCTTGTTCTATCAACACTCCATACAAATGACGCTGCTTCAACCGTTGTCCGTCTCATCGACATGGGCGTTGCCGCATACATGGTTGCAACTTCCCTTATCGGCGTTATCGCACAGCGACTTATAAAAGTTCTCTGTCCTGCTTGCAAGACCCCAAGGTACTCGACCGAGGAAGAAAACGAACTTATGGGAATTGAGGAGTCTATCGAGATATACGACCCCTGTGGCTGTCCCGAGTGCAACAACACAGGCTACAGAGGCAGAACCGCTATACACGAGATTATCCACTGCACCGCCAAGGTTTCGCAGATTATCGCAGGCGGTGGCGGTAAGGAAGAAATTGAAGAAGCGGCAAGAAATAACGGCACAAAGCTCCTTCGTGACAATGCCGCAGAGCTTGTTGTTGCCGGTCAGACTTCAATTGATGAACTTGTAAGAACAACATTCTCAGTATAAAAATTTAATAATCAGGGAGGTTATAATAATGGGAATTATAGAAATTAACAGAATACTCGACGAGGTGCGACTTTTAGGCTGTTCCGACCTTCATTTTACATACGGAATTGCACCGGTTGTGCGTCTTAACGGCTCGCTCCGCACTATGCGGTCTCAGTATCCTGAAATGGACGAGGAAGAAATACTCGACATCGTTCACCAGATGACTAATGAAACCCAGCAGACAAGTGTTAATAATCATCATGACACGGACTTTTCTTTTCAGACAAGAAGCGGTTACCGCCACCGTGTAAACGTTTATTTCCAGAAAGGCAAGCCTGCTATTGCAATCCGTCTGCTCCGCAACGACATTCCTACTCTTGAGGACTTGTCGCTTCCGCCTATTCTTGCGGACTTCGCTATGCGTCCCCGTGGTCTTATCCTTGTAACAGGTCCTACGGGTTCGGGTAAGTCAACAACCCTTGCGGGAATGATGGACTTCGTAAACCTTAACAGAAGTGCCCACATCATCACGGTTGAAGACCCTATAGAATACGTTCACGAACACAAGCGTTGTATGATTAATCAGCGAGAAATCGGCGACGACGTGCCGAGCTTTGCCCTCGCTCTCCGTGCGGCTCTCCGTGAAGACCCTGACGTTATCCTCGTAGGAGAAATGCGTGACTTTGAAACGATTCAAGCTGCCGTAACCGCTGCCGAAACAGGACACCTTGTTATGAGTACACTTCATACCACGAGCGCTTCCGATACAATCAACCGTATTATCGACGTTTACCCCGAACATCAGCAGAATCAGATTCGTACACAGCTTGCGAATAACCTTGTTGCCGTTATTTCACAGACCCTTATTCCACGTAAGGACGGCTCTGGACGTATCGCTGTTCAGGAAATTCTCAACGTTACCGACGCTATTTCGGCTATGATTCGTGACAATAAGATACATCTTATACAGTCGGCTATCCAGACAGGCAAGCAATCGGGAATGCAGTCACTCGATATGGAACTTGCCCGTCTCGTTCACGGCGGTGTTATCGGAGAAGTTGACGCTCTCGAAAAATGTCTTGACAAACAGGAGTTTTACAGATTCCTCGCACAGATGGGCGGAGCTCCGAAACAGTAATAAAAAAATTTTCCCCTCAAAAAGGGGAAAATTTTTTGTTAAAACCTTATAAGTTTTAATTTATTCACATACTATTGTGCAATCTGACGAAAAACACAAAAAAAAACGCTGTTTTGAGACTTATATGTAAAAGTTGCCATGTTTTTTAAAAAAAATCTGAAAAAGTATTGACATTTTGTGAATTAAGTGCTATAATAATAAACAAGCTAAAGGATTGGTACTGACAGATGTCCAATCCAAAAAAGTGCCACGGCACAAAAAAATTTTTATAAGGAGGTTTTCTATTATGAAAACAACTAAAAAGGGTTTTACCCTTATTGAGCTCATCGTTGTTATCGCTATCATCGGTGTTCTTGCTGCTATCCTCGTTCCGTCAATGCTCGGTTATGTAAAGAAGTCCAAGATTCAGGGTGCTAACACTGCTGCTGCTACAATCATGAAGGCTGCTAACTCTGCTCTTGCAGAACTTGACGAAATGGACGCTGATACATCTGCTTTAGAGAGTGACACTCTTATACACTCTGGTGAGTTAGAAAAGGGTGGTACAGCTAGTACAGAAGACCTTTGGGATTATATGAAGCCCTACTTTGATAACGTTGATAATACAACATTTGGTCTTGCTATCAGGAACAACGTATGTATTGCAGCTTCTGCAAAGTCAGGTGTATACTATGGCACATCTCCGATAATTTACACAAATAAGAATTATCCTAAGGATAGCATAGATGAAAGTTCTGCTCTTGCTAAGGCTGTTGACGAGTACGACAGAATCAACGGTGACTCATAATTGCTGATTATCTTAACAAAAATAAAGACCCCTCTGCGTGAGGGGTTTTTTTTATGAGGTATTATGAAAATGAATGAAAACAGAACGAGTATTTTAGCTATAGTGCTTAGTATGCTTGCGGGCATGGGTCTCATGCACCTGTATGAAAACGACAAGACGGAATTTGCGGAGAAGTATTCCATGATTGAGGAATGCGAAAAGGTACTTGAGGAAAATAATATTCCGAAACCTGATAACGTTGAACGTGAGGGCGTAATAAACGGCTATTTAAGTGCATATGACGAGTATACCTACTATACTAATAAGGATTACGATTCGGCGGAAAATGTGGAGTGGTTTGTAAATACCATGCCGACGGCTTACGGCTGTGGCTTTGCGGTAAAATATAACGACAGAGACGAGTTGATTTTTGACAAATTGGACAGCGATTTGTACGCATTTCAGCAGGGAATCAGGGAGGGCGATAAAATTGTTTCGATTGACGGGGAAGTGTTTGAGGGCGATTATAACTTTGCAAAAAAACTTCTCGGCAAGGACGGCACAACCTGTAAACTTGTGATTGAGCGTGGCGGAAAACAGACAGCTATAGACCTTATAAGGCACAGTGCAAAAAAGGACTGGGGTATTTCCTATGAAATGCTCGGCGATACGCTGAAAATAAAAATCAGCCGTTTTGGTTTCGGCGTTGCATCGTTTATAAAAAGGGATATGGCAGAATATGGCTATAAATCGGTTATCCTCGATTTGAGGGACAACCCTGGGGGGATTATCGGTGAGGCAGTAAGTGTTGCGGATATTTTTATAGGCGATGGCTATGTCACAGAACACGCCTATAAAGGCACGACGTATGACTACAAAACCACGGCGGACGAGGACGATATAGACGTGCCTGTTGTCGTCCTTGTAAACGAAAATTCCGCAAGCTCGGCGGAGATTCTTACTGCACTTATGAAGCAGTACGGCGGTGCGACGATAGTCGGCGAAAAGACTTTCGGCAAAGGCATTTATCAAACGGAAGAATATCTCAGCGACGGCGGTATTCTGCACTATACGCAGGGTTATTACACTGTCGGCGATTGGAAATGCTATCACGGTGAGGGAATTTATCCGGACGTGGAAGTTGAGATGAGAAGCGTGTATATCGGCACGGACGACGACACGCAGTTGCAGAAAGCAATTGAAATTCTTAATTGAACGGCTGTGTAAAAACCGTCAGAATGCACGAATTTTTCTGATAATTTTGTACATTTACACACAAAAAAAAGATTGACAGATTGTTAATAAAATGTTATAATGTATTTAAAAGAATCGGAGGTTGTGGCTTATGAATAAAAAAGTAAAAGGTTTTACATTGATTGAGCTTATTGTAGTTATCGCAATTATCGGCGTTCTTACGGGCATTCTCGTGCCGTCTTTCGCCACATGGACAGCAAAATCCAAGATAAGAAAGCAGAATAACAACGCACGTGTTATTTTTAACTCGGCACAGACTATTGTACAGGAATATAAATTCAGAGAACGCAGGCTCGAGGACACACAGAAGTGCATCGGCAACGGTGATTTTTATTATTACTGGGACAAAGAGTCGGGAGCGTCTGTTTCGGGTACTGCCGTAAATGTGGGCGATGCGGAGTTCCTCTCGGACTTCACACGACAGCTCAACAGGCTTTATGACGATTCGGGAGAAACAACGTACCGCATTTATGTAAATAATTATATGGTGCAGTCGGTTGTTGCGTCAAGCGGAAACACGAACTCGCAGAAAGGGTCTTATCCGACAAGGCAGGAGCATAGAAATAATACTACCGTACAGAATTTTGACATGGATTCAATTAAACTTACACCGTAATTAGCAATTTCAGACAAAAAAACACAAAAATATATGCGAAAGTTTGAAAGGTCCGACTATTGACAGTTGGACTTTTTTATGATATAATAATATAGTCGTCACGGGAATGACGGCTCGCAGAAAAAAAATTTTGAAAAAGTTTAAAAAAAGGCTTGACAAAATGAAAATTCTGTGGTATAATAAGTAAGCTGACTGATTAAGACAGCTTGTACAGCATCTT
>CAMWQJ010000002.1 GCA_947176415.1 uncultured Ruminococcus sp. | reverse complement strand
AACAATAATTGAAAGTAAATTTATCCTGTTTCTCCGCCGTGAAAAATCCGGCGGAGATGTCAGGGTTATGCACGTTTCCGATATTCACAGGGCGGAGAAAAATTCTCAGATAATAAAAATTGCAGAGGAAAATATTCCTGATGTCATCTTCATAACAGGAGACCTGATTTCCCGTGACGAGACGGATTTTTCAATGGCGGAATCCCTCCTGAAAAGGCTTTGCAGTATTGCACCAACGTATATGGTTTACGGCAATCACGAGCAGAGCCTTCCCGAAAAACAGGGGGTTTTATTTAAAAATATGATTACAGATACAGGCGTTATACTGCTTGAAAATGAATTTAAGTCTGTTACCGTAAACGAAAAGATTTTACATATATACGGCGTTATTCAGAAATATTCAACTTACAAGAAAAACGGCGGTTATAAAAATCTGGACAGATTTACATTAAGTGACATGAGGTCGGCAGTCGGTGACGCAAAAAAAGACGGGAAAATTTTTCTGCTGGCACATAATCCGAAATGGGCGGAGGTCTATGCGGAATGGGGGGCGGACTATACATTCTGCGGTCACGTTCACGGCGGAATAATCAGAATTTTTGGCAAGGGGGTTTTTTCTCCCGAAAGAAAAGTATTTCCTCAATATTCACGGGGAATTTACAGTGTAAACCGCATGAGGCTTTGCGTTTCTGGCGGTATAGGCAAATTAAGGCTTTTCAATCCGCCTGAGGTTGTTATATACGAAATTTAGTCTAAATGCCGAAAAATGCGAATATAATCAAGAGTATTCCGCCTACCCACGAAAAGTCATGGCGTAATGATGAAATTCTGTGTCCTGTTGCGTTTCCAAGGGCGATTGCAAGAAATCCCGCAAGAAATGTATACAAAAAAGCTGACGGGGGGCTTATTCCTGAAAATCCACTGCTTAGACCTGTGGCGACCGAATCAAGCGAACTCGCCAGTGCAAGTGCCGAGGCTTCGGCTATCGAAAGGGTTTTTGAATTATCAAAGTCCGCACACGTTTCGTCAAGGTACATCTTGAAAACTATGCCATATTTACATGAACGCACAGAAAGCTCGCCTTTTTCGGAAATATGCCTTATCAGACTGCGGACTATGCTTTTGAAAACCGTTATTATTCCTATGGCTGTTATTATAGATGTGCCGACTATACGGCAAATATTTACAGGTATATAATTACTCAGAAAGTCCGAAAATTCAAGCGACAAACCGAGCATTGAGGCACTTACAAGGCTTATTACAAACGCCGAAATAACAGGAATTTTTATTCCGCTATTGCAGTATGCAACCGCCGTCAGATATGTGTCAAGGCTTACTATTACCGCAAGGAAAATTTCTTCACGCATTTTTTTCACACCTCCCGTCTCTATGATATGCGGAAAGGCGTTTTGTTGACAAAATACATGATTGCAAAAAGTAAAATAAAAATCGGAAAATCTGTTGACTTTTTCCGAAAATATGTTATAATAAAATCACGGCTTTTCATAACGGACAGGCTTATTTTTTCAAAAAGGGGGGCTGATTGTGGTTGCAGGTGTTTCAACGGCTTGTCTTTATCCTAAACCGCTGAAGGAAAGTCTTTACGACCTCGCTGTAAACGGTGTTGAGTGTACGGAGATTTTTATAAATACACATTCTGAACTGAAAAAAAGTTTTGCCGAAAGTACGGCACATCTTTTGAAAAGATTTGACGTAAAATGTGTATCAGTACACCCCTTTACTTCGGAAATGGAAACGATGATGCTTTTTTCCGAATATGAAAGGCGTGCTGACGATATGCTGGAATATTACAGGAATTATTTTGATTTCATGAATACTGTGGGGGCGGAGGTGTTTGTTTTTCATGGCGGAAAAGCCGGAAGAAACATGGAATTCTACTGTGAACGCTACAACAGGCTCTGGAGGCTCGGAAAAGAGTACGGCGTAAAGGTTGCACTTGAAAATGTCTCACGCTGTCAGAGTTCGTCTCCGTCGTTTATACGTGATGTTTACAGTATGCTCGGAAGTGAGTTTGCTTTTGTGCTTGATACCAAACAGGCAGTACGGGCGGGGGAAAATCCTTTCAGCTTTATTGACTCGGCTGGCAAAAGTCTTATCCATGTGCATATAAGCGACTCAGGAGAGTTCGGCGACTGTCTGCCTGTGGGAAGAGGAAGATTCAAATTCAGGGATTTTTTAAAAAAACTCAGTAAGTCAAGTCCTGACTGCAATATTATTCTTGAACTCTACAGAAGCAGTTTCGGGGCGATAAGCGAACTGATTTCAAGTTACAATGCACTTGAAAAAATGGTTGAGCCTTACGGCAGGAGGGTTAAAACATGAAATGTCCTTTTTGCAGTTTCGATGATTCAAAGGTAGTTGATTCACGCCACACGGACGAGAAAATTAGACGGCGGAGAGAGTGTATCAAGTGCGGTGGAAGATTCACGACTTATGAAGTTGTTGAAATACCGTTGCTTATGGTTGAGAAGAGAGACGGGACTTTTGAAAATTTTGACAGAAACAAGCTGATAAAGGGAATTTTTACGGCAATAAAAAAACGTCCCGTGACTATCGGTCAGGTTTCGGAAATAGCTGATTTTGTCGAGGATTACTATGCAAATCAACTTAAAACCGTTGCGAAGTCAAGGGAGATAGGTGCGATTGTGCTTGAAAAATTAAGGGCTATAGACCCGATATCCTATATACGTTTTGCATCGGTCTACAATGATTTTACCGACATAAAGAGCTTTATGGCGACTATAGGCGAACTTGAACAGGAGGAGTAATTTTGGATTTCAGAAGTATTCTTGAACAATTTGACGACAAGAGCGTTTCAAACAGTTTCAGAACGTCAGAAATAGAACAGAACAGAGTACAGGCTATTTTGCCTTATCTTATTCCGATTCTGTTTTTTCTTCCGATTGTTTCAGGAACTAAGGATTCGGAATTCAACAGGTTTCACGCCAACCAACAGCTTACATGGCTTCTGGTAATTCTTGTTATCGGAGTAGTTAAAAGCATTATCGGAATTATTCCGCTGATTGGCTGGCTTGTAAGAGTTGTTATTGAAATTTCAGAATTATTGATAGCATTCGGACTTATGTACGGTGCTTCACAGGGTATGGCTTTAAAACTTCCTTTCGTCGGCGACCTGATAAAAATATTTTAACTGACGGCAAGTCTTATACTTCCGCCGTCCTCGCTGTAAATCATTGAGGCTATGGCTGTACCCTCGCATACGAGAAGCTCGGCGGACATCTTTCTGTCTTCGGGGCTGTAATTCCTGACATCATAGACGTAAATACGGGCGTTCTTTCCTGCGTAATCCCTCAGCGGAAGTCCCTGTCTGTCCTGCAAAACTGCATATTCTTCATACGCTTCGGAGAAGTCTTCAGGCACGGTTATGTCTTTTCCTGCTATCTCTTCGACTTCCCAGCCATGCAAGGCGAAATATTCTATCCTTTCGGCTGTGGTCGTGGCGGTGACAGTCTGTCGCTCGGGTTTTTCAGTTTCGGGCTTTTTAGTCGGAATAAGGATTATTGCAGTGCAGACGACAAGGGCAATGAAAATCAAAATCAGCGTTTTTCTTCTACTCATGGGATAACCTCCGTTTTTTCTGAATTTGTCCGTGATGTTAAATAATATTATTCCCTCTATGTGATTTATTCCGAAAGGAGAAAAATATGTCTTTTATTCGTCTTGACAAGTTTATTTCAGAACGCACGGAGTATTCGAGAAGCGAGATAAAAAGGCTTGTGGCAAAAAAATGTGTGACAGTCAACGGAGAAACAGTTAAGTCGGCTGACGTGAAAACAGATACTGAAACGGCTGTTGTCAGGATAAACGGCAGAGAAATATGCAAGGAAAAATACAGGTATATTCTTCTTAACAAGCCTGCGGGCTATGTCTGTTCAACTTCGGAGCATGACGGCGAAAACATTATGAGGCTTATTCCGTCTGAGCTAAGGAACAAGAATATGTTCCCTGCCGGTCGGCTCGACAAGGATTCGCTCGGGGCGGTTATCATTACCGATGACGGCGGTCTTGCACACCGCATTACGTCACCTAAAAAACATATCTCAAAAATCTATATTGTGAAACTTGACAGACCATTCCAAACTAAATATATTAATTTATTCAAGGGAAATTTACAACTGGCTGACGGTCAGGTCTGTTTGCCTGCTGATGTCAGGGGGTGCGAACTGTCCGAAAAACTGGCGTTTGTAAGGCTTCGTGAAGGGAAATATCATCAGGTTAAAAGAATGTTTTCCGCTGTCGGAAATCATGTTGAAGTCCTGATGAGAATTTCACTCGGAGGGCTGATTCTTCCCGAAAAACTGGGATTTGGTCAGTGTATGGAATTATTGCACAAAGATGTTGAAAACTTATTTAAAGAGCCTGATTTTGATGATTTCTGCCGTGATTACGGCGGTGATTTTTCGGCATTTCTAATAAACAATCAACCGTAACTTTGTCAATTTAGTATCTTGAAAAATTTTTCAAAGTTTGGTATTATATTATTATAGCTGATATTGTCTGTTTATATCGGCAAGAAATTTTTGAACTGGAGGACTGGATTAAATGGCAGGTTTAAATCTTAAACACATCTATAAGAAATATCCCGGCGGTGTTGTTGCCGTTACAGATTTTAATTTGGAAATTAGAGACAAGGAATTTATCGTTTTTGTAGGACCGTCAGGCTGCGGAAAGTCTACAACTCTCCGTATGATTGCAGGTCTTGAGGAAATCTCTGAGGGCGAACTTTACATAGGCGACCGCCTTGTAAATGATATTGCCCCGAAGGACAGAGATATAGCAATGGTTTTCCAGAACTATGCTCTTTATCCGCATATGACGGTTTTTGAAAACATGGCTTTCGGTCTCAAGCTGAGAAAAGTTCCTAAGGACGAAATCGAAAGAAAAGTAAACGAGGCTGCAAAGATTCTTGACCTTTCGCATCTTCTCGACAGAAAGCCGAGGGCTATGTCGGGTGGTCAGTGTCAGCGTGTGGCTCTCGGTCGTGCTATCGTCCGTTCGCCTAAGGTATTCCTCCTTGACGAGCCTCTCTCAAACCTCGACGCAAAGCTCCGTGCCCAGATGAGAACTGAGATTTCAAAGATTCACAAGAAGCTCGGTACAACTTTTATCTACGTAACTCACGACCAGACAGAAGCTATGACAATGGCTGACAGAATCGTCTGCATGAAGGACGGCTTCATTCAGCAGATTGATACACCGCAGAATCTCTACAATGAGCCTGTAAACAAGTTCGTTGCTGGATTCCTTGGCTCGCCTATGATGAACTTCATTGACGCTACACTCAAGTATGAAAGAGAATACGACCAGTTTATCGTTGAGTTCGGCAAGGAGAGAGGAAAGACTTTTGAAATTATCGTTCCTGAATCAAAGGTTACTTCTGAACTTCAGTCCTATGTCGGCAAGGAAATTATTCTCGGCGTGCGTCCTGAAAGCATTCACGAGGAAGAAATGTACATCTCAAATGCTACAACAGGCGTCATTGACTGTCAGGTTGAAATTACTGAAATGATGGGTGCTGAAATTTATCTGTATCTCATATGCAGTGGTATTCCTATGACAGGAAGAGTAAACTCAAGGTCTACAATCAGACCCGGAGATGAAATTAGAGTTGCTATCGACCCGAACAGAATCCACATCTTTGACAAGGAAACTGAAAAGACTATTGTCAACTGATTTTTTCTGACTTCGTTTTTTCTCATGTGAGATTTGTATACAGGAAACCGCAGTTACTGCAACTGCGGTTTTTTGTGTCTGAAACGGTGTGAATTTTATAATATACGGCAGTTTTTCAACATCTCAACGTTAAAATGTTGAAAACTATACGGAATCTGAGATATTATAACAAAAAAATAAGGGACTTATGCACCTCGCATAGAGTCCCTGTATTGTCTATTAATCCTGATTTTCAGTTGTTTCGGCAGTCTCATCTTCTGTGTTTTTCTCGCCGTCGAGTCCGTCGATTATGTCTTTTCCTGCTTCTCCAACGCCATCTATAATGCTTTTTCCTGCATCGCCTACACCGTCAATCACTTCTTCGCCTGCGTTCTCCGCACCGTCTATTGCATCGTCAGCGTGGTCTTTAACGGTATCATTACTCCCTGTGTCGTCTTCTATCATGCCGTCATCGTCGGTTTCATAATGGTCATCGTCATAATAACGGTCGTTTTTGTCTTTTTTATTCTGCTTTTTGTCGTCATCACGCTTTTTTTCCTCTGTTGTGACGTATTCGGTGGCGGACATATCGCCGTCTGACGTGTAGGAATTATTATCGTTTCCGCATGAGACAAATGCTGTGCAGACCGTCAGCAACACGCAAGACATCGTTAAAAGTCTTTTCATGAAAAAATCAGTCCTTTACTTATTATTACGCCGTGGTTTTCCGCAACGTGTTTTTATTGTTTACTGATTTTCACTGATTATCCACATAGTTTTCAACTTTTTAATGCTGAAAAGTTGAAAGATTTGAAATTTGTGTCAGATTATTTTTTTAAAATAGTTTTTCCACTCCGATTTGTTTTCAGAAGAATTAAGATACTCCGTAATATTTTTTATATAATTGTCGTCCGAAAAACAGTAATTGTAACATTCCATAAAATGATGTATTAATTCGTCTGAAACTAATTCGATAGGTTCGGGATACCATTTTAAATTTTCAGATTCGTATGCTTTTCTGCTTGTAAATGCCACTGCATCAATGATACAGTTCAAAACTGTCTGTTCTGAAATATCGTCTGTATTTTCGGCAAAAATTGTGATTCCGTTCTGTTCGTTCACTAATAATTCATAAAGGAAATCACCGTCAGGACTGCCGTTATAAAGCCATTTCCAGCAGTATTCAATAGATTTTTCCGCTGTGGCTTTGAGTTCGGATTGACTGAGTAATGAAACTGTTTTCATTGACAGTCCCAGAAGAAATGCTGTTTTTTTGTCGTCAGTGAAATTTATAAAACTATCCATTATTTTTCCTTTGAAACCGATAAGATTTTTTTATGGTAAAGTTTTCAACATAGTTTTCAACACACTGTTGAAAACTATCTCCCTGCCGTATTCCAACAGGGAGATTTGATTTTTTTACTTTATATCTGCGTGGTGTGCCTGAAGTGATTTTACGCCGAAATTCTTATCTTTCTTTATTGCCTTGATTCCCTCGGCACTCGCTTTTGCTCCTGCCATGGTCGTGATATACGGAATACGGTGCTTTATAGCCGATTTCCTGATGTAGCTGTCGTCATGAACGCTTGTCTTGCCTGCCGGTGTGTTTATGATAAGCTGTATTTCGCCATTTGCGATTTCGTCCGCTATATTAGGTCTGCCCTCGTAAATCTTGTAAATCTTCTCCGCAGGGATTCCCGATTCCTTAATCATCTTATAACTATTGCCTGTCGCAACAATACGGAATCCGAGTTCATGGAATGACTTCGCAATCTCGGCAAGTTCGGGCTTGTCACGGTCGCACACGCTGAGAAGTACCGTTCCGCTTTCGGGCAGACGTGTCTGTGTTGCCTCCTGTGCCTTATAATAAGCCTCTCCGAATGAATCGGATATGCCGAGTACCTCGCCTGTAGAACGCATTTCAGGTCCAAGAACGGGGTCTACCTCCTGAAACATATTGAACGGGAAAACCGCTTCTTTTACGCCATAGTGCGTGATTGTCCTGTCTTTGAGAGACGGTACGGGCGAAGGCTTTCCCGTGAGTGTGGACGTGATTATTTCTGTTGCTATCTGTACCATGTTTATACTGCATACCTTTGAAACAAGTGGGACTGTTCGTGATGCACGGGGATTTGCTTCAAGAACGTATACAGTGTCGTCCTCAATTGCATACTGCATATTCATTAGTCCGCAAACGTTCATTTCAACCGCTATTTTCCTTGTATATTCCTTGATTGTTTCTATCTGTTTCTGCGTCAGGTTCTTTGCAGGAAGTATACAAGCCGAGTCACCTGAGTGAACGCCTGCAAGCTCGATATGCTCCATTACGGCAGGCACAAAGCAGTCTGTTCCGTCTGAAATTGCGTCTGCCTCGCACTCTGTTGCATGGTGCAGGAATCTGTCTATCAAAATCGGACGGTCGGGTGTTACGCCGATAGCGTTTGCCATATAAAATTTCATCATCTCGTCGTCGTGAACTATCTCCATTCCACGTCCGCCAAGTACGTATGACGGACGAACCATTACAGGATAGCCGATTTTATTCGCTATTTCAAGGGCTTCGTCAACCGTTACCGCCATTCCAGATTCGGGCATGGGTATTCCCAGCCTGTCCATCATTGCTCGGAAATGGTCTCTGTCTTCCGCAAGGTCTATCGTTTCGGGGGTCGTTCCAAGAATATTAACGCCGTATTTTTTAAGGTCGTTTGCAAGGTTAAGCGGAGTTTGTCCGCCGAACTGTGCAATTACTCCGAGGGGCTTTTCCTTTTCGTGAATGCTTAAAACGTCCTCAAGTGTAAGCGGTTCAAAATAAAGTTTGTCGGAAGTATCATAGTCTGTAGAAACGGTCTCAGGGTTGCAGTTTACAATTATTGATTCAAATCCGAGTTTTTTAAGTGCAAGGGCTGTGTGTACGCAACAATAGTCAAACTCTATGCCCTGTCCGATTCTGTTCGGTCCGCCACCGAGAATCATTATTTTCTTCCTGTCGCTCGTCGGGCTGGGGTCTTTGTCGAGGTGATAAGTCGAATAGTAGTAGCATGAGTTTTCTGTACCACTTACGTGTACGCCCTCCCATGACTCTGTTATGCCGTATTCAATACGCTTATTCCTTATATCCTCTTCGGGAACGGCAATAAGTGTACTCAAATATCTGTCTGAAAATCCGTCGAGCTTTGCCTGTCTCAATGTTTCTTTTTCGGGAATATTTCCCTTTAATTTTATGAGTTCTTCTTCCTCCTGAACGAGTTCAAGCATCTGTTCGAGGAAATAGTGCTTGATTTTTGTCAGGTCGTAAATCTCTTCTATTGTTGCACCTTTGCGGAGTGCCTCGTATATAATAAACTGTCTTTCGCTTGTCGGGTATCTTAACTGATTCAAGAGTTCTTCCTTTGTCTGCTCATGGAAATTCTTCGCAAATCCAAGTCCGTAACGTCCTGTTTCAAGGCTTCTTATTGCTTTCTGGAACGCCTCTTTATAGGTCTTGCCTATACTCATTACTTCGCCTACTGCCCTCATCTGTGTGCCGAGTTTGTCCTCCGCACCCTTGAATTTTTCAAATGCCCATCTCGCAAATTTTATAACTATATAATCGCCGTCGGGGGTGTATTTGTCAAGTGTGCCATACTTTCCGCACGGAATGTCCTTGAGTGTCAGACCGCACGCAAGCATTGCGGAAACAAGGGCTATCGGAAAACCTGTTGCCTTTGAGGCGAGGGCGGAAGAACGTGAAGTTCGGGGGTTAATCTCGATGACTATTATTCTGCCTGTTTCGGGGTCTCTCGCAAACTGGCAGTTACAACCGCCTATTACTTCGATTGACTCAACTATGCTGTATGCCTGTCTCTCAAGTTCTTTCTGCACGTTCTCGGGAATTGTCAGCATAGGTGCAGAACAGAACGAATCGCCCGTGTGTACGCCTATCGGGTCGATATTCTCAATGAAACATACTGTTATTATATTATTTTCAGCGTCCCGCACAACTTCAAGTTCAAGCTCTTCCCAACCGCTTACGCATTCCTCGACAAGAACCTGTCCGACAAGTGATGCCTGCAAGCCTCTTGCACAGACTATTTTTAATTCGTCGACGTTGTAAACCATGCCTCCGCCTGCACCGCCCATTGTATAGGCTGGACGGAGTACAACAGGGTATTTAAGCTGTTCGGCTATCTTTACCGCCTCGTCTACCGAATAGGCAACTTCACTTCTCGCCATTTCTATGCCGAGTTTGTCCATTGTATGCTTAAATTCTATTCTGTCTTCTCCTCGTTCAATAGCATCAACCTGTACGCCTATTACCTGTACGCCGTATTCTTTCAGTACGCCCGCCTTGTCGAGTTCTGAACAGAGGTTAAGTCCTGACTGTCCGCCGAGATTAGGAAGAAGAGCGTCGGGTCGTTCTTTTTCGATAATCTGTGTCAGTCTCGAAACGTTGAGGGGTTCAATGTAGGTGATGTCCGCAACGTCGGGGTCTGTCATTATTGTTGCAGGGTTAGAGTTTACAAGCACTATCTCATAGCCTAAATTTTTTAACGCCTTACAAGCCTGAGTTCCTGAATAGTCGAACTCGCAAGCCTGACCGATGATGATAGGTCCTGAGCCGATAATCATGATTTTGTTTATATCTTGTCTTTTTGGCATAACATTCTCCCAACCCGTACAGAAAAAAAACTGTACGTAATATTATTTGTCATATATCATGACATTCTTATTTTATATAATACCACAAAATAAAAAGAAATGCAAGATAAATTTACAAAAAAGACGGATTAAGAAAAATCCGTCGTCTCATGGTTATATATGCTGTTTTATATAGGTGATTACTTCTTCACGTGGAATGTTCAGAGCATAGGCAAATTCGTTATAAAGCATATTTTCGGCATCATGGAGGAATTTTTCATCTGCGGAGTAGAGCTTTTTGTGCTGTGCGGTAAGTTCTTCGCCTTTTGTGTAGAGCGTTTTTATAAGCCTGATAAGTTCTTTTCTGTCGCCTTTGTCAATGATTTTTCTGTACTCTTCTTTTCTTCTGACAGCATTGTCAATCCATATGCAGTTCTGTTCCGACATCGTTCCTATTAAATTATTAACGTCGTCTGCGTTGCATACGTCCCGCATTTTGTTTCTGAGGGCGGAATTTGAAGTCGGTACGTAAAAAGTGTTACGGCTGTCGCCTACGGGTCGGAGGATATAATATTCTATATTCTCTCCGCTGAAATTGCGTTCCTCAATCGCACTTATCACGCACACGCCATATGTCGCATATATCACCGCATCGTTTACATTGTACATTTTATCTAACCTCCTGTTGTTTATATATAATAATTATAACATATTTCTATGAAAAATGTCATGGGCATTAGTCACAAAAAAAATATACGCAGATATGTGCATATTGCAGAAAAATGTCCCCGTCATTGCGTACGGGGACAAGTAGTATTACTTTTTATTTTTCTTTTTGTTTTTGTCTGAATTATTCTTACTGTCAGGCTTTTTTTCAGGGATTTCAGGCTTTTCGGACGTTTCTTCGGGTGTTTCTGTTTCTTCCGACTTCTCGTCCTCTTCATACGTTTTATTGGCTTTATGCGGTGCAAGCTCCTTTTCCGAAACTGCCCCTTTTGTCTTTATGATATCAACTTTCTTTCCCTTGTTTTCTGCGGATTCTTCTGGGATATTTCCGCTTTTAATCATCTCGTTGGCCTTGCGTGTCTCTATCATGATAACATTGTTTTTCCTGTCGTACAGATAGAACATCACAATAACGGCAATTCCGAGAATCAATGTAAATATACCTATATTGAATCCAGGGGGAGTATATTTCATGGTAATTTTGTGTTCACCTGCCGGTACTTTTACGGCAATTGTTGATTCAAGTGAAATTGCTACGCCTGTGTCCTTATCGGCATTCTTGTAATAAATACGTCCCGTGTCGGAGGTATCAGCCGTAACGAGATTTTCAACTTTCTTACCGTCTATCTTTACAGTCCAGCCGTCTTCATAGGGTATTGTTGTAAATAAAATCTGGTCGTCGGTGAGGTTTACTGTGCCTTCAAGATACCTGTCGTTTGATTTCTTTGTGTCAACTTCAAACTGGTGCTGTTTAAGCTGTTCTATGTCATTATGGAACATATCATAGTCGAGATTATAAATCTGGAGTCCGCCGTTTTCCTTAAACATGAAATGCTCGTTAGAGCCTGTATAGGTAGTGCTTCCTTCGGTTTTCGTGATTGTGAATCGAACTTCAAGTTCAGTGCCTGCGGGATATGTGCCGAGACGGATAACGGGGCGGATATGGTCTTTGAGATAATTTCCGTACTCCTGATGATTTATGAAATTGCCGTTTTCGTCTTTTTCACTTGATACCCATACATTTACGCCCTTATAATAGTCGCTGTCTATATGGAGATATACAGCGTCGTCAGTAAGCGTTGTGACGTGCATATTCACAACAGGGTCTATTGCATTCGGCAGTGCGTCGTAAGCGTGATGGACTTTTTTCTGAATTACGTTTCCTTCTGCATCTGTCGGGGTATACATACTATGGCGTACCTGATTTGAGTCAAAAACTGACTCGCCTTCGTATGCCTCGGGTTCAAGGCGTTTGAAATATTCTTTAAATTCGCCTATTGAAATATTTCCGTTTTCGTCTGTCTCGAAGTTTGTGTTTCCTGTCAGCGTACTGAGAAATATATTCATACTGTTGAACTGGTTGTCGTTTCCGAGATGTCCGAGCATGAGAAGGTCTTTACTTGCTCCGTATGCAACAGAAAGTGCGTCGGGGTTTTCGTAAATGTCAAGGTTTGTTTCGTTGCCTGAGTTATTTGTATAGGTTGTTTCGAGTATCTTATTATATCTTGTTTCGGGTTTTGTACGTTTTGCGGTATTTCTGTTGGGGTCGTCTATGATGTATTTTATACCGAGAAGTGAGTCCGCAACAATGTTATTTCCCTTGCTGTACTGCGTTTCATAACTTTGCGTGAAATATCCGAGTGCCTCAACAAATGTTATTGCCTTTGCGTTCATTACCGAACTTGAGTGCGATACGCCTTTGAGACCGTATGCTAAGTTGTCGTTTACACAACGCTGATACGTCTTTTCGGCACGGTAAAAGCTGTTGTCGTATTCCTCGAGTGCATTGACAACCGCAGGTGCGTCCATTATTTCCTGATATGTGGAACGGTCGGAATATGCCACCTCTTTATTTACTTTCTTGAATGTGTCATAGGCGTTATAGCCAGCCTCAAAGAATACTACACACGCTACCGCTATGGTCATTATATTGCGTGTCTTTTTGTTTTTGGAATTGCTGTAAAAATAAATATATATAAGATACACCGCACACAGCATTACGCCTATGACGAGAGTGCCGAGCCAAAGTTCTTCGTGAGTGTCGGAATGATATGTTTCCGTTGTTTTGTACGGCACTGTTGCAACGTATTTATATTTATCCTGATTATATTCATATTTAGGCATTCTTTCATTGAAGAATGCAACAAGCACTGCAATAACCGCAAAGACCCCGCCTGCACTCTTGAATGAGATTTTATATCCGTCGAGTTTTGCGAATACCTCAGATGCCATTGATACGAATACGAATGACAGTAAAAATGAATATCTGTAGGGAAGCCAGTTAGGGTCTTGTCCGCCGTGCCAAAGCATATTTATCGGCTTGATATACATACTTACAATCATGGCGAGTGTTACTATTCCGTAGCCTATCTTGTTCTTGACTTTGATTTTATTATTAATGAAATAAAGCGGAATAAGCACAAGTGTCATGACACCGCAGTATATTTCGGGTCTGCCGTACATTCTTGTGCCTTCGTCGACGTTTACCGAATAATACTGGTTCGGCAACATTGCGGGGAGAAGTTCGATTAGTTCAAACATTTTCTTGAAGCTAAAATCAGGTTCGGAAAAGTCGAATTTACCGTTTGAAAGTCCGTTATAAACGGGAAGTATCATGAATATACTGCACATGAGGACGACTATTGTTGATACCGCCATTGTGCAGAATGTCTTGAAATATTCCCCGACATTCTTAAATTTCCTCTTTGTGCCGAAAAACAGATAGCAGAAGAAATATATAGCTACAAATATTGCTATCATATAGCCGATATAAAATTCAGCCACAAACATCACGGCAAGCGGAATTATATAGTTTATTTTTCTTCCGTCGTCAATGAGATATTCAACACCCAGTATTATAAGCGGTAAGAATACAGGACCGTCAATCCACATGGGGTCTATAAGCTGTATTGCAACATAACTCATGAGTGCATACATGGTTGAGAACATTATTGACTGCAAGGGTTTTACGTTTTTGGACTTCTGTGCGTAAATACAGAATGTAAGTCCTGCCGTACCGACTTTGCACAACTGCATGATAAGCATGGCTTCAAGAAGGTATTTTCTCGGCATAAGAATGATTATCAGCGTAAAGGGGCTTGCAAGGTAATATCCCGTTATGCCCATAAATTCGCCCGAAAGATTACGGCTCCAGTTGTAGAAGATACTGCCGTCTCCTCGGAATGCGTCACGAATAGCCTCAAAGTAGTAAATATACTGACCGTTGAGGTCGAGGGCGAGAACGGAACGCTCGTTGAATGGGTATATGCCGAAAAAGGCATAGGCGATTAGTGTAAGCAGAGCAGGTATAAGAAAAGCAGCGACATAGTAAAGCGGTTTATACTTTACTTCTGTTTTTGCCTTTATTATATCCATTGCCGTTATTGCAGGCGGTGAATTTCTCTGCTTGGCTTTTGATTGTGACAAAGTTTTTTTCCTCCTTTTCTTTCGGCGGACGGCAAAAAGCCATAATCCCCGATTATAAATTCATAACTATTATACTATAGTTTTTCTGAGATTGCAAGTGAATTATCTTAATTTTAAAATAATTACAGCTTTTTTCACTTTATTGGACGTATACACAGCTCCTTTCTCTCACTTATGCACAAAAATAACGGCTCTTTTTACAGAACCGTTATGATATTTTTTATCCGATAAATTCGGCAGAGATTATTGAATAGCCGTAAGGGCTGATTCTGAGCGTGTCGTTTTCAAACTCTCCGTACATCGCTCTGAAATTTCTGAATCTCGGTATAAGTTTTGTGATGTTTTCAAGGACTATATCGTCTCCGCTTCTGTTTACAAAGACAATTGCGTCAATATCGCCCTGTCTCGCAAATGCTATTACACGCTCGTCAACAATATCATTGTCGTTAAGCACAAAATACGTTCGTCCGTCCCTGAAGTTCGGAATCGTCTTTCTTATACGGCTTAACTGTGAAACATACTCGATAAGTTCTTTATCCTCATTGCCCCACGGGTAGCAACGGCGGTTGAACGGGTCTTTATAGCCCTGCAAACCTGCTTCGTCACCATAGTATATGCTCGGAACGCCAGGGAGGAAAAACTGTAGTGCCATTGCGGATTTAAGAAGATTCTTTCCGTGATTATACTGATGTTCGTTGAGGTACTTCTCAGCCATCCACTCTTTGTCTCTGCCGTCGCAGTTCTCACCGCCGAGACGGTTTATTGCCCTCTCTATATCGTGTGTGGAAACAAAGTTCATAAGAACGTCAACGGTCGGCTTCGGATAGTTTTCAATAATCGTCATTATTGAGTAAATAAAGTCTTTTACGTGTCCGCCCTTTACGTAGTTTATTATTGCCTCCCTAAACGGATAGTTCATTACAGAATCAAGCTGGTCGCCGAGAAGGTAACGCCTCTTTACGCCATAGCTCTCCTTGTTTGAAGCATCTTCCCATACCTCGCCTATTACTATCTTATCCTCGCCGTACTTCTTTACGCACTTACGGAGATTGTCAAGAAAACGGTCGGGGAGTTCATCGGCAACGTCAAGCCGATATCCTGCAACGCCTTTTGACAGCCAGTAGTTAAGCACGCCTTCTTCACCGCATATGAATTTTGTATAGCTCTCGTTGTTTTCCCATACATTCGGGAGTGTGTCAATTCCCCACCATGCTTCGTATACATTCGGATAGTGTATAAAGCTGTACCACTCATAATAGGGGCTTTCTGTCGAATTGAATGCTCCCGACGTTTCGTAGCGGTTGAATTTGTTGAAGTATACGCTGTCTGCTCCCGTATGCGAGAATACGCCGTCAAGGATTATCGATATACCGTATTTTTTCGCCTCGGTACAGAGTTCTTCAAATTCTTCATTCGTGCCTAAAAGCGGGTCGGCTTTCATGTAGTCCGCTGTGTTATAGCGGTGGTTTTCGTGTGACTCGAAAATCGGATTCAGATATATACACGTAACTCCTAAATCTTTCAGGTAGCCAAGTTTTGACTGTATTCCTGCAAAGTCTCCGCCGAAATAGTCGTTATTCCATACGTGTCCGTTATGGTCGGGCTTGTAATACGGCGTTTCTCCCCATTCCCTCATTACTCTGTCTGTGGGAACGTTTTCATGCGGTTTTCCGCTTTTACAGAAACGGTCTGGAAAAATCTGGTACATTATTCCGCCTTTCAGAAAATCGGGCGTTTTATAGTCCTTTGAGTAGATTGTAAGCTGGAATAAGTCGCCGTGGTCAATATTTCCCTCGTGGCAGTTTATCTTTTTTATATAATGGCGGATTCCTCCGCTTGTGTATGCGAAGTAGTAATAATGCACGTCGCTGTATCTCGCCGTGTAGCTCGTGGAATAAACACGGTCTTCTTCCGTTTCTTCCATGAGGTACATATTAAGAAACCGTTCCTTGAATCCCGTGCGGAAAAATACCAGTACGGGCGGAAAGTCGGGCGTTATGCTTTTCGGAAGTCTTATTGAAAAATTGCAGGTTTCGCCTTGTCTGACAGCTCCGAAAATTGATTTATAGCTTAAATTCCATGTGTCATAAATAGGTCTCATTAAAAAATCACTCCTGTATTATCAAAATAAAAGGGGACGGAAAATTAATTCAGTCCCCTTGGAAAATTCGGGCAGATATTATCTTAAATGCCAGATGTTGTCAGCGTATTCAGTAACAGCACGGTCGGCAGAGAATATGCCTGCTCCTGCTATGTTGTTAAGTGACATCTTAGCCCATTTCATGCGGTTATTATAGCACTCTGTGGTGAACTTCTGTGCTCTTCTGTAGTCGTCGAAGTCTGCAAGCACCATGTACGGGTCACGGTCCTTGAGCGAGTTGGCAACGTCATTGAAAGTACAGCCGTTTATGCCGTGATACATACGCTCTATAGCCTCGTGGATAAGCGGATTGTTGTGGAAATACTCCTCAGGTCTGTATCCTCTTGCCTTGAGTGCGTTAACCTCAGGCGTTTTCATGCCGAAGATTATGTTATTGCCCTCGCCTGCACTCTCGTTAATCTCAATGTTTGCACCGTCGAGTGTTCCGAGTGTAATTGCACCGTTCAGCATAAACTTCATATTTCCTGTGCCTGATGCTTCAGTACCTGCAAGAGAAATCTGTTCCGAAATCTCAGATGCGGGCATAAGCATTTCGGAAAGCGTTACACAGTAGTTCTCAAGGAAAACAACCTGCAATTTCTTGCTGATTTTCGGGTTTTTCCTTATTTCTTCGGAAATTGCCCATATCATCTTGATTATCTGCTTTGCAAGATAATATCCTGGGGCTGCCTTTGCTGCGAAAATATATGTCTTCGGCGTAAAGTCTGCGTCAGGATTATTGAGGAGATAAGAATAATCAGCAAGGATATTCATGACATTAAGGTGCTGTCTCTTGTATTCGTGGAGACGTTTAACCTGTACGTCAAATATATTATCAGGATTGAGGACTATTCCCGATTCACGCTTAACCTGTTTTGCAAATCTCTGCTTGTTTGCCTGTTTTACGTCCAAGAGCTTTTTAAGGACGGTCTCGTCATTCTCGAATGCACGGAACTTTTCAAGTTCTGCACCGTCTTTTATGAACTTGTCGCCTATAGTCTCTCTGAGGAGGTCGGTAAGTCCCTGATTTGACTGGTACAGCCATCTTCTGTATGCAATGCCGTTTGTTACGTTCTTGAACTTTTCGGGTGTGTTGCAGTATTCGTCATGGAACACTGATTCCTTGATAATCTCTGAGTGAAGTTTGGAAACGCCGTTTACACTGTGCGAAGCAACAACACAGAGTGTAGCCATGTGAATCTGATTGTCCTTTATAATTGACATTCTTGTTGTCTTTGCACTGTCGTGTCCGTTTCTCTCCATGAGTGACTGGCAGTATCTGTTGTTTATTTCAACAATGATAGCGAAAATTCTCGGAATAACTGTCCTTATGAGATTAACGTCCCATTTTTCAAGAGCTTCAGCCATAACAGTATGGTTTGTATATGCGAATGTTCTTGTAACGATGTCCCATGCTTTATCCCATGTATAACCGCAGTCGTCGAGGAGTATACGCATGAGTTCGGGAATTGCAAGCGTCGGGTGGGTGTCGTTGATGTGGATTGATACCTTGTCGGCGAGATTTTCAAGCGTGCCGTAAACATTCATATGATTGTTTACGATATCGCCGACAGATGCAGCACAAAGGAAATACTGCTGACGGAGACGGAGCGACTTTCCTTCAAGGTGGTTGTCGTTAGGATACAGAATCTTTGAAATAGCATTTGCGATTGAGTTCTGTGCAAGTGCTTTATCATAATTGCCCTTATTGAACATCTCCATATCGAAGTTAGGAGCTTTTGCAGACCAAAGACGAAGTACCGAAACGCCCTCCGAGCCATAGCCTGAAACGTACATATCATAGGGAGTTGCAACTACTGTATTGTAGTTTACGTGCGAAATGTAGTGGTACTGGCTGTCCCAGTATTCCTGCAAATCGCCCTCAAAATGTACATCTATCGAAAGTTCGGGCTTTGGTACGAGCCATACCGAACCGCCCGGAAGCCAGTTGTCAGGAAGTTCAGTCTGCCAGCCGTCTTCAAGTTTCTGCTGGAAAATTCCGTACTCATAGCAGAGCGAATAACCCATTGCGGGGAATCCTGTTGTAGCGAGTCCGTCGAGGTAACAAGCTGCGAGTCTGCCGAGACCGCCGTTTCCAAGACCTGCGTCGGGTTCATGTTCATAAATCTTGTCAAGTGTTATGTCATACTGTTTGAGCATAGCCTTTACGTCGTCGGCAAGTTCAAGATTATAGAGGCTTGTTTTAAGCGAGCGACCCATGAGAAATTCCATAGAGAGATAATAAATCTGTTTTCCTCCCATGGAATGAGTATGATTTATAAAACTCTGTCTCTTCGCACCGAGGATTTCCACGATTATAGCCGAAAGAACATGATAGACCTGTTTGTCTGATGCCTCTTCGGGAGATACGCTGTAGAGAGCCTGAAGTCTTTTAGGAAATTCCAGACTGATTTTTTCCATAAGAGGATTTACCTTTTTGTTTGACATATCTAATCTCCAATCTGCCGTTATTATTTTTATGAACGGCTGTATTATCTGATGTAAAGTTATTGTTATAATCTGCTGAATGATTTTATTCATTAAGCGGAAATAACTTTACAATCGGTATACTTAATATTTTATCATGTTTTTATATTTTTTGCAATTGTAATATTTCAACAAATATTTTTCAACTAAATATACATATTCCGAAAAATCCCTATAAAAACGACTTTAATGCTTTAAACGGATAATAAATAACATAATTTATCAGTTTACATAATACACAATAAGAGGGGGGATTAAGAAAAATAAGTAAAATATTAAAAAATATCAGAAATATTTGAAATTTGTGTAAATATGTGGTATAATGAAAATATCACATATCTGAACGGAAAAAAACTGAAAAAGGACGGGTCTATATTATGAAAAAGAAAAAAAGATTTTCGATACTGAGGTGTTTTGTTTCGATTATATGCGTTTTGTTTATCGTCGTTTCTGTCGGCATAAATATAATATATTCGCAGACGAACACGCCTAATTTTTTCGGGAGATATTTATATACTATCACCGAAAGAGATACAAACGGCATAGACGTGACGCAGGGTGCGACGATTATCGCAATGGAGGCTTCAGGAATAAGCATTGCACAGAAAGACCTTGTGCTGTGCTGTCCGTCAGGGGACGAAAATGATTTAAGACTTTGCGGAATTTTTGACATTATACAGACTGAGGACGGAACGGAAAAATATCAGATTTATTATGACGGTCACGAGGACAACGAAAATCTGATAACAAAGGAAGATATAAAAGCTGTCTGTACAGGATATCCGCAGAGTATGGAACTCGGAAGTTTTATAGCATTTACAAGAAAAGTCCCTGGGATTGTTGCAGAGCTGATTATTCCCTGTATAATCCTGCTTGTGTTCTTTATTTCAAGGCTTTCCGCAAAGGAAGAGGAGGAAGCAGAAGCAAAGGCAGAAGAAGAAGAAAATGCTGATTTTTCAGACAAGAATAAAAATACTCAGAGTCAGTCAGTTAAAAAGACAGACGGAAAAAATGTAACACCGCTTTTTGAACCAACACAGGCAAGTGACGAACTCGAAAGAAAAAAAATGTCAATTGCCGAGAATTTCAGTCAGAAAAAAGTTAATCCTGATTCGCCTTATCAGAAAGAAAAAACACGTACAATGCAGTTTAAGGCAGCAAACAGAACAAATGTTGCAAAAATAAGAGGCAGTGTTTCGCCTGCACCGAATGCAGATGACATAAGGGAAGATATTCGCCGAAAGAATGAATACGAGGTTTCGCATATTAAGAAATCCGAAGATATAAACAGCTTTTCGGAAAATACCGCAAAACCTCTTAAACCTGTAAGGCGTGAAGAGTTCGCAGATGATAATACGGTAATAATTTCCGCATCGCAAGTTGCCGAAAAAGCAAATAATCCTGAAATAAAAAGAAATACAATATCCGAAATAAAGGAATCCTATATCAGCCAGAAAAGCAGTTCACCTGATATTTCCGACATACTCAGCCGTTCGGAAGTAAGCAGAAGAAAAAGGAATGCTTCTGATATGTCTGTTGATGATTTGCTGAAAATCATTGAGGAAGAAAAGAAAAAACTTTAAAAAAACATAAAGGGCTGTTATATTCGCAGTCCTTTTTTGTCATGTATATTGTCAGGCAAAAAGCAGATAATTTATTATACCGCAATATAATTCCGCACACTCTTGACAAATTATGCCTTATTATGTATAATAGTGTTACTATATAACTGTTTTTGCGAGGTAGAAAAATGAAAAAGTCAGGCAACAAAAATTTCATGAGGACGCTTATTATTCTTATGGTGGCTATGGGTCTGCTGACGCTGGGTTTTATGCTTATGCAGAACGTGAGGGAAAACAATGATACTTACATTACTATAGACGTTGATTCAATGGAACTGGTACAGCTCGAAGAGCCGAAAGAGAATGCCCCGATAGCGATAGTTGAAACGACACTCGGGGAAATAAGGTTTGTACTTTATCCCGACAAGTCGCCGAATGCGGTGAAGAATTTTAAAGACCTTGCGGAGAGCGGTTATTATGACAAAACTTATTTCTATCATTCCGACAGCGGTGTTTATTCCTCCGCCGGCTCGAAAGAAAAAAACGGTGATTTTATCCATGGAAATGCAAGTGAAAGGATAGAGAGAGAATTAAGTCAGGATTTATGGACTTTCAGGGGAGCAGTCTGCTGTGTGCAGACTGACAGGGACAGGACTTTTATTCAGAAAATTACGGGCGGTGGCACTTATTACTGCGGAAGCCGTCTGAATTTTATAAACAGCATAGATTTTACAGACGAATTAAAAGAACAGTTCAGAGCAACCGACACAAGCGAGGAACTCGTTGAGGCTTTTATCGAAAAAGGCGGTGTTCCTAATTTTGCACAGCAGATGACAGTTATCGGTCAGGTTTATCAGGGGCTTGATATTGTCGAAGAACTCGCCTCACTTAAAACAACAGAAAACGGTTATTATAAAGTCCCTGACGATGATATAATGATTATTTCCGTGAAAATTGATTCATATAAAAAAGAGGAAAAAAATAATAATACGGCATTTTAGAATAAATATTCTTTATTTATCCGCTTTGTTTTACCGTTTGTCACAAATTTAACGGGAAAGTATTTACAAATCCATAATTATGTAGTATAATGTTTTAAGTCAGGATAAATCTGTTATTCAAATCACGTAAATATAAAAATTTTTTAAGGAGCGTAATATATATGTTGAAAAGAGTTCTCGCTGTGCTTGTGTGTACGTTTACACTGGCAACTGTTTTTTCCTCATGCGGAAAGGAAGCTGAAATAGTCGAAAATTCAAACAAGGAAACCGTTGACGAGTCATTAAAGGCAAGCGTCAAGGCAATGAATTTTACAGCACCGCAAAACGGCGATACTATTATTATAATGAACATAAAGGACTACGGAGAAGTAAGAATGCGACTTTTCCCTGAATACGCAGACAAGGGCGTCGAAAATTTCATAGGTCTTGCGGAAAAGGGATATTATGACGGGCTTACTTTTCACAGGGTTATAAAGGATTTCATGATTCAGGGCGGAGACCCTAACGGCAACGGCACGGGCGGTGAGTCTATATGGGGCGGAAAATTTGACGGAGGCACAGACCCCCATCTTATCCATACAGCAGGGGCTCTGGCTTATGCAAACAGCGGTGCAACCTCAACAGACGGAAGTCAATTTTATATCGTTACCGGTCAAGTCTGTTCAGAAAGTGCAATACAAAATTATATAGATATGGGTTATGACATATCCGAAGACGCAAAGAATATCTACATGACGGCGGGCGGTGCTCCTTGGCTTGACGGAAGCTACACGGTTTTCGGACAGGTCTATCAGGGTCTTGATATAATTTTCCAGATACAGAATGTATCAACCGATACGGGCAATGACAAGCCTATGAAAGATGTTATAATTGAGTCCGTAAAGGTCGAAAAGTACAACGGCGAGGAACTCAAGTGGTATATTTCCGATTATGACGGATATGAAGCACCTTCCGAAGAAGAAACACTTCCTGCTGAAGAAGTTAAGATAGAAAATTATTCAGTTCTCAAAGAGGGAGATAAAATAGCTGTCATGGATATAGAGGGCTATGGAGAAGTCAAGTTAAGATTTTTCCCCGAATATGCGGAAAAGGGCGTTGAAAATTTCATAGGTCTTGCGGAAAAAGGCTATTATGACGGTCTTACTTTCCACAGAGTTATAAAGGACTTTATGATTCAGGGCGGAGACCCTGACGGCAACGGCACGGGCGGTGAGTCCATGTGGGGCGGAGATTTTGACGGTGGCACAGACCCACATCTTATTCATACATCAGGGGCGGTTGCCTATGCAAACAGTGGAAGCACAGCAACAGACGGAAGTCAGTTTTATATCGTGACAGGTGAAGTTTACTCGGAAGAGGACCTCGAACAGCTTAAAAATTACGGTCAAATCATTTCGGACGAAGCTATGAAGCTCTATTCAACAATCGGAGGTACTCCGTGGCTCGACGGTGCTTACACGATTTTCGGACAGGTATATGACGGTCTCGATATTGTATTTGAGATTCAGAACACTGAAACAGACCGCAATGACAAACCGCTTGACGACGTTGTTATAAATTCAATAAAGATAGGCGAATATGACGGAAGTGCAATACACTGGTTTATTTCCGATTATGACGGCTCGGCAAAGACAAATGAGACACAGGATACACAGGAAACAGACGAGACACAGCAGACAGAAGAGGAAGTTTCAGAAACAGTCGCAGACGATACCTCAGATGAATCGTCTGAGGAATCACCCGTATAAGATATATTATTTAATTTATATATATCCTGCCTGCAAAGGCTTGTATGCAGAACGCATTGGGTTATGCGTTCCGAATAAAAGACACTCAGGAGCAGAGAAAAATTTCCTGAAAAATAAGGAGAGAGTATATTTGGATAAATTTGTTATTAAGGGTGGTCGCCGTCTTACAGGTGAAGTGAATATCAGCGGTGCTAAAAATGCCGTCGTGGCTATTCTGCCGGCAGTTCTTCTTTCGGACGAACCATGTATTATCGAAAATGTGCCGTCAATAAGCGATGTTAAGATAAGTCTGACGATTCTAAGGGAAATGGGGGCGGAGGTTACACCAATCGGCAAGGACACCTACAGAATAGACCCTACAACCGTAAACAACTATTGTGTGCCTTACGAGACCGCAAGGAAAATGCGTGCGTCCTACTATTTTCTCGGAGCACTTCTCGGCAAGTTCAACAAGGCGAGGGTTTCTATGCCGGGGGGATGTTCTCTCGGTGACAGACCTATCGACCAGCATCTTAAGGCTTTTAAAGTTCTCGGGGCAAATCATTCTCTGAGTCAGGGAATGATAGACCTGACTGCCGAAAAACTCGTAGGCGGACAGATTTTCTTTGATGTTGTGACGGTCGGTGCAACGATGAATGCCATGCTCGCAGGCGTAAAGGCGGAGGGGCTGACGATTATTGAGAACGCCGCAAAAGAGCCACATATTGTTGACCTCGCCAATTTCCTGAACTCTATGGGGGCTAATATCATGGGAGCGGGTACTGACTATATCAAGATAAGAGGCGTCAAGCATCTCCATGGTACGACCTACTCGGTTATTCCCGACCAGATAGAAGCAGGCACTTTTATGATTGCCGCTGCGGCAACTGGCGGTGACGTTCTTGTAAAGAATGTTATTCCGAAACATCTTGAGTCCATAACAAAGAAGCTCGAAAAGATAGGTGTTAATATAGAGTCTTTTGATGACAGCATAAGAGTATGGGTTGACGGTCCGCTTGTCAAGGCGAATATTAAAACGTCGCCACACCCTGGGTTTCCGACGGATATGCAACCGCAGATTGCTACTCTCCTCACTCTTGCAAGCGGTACAAGCATTATAACCGAGGGTATCTGGGACCAGCGTTTCCGCTATGTCGAAGAATTAAGGCGTATGGGGGCGGATATTACCGTAAACGGTACTGTGGCACTTATTGAGGGCAAAGGCAATCTTATGGGTGCTCCTGTAAAGGCTTGCGACCTCCGTGCAGGTGCGGCACTTATCATTGCTGGTCTTTCGGCAAGCGGTATTACGGAGATTGAAGACATCTATCATATCGAAAGAGGATATGACGGCATGGAAGTAAAACTTCGTCAGATGGGTGCGGATATACGGAAAGTTTCTCTTCCTGACGAGAACGACGACAAGGAATCAGAACAGAAAACAGTAAGCAGAAATGATATAAATGACGATGCCGAGGCAGTCTGAAAACGGATATATTAGTAAAAAGACGGAGTTTTTTTAAAAAAAACTCCGCCGATTTTTTGTATAAGTTTTTTTTAAAGGGCTTCTCCGATTTTTTCGCCGTAATGTACTATGGTTTCAAAGCCGTCACGGGTGTTTCTTAAAATGTCGCTATCCGGACGTATTCTGTTTTTCTCAAAAAGCTGTATTACAGTAGAACCGCCAAACATGAACATTCCTTTTTCTTCGCCCTTTGCAAAGTTATATTCTCCGTGGTGGTTGTGGATTTTTCCCACCATCATAGCCCCGACTTCTATCTGTACCACATCGCCGAAATTGTCCGTGTGCATTATTGTATACTCCCTGCTGTTTCTTTTATAGACATTATATTTTTTCAGTGCAATCGGATTGACGGTGTGGAATTCGCCTTTTATATATGTATTGCCTGTCTTTATGCCGTCGTCTATGTAGCAATAGCGGTGATAGTCGCTGACTTCCAAGCGGTATATAAGGCAATATCCCCCCTCATACCGTCTTGAAAGAAACTCATTTTTCAGCATATCTGATATCCTGTAGAGAGAGTTTTTTATTTTAAATATGCTGTTCTGCCGTATTTTATAGGCGGTAAGCTTTGAGTCGCACGGGCTTATAAGGTGAGTGTTTATATAGTCTATCGGACGACTTTCGGTCTTGATTTTTCTTGTGAAAAAATCATTGTAGGATATGAAGAATTTTTCTTTATATTCAGACATATCGATATTGTTGTTTCGGACAAAAGGCTTTATAAGCGGTATTGAAAAAGGAGAGTCCATATAAAATCCGACAATTTCCGATACGGGCGGAGCAGTGAGAAATTTAAGTATAATCCGCCCCGTGAGAGTGTTATAAAGTCTTTCAAGTATCCTGTTTTGTTTCTCGTTTACGGCGACTATTTCGCCGTTTCTTTTTTTTATCATAATCAATTTACCTGCGTGCGTTTGCGAGCATTAGTTTTATCCTGTTTTCCTGATTTACACGTGTTGCTCCTGGGTCGTAGTCTATGGCAACTATATTTGCATTTGGATTGTCCTCCTTTATCGCTCTTGACATTCCTTTTGCAACTATGTGATTCGGCAGACAGCCGAAAGGCTGGGTACAGATTATATTTTCTGTTCCCGATTGCACAAGCGACGCCATTTCGGCAGGAATCAGCCACCCCTCGCCCATTACAACGCCCTGACTTATATATTTATCCGCAAGACTGCGGAGGTGTTCAAAGTCGTGGAAAGGCTCGAAAATGCCTTGTTTTTCCATTATCTTAATCAGCTTTTTCTGCTGTCTGTATATGATTTCATATCCGAGTCTGAAAATTCTTGAGCGTGAATTGGCATTGTCGTAAATTTTGGCATTGTTGAAGCTGGCAGAAGCTGTATACATTATAAATTCGAGCAGTCCGGGAACTACAGGTTCGCAACCCTCCGATATGAGAAAATCTTCCAGATGATTATTTGCAAGCGGTGAATACTTTACATATATTTCGCCGACTATGCCCACTCGGATTTTTTTCTCATCTGACATGGGAATCGCTCCGAAGTCGTTCAGGATATCCGTCGCTATCTTTTCGAGTTTAAGGAAAAATCTGCTCTTCTTTATAAACATATTCCCTATGCGTCTTTCCCATTTTTCAAGCAGTTTTTCAGACTGTCCCTTGTTTGTCTCGTATGCACGGCACTTATTATAGCACGTCATCAGCAAGTCACCGTACATCACGGCGTATATCAATTTAAGAAACATCGGCATTGTTATCCTGAATGCACTATCCTTTTCAAGTCCGCTGAAATTGAGTGAAACAACGGGTATCTGCGGAAAATTTCTGTCAACGGCTTTTCTCAGAAGGTGTATGTAGTTCGAGGCACGGCAACCTCCGCCTGTCTGCGTTATTAAAAGTGCTGTCCTGTCAAGGTCGTATTTACCGCTTTTAAGTGCGTCCATGAACTGTCCTATAACGAGCAGTGCAGGATAACAGGAATCATTATGGACGTTTTTCAGTCCCTCGTCAACGACTGCACGTGAATCGTTGCGGAGAAGTTCCATTTTATAGCCCTCTGCCTCGAAAATGCTTATGATAAGTTTAAAATGTATCGGCAACATATCGGGGACAAGTATTGTGTGGGTTTTTATCATGTCTTCTGTAAATTTTGCGTATTCTGACATAATTTATACCTCATTTCTGTTCCATGGCGGTGAGAAGACTTCTCAGTCTTATCTTTACCGCTCCGAGATTGTTTATTTCGTCTATTTTCAGCTGTGTATAAAGTTTTCCATGGCTTTCGAGGATATGCCTTACCTCGTCGCACGTTACGGCATCTATTCCACAGCCGAATGAAACAAGCTGTACAAGTTGCATATCAGGCTGTGTTGTGACGTACTGTGCCGAACGGTAGATTCTTGAATGATAAGTCCACTGGTTAAGTACGTTCAGTTGCGGAGTTTCGACAAGTGCGGAAATACTGTCTTCCGTAATAACTGCCATTCCGAGACTTGTAATCAGTTTGTGTATGCCGTGATTTATTTCCTTGTCTATATGATACGGTCTGCCCGCAAGCACGATTATTTTTCGCTTTTCGGCTCGTGCCTGACGGATTATTTCTTCCGCATTGCGTGAAATATCAGCCTTGTATCGTTCCATTGCTTTATATGCCTTTTCGACCGCCTCGGGAATCCTGCACCTCAGGTTATATCCTCTCAGGTACTTTGTAAGCGTTTTTACAACGTTTTTCCTGATATTAAGGTCTATATACGGGTGAATGAAATTTTTTTCGTTAAGTCGTGGATTATTCGCAAGAAGCAATTCCGGATAATAGGCTACAACAGGGCAGTTAAAGTGATTGTCGCTGTGTCCTTCGTCAATATTATAACTCATGCAGGGATAAAAGATAAAGTCTACGCCCTTGTCAAGCAGATTTTCAATGTGTCCGTGTGCGAGTTTTGCAGGATAGCACACCGTATCGGACGGGATTGTGTGCTGTCCGAGGTAGTACATTTTACGTGAGCTTTCGTCCGATACTACCGTGCGGAAACCGAGTTCAGAAAAAAGCATATGCCAGAAAGGCAACTGTTCATAGAAGCTAAGGGAAAGAGGGAATCCTACCGTGCCGACGGGTCTTTTAGGTTGGTGGAATTTTACTGTATTTACTATGCTGTTATATTTATATTCGTAAAGATTCGGGATTCTGTTCTTTACCGCAACTCCTCCGCCTTTTTCACAGCGGTTGCCTGAAATAAATCTCCGTCCCTTGCCGAAGTTTATTATATTAAGCTGACAATGTGCGGTACAGCCTTTGCACTGTGCGGAGCGTGAAGTATACGCAAAGGCGGAAAGTTCGTCTTCTGATATGAGGGCGGATTTCTCGCCTGTTGCTTTTTCCCTTGCGTACAATGCACAGCCAAATGCACCCATAAGTCCCGAAATAGCGGGGCGTATTACATTTCTGCCCATTTCCTTTTCAAAAGACCGCAGTACAGCGTCATTCAGAAAAGTACCGCCCTGTACTACTATATTCTTTCCGAGTTCGTCGGGGGAGTTTGCACGGATTACTTTATAAATCGCATTCTTGATTATTGACATTGAAAGTCCTGCGGAAATGTCCTCAACCGTCGCACCGTCTTTTTGTGCCTGTTTTACGGAACTGTTCATAAAGACCGTACATCTTGAGCCTAAGTCAACAGGATGTTCCGCAAAAAGTCCCAGTCGAGAAAATTCGGAAATTTCATAACCGAGTGCCATGGCAAATGTCTGAATGAATGAACCGCAACCCGATGAGCAGGCTTCATTTAACATTATGCCGTCTATGGCACTGTTCTTGATTTTGAAACACTTTATATCCTGTCCGCCTATATCTATGATAAAGTCAACATCGGGACAAAAATATTGTGCGGACTTGAAATGGGCAGAAGTCTCAACAATGCCGAAATCTATGGAAAGTCCTGCTTTTATAAGGTCTTCGCCGTAACCTGTGACCGCTGAACCTCTGATTGTTATATCGGGATTCATTTCTTCATAGATTCTTTTAACCTGTGTGGCTACTTTGTCAAGAGGCTGTCCGAGGTTTGAAGAATAGTGATGATAGAGGATTTTTCCGTCCTCCGTGATGAGAACGAGTTTGGTAGTTGTAGACCCTGCGTCTATACCGAGGTAGGCGTTACCTTTATATTTATGTATATCCGCATAGCCTAAATCGTGCTTGCGGTGACGGTCTATGAAGTCGTCATATTCCGCCTGTGAGGCAAACAGCGGTTCACTTGTAACAATGTTGTCAAAAGCTCTTGCGGTGCTGATTTTTTCTATCAATTCCGCTGTCGTGAAAGTATCTTCCTGTGACGAGGCACACAGCGAACAGCCGTATGCAACAAATACGGGGGCTTCTTCGGGAAATATCGCATTTTCAGAATCAAGTCCGAGTGTACGGACAAACGCTTTTTTAAGACCTTTCAGAAAGAAAAGCGGTCCGCCGAGGAAAAGAATTTTTCCCTCTATTGTACGTCCCTGTGCAAGCCCTGAGACTGTCTGGTCGACAACCGCCTGAAATATACTTGCGGAAATATCTTCCCGTCCTGCACCCTGATTTAAAAGCGGTTGTATGTCGGATTTTGCGAAAACTCCGCACCGTGAGGCAATCGGATATATTTTCTTTGCGTGCTGGGATAATTCGTCAAGTTCGTCCGCCGTTATGCCGAGGAGTGTAGCCATCTGGTCTATAAATGCACCTGTACCGCCTGCACAAGAGCCGTTCATTCTCTGCTCAACTCCGCCCGTGAGGAAGATTATTTTTGCATCTTCTCCGCCAAGTTCAATTACTGCGTCGGCATCGGGGTATTTTTTTCGGACGGCAAGAAATGCAGAATGCACTTCCTGTATAAACGGTATACCTGCGGAGTCCGCAAGTCCGAGACCTGCCGAGCCTGTCATACATACTGTAAATCTTTCGTCGGGATAGTCTGAACGTATAATTTTCAACTGGTCAGTGACGGTTTCTTTTACCTTTGAAAAATGTCTCTGATATTTTGTGTAGAGTATATTTCCGTCGCCGTCCGTTATAACGGTCTTTACCGTTGTAGAACCTACGTCTATTCCAAGAGAGAGTTTTTTGTTCATTTAATTATTCTCCGTTTCTCAATTTCTCTTATCTACTATTATACTATATTTCTCCGAAAAAATAAAGCGGAAAATTCTGATTTTCAAAAAAAAGTTTCCATATCAAAAGGGACGGAAAAAAACCGTCCCCCTTAATATATTCAGAATGCAATTTTATTTTCAAGATATTTCACAAGGTCGTTGATGTTTACACGCTCCTGCTCCATTGTGTCACGGTCTCTGACTGTAACGCAGTTGTCTTTTTCGAGGGTGTCGAAATCATATGTTATGCAGAAAGGTGTGCCGATTTCGTCCTGACGGCGATACCTTTTGCCAATAGTACCCGTCTCGTCAAATTCGCACATGAACTTCTTTGAGAGCATTTCAAATACTTCCTCTGCTTTCGGAGTAAGTTTCTTTACGAGCGGAAGAACTGCACATTTAAAAGGGGCAAGTGCGGGGTGAAGGTGCATTACTGTGCGGACTTCTTTCTTTTCCTTGCCGTTCTTGTCGACGGTTACAAGTTCCTCCTCGTCGTAAGCCTCGGTTACAATTGAGAGGAAAAGGCGTTCAACGCCGAGAGACGGCTCAATGACATAGGGGATATATTTTTCATTCGTTTCGGGGTCGAAATATTCAAGGGACTTTCCGCTTGTCTTTATGTGCTGTGTAAGGTCGTAATCCGTTCTGTCGGCAACGCCCCAGAGTTCGCCCCAGCCGAACGGGAAGAGATATTCAAAGTCTGTTGTGGCTTTTGAGTAGAAACAAAGTTCTTCGGGCGAGTGGTCTCTCAGACGGATATTCTCTTCTTTGAGTCCGAGACTAAGGAGAAAATCCTTACAATAGCTTCTCCAGTAGCTGAACCATTCGAGGTCTGTACCGGGTTTGCAGAAAAATTCAAGTTCCATCTGCTCAAACTCTCGTACACGGAAAATGAAATTACCGGGGGTTATTTCGTTTCTGAAAGACTTTCCTACCTGTGCAACGCCGAAAGGTACTTTTTTTCTCGTCGTTCTCTGAATGTTTGCGAAGTTTACAAATATACCCTGTGCCGTTTCGGGACGGAGATAAAGTTCTGACTTGCTGTCTTCCGTTACTCCCTGAAAAGTCTTGAACATGAGATTAAACTGTCTTATATCGGTGAAGTTGTGCTTTCCACAGTCGGGACATGGAATTTCATGCTCCTTTATGTAGTCGGACATCTGCTCGTTTGTCCAGCCTGCAACGTTAGTACCGTCAAAGTCTTCAATAAGATTGTCAGCACGGTGGCGTGTATGGCACTCCTTGCAATCCATGAGAGGGTCGGAAAATCCGCCTATATGTCCCGAAGCAACCCATGTCTGCGGATTCATAAGGATAGCACTGTCAAGTCCTACATTATATTTGTTTTCCTGTACAAACTTCTTGAGCCATGCTTTCTTGATGTTGTTCTTGAGTTCGACACCCAGAGGACCATAGTCCCATGTATTCGCAAGTCCGCCGTAAATCTCTGAGCCAGGGTATACATAGCCCTTTGATTTGCAGAGGTCGACGATTCTGTCCATAACTTTTTCGCTGTTTTTAAGCATTTTTTATACCTCTTTTCTTTTTTGATTCATCTATTATATTTTAATCCATATTGCACTAAATGTCAAGTATAAATTATACACTAAAAAAACAGCCGTACAAAAAATATACGGCAGTAAGAAAAAATATATATAGTATGGGAATTGGGGGATTGCTTAATCCGTTTATTATTATATATTGTATTGCTTAAAATAGTCTTAAATATTCAAGGCTGTTTCAAGGGAAATTTCCATCATGTCACGAAAACTGTTCTGTCTCTCCTCCGCAGAAGTTGAAAGGTTTTTCAGCGGACAGTCCGAAACGGTGAGTATTGTAAGGGCATTTTTACCGCTCCGTGAGGCATTCATATATAGTGAGGCTGTTTCCATTTCTATTCCGAGAACTCCCATTTTCTGCCATGATGAAAGGCTTTCCGAGTCATCATAGAATGTATCGCTTGAAAGGATATTCCCGACATGGTATTTACAGCCGTTTTTTTCGGTTGCCTTTACAGCCTCCGAGACAAGACACCATGAGGCAGTAGGGGCATAAGTTCCATTTAGATTATACTGGCTTGCGTATGCGGAGTTGGTACTTGCGGACATCGCAATAATAATATCCCTCAGATTTACGTTGTCGGCTATAGCTCCTGCCGTGCCTGTGCGGATAATGTTTCTGACACCGTAAATATTGAAGAGTTCCCACGAGTATATAGCCATTGAGGGCATACCCATTCCGCTACCCTGCACGGATATTCTCTTTCCCTTGTATGTGCCTGTGTAGCCGTACATTCCTCTTACCTGATTATAGCATACAGGATTATCAAGATAATTTTCAGCTATGAATTTTGCTCGCAAGGGGTCTCCGGGCATTATGACAGTTTCGGCTATATCGCCTTTTTCGGCGTTGTTGTGTGGTGTTGGCATAGTTATTTTCCTCTTTTCCTTAATAATTTTCTTGCGGTAAGCATAAGTGCATTATAGTTACTTACTACCACAAACAAAAGCAGTATGAAATTAAACAGTCCATAGAGTTTCGGCTTTGAAATCATCAGACGGCACATGACGAGAAGTGCGGTTGTATTTATGACGGAACGGAATCCGTTGAATTTAAAGGGAATATAATATCTTGCGTCTATTATTCTTGTCCAGAAACATACATAATAGCTGAGGAACGTTGCAACAGAAGCTCCCTGAATGCCCCAGACGGGAATCAGAAAATAGTTAAGGATAATATTTGTTATGCTTGCCACAAAGCTCGTCCAGAATGAGTTTTTTGTGTGTTTTGTTGCTGTATATATACTGCTTAAAAACTGGTCAAGGCACATGAAAAGCACCGCCACAACAAGAACAGGAGTATATTTATAAACGTCGCCGTATTCCTTGAAATTCTTTGTGCTTATGAAAAACGGCGAGATTATATTTACACCCGCTATCATAAATGCCGAGGCTATGACAAGTATTGCCTCGTATGCGTTATAGACTTTTTCGTAAAAATTGCTTCTGTCTTTTGAGTCGTTCTCCATAATGGCGGACATATTCCACGCCTGAAAGAATATAGTTGAAACCATTGAAATAAGATTAGGGATTTTTGAGGCGTAGCCGTAAATTCCTGCCGAATCTTCGCCGAGCTGTACAACGTCACTATGCATATATCTTATGAAAAGTCTGTCGGAAAATCCTGTTATAACCCACATGACAACAGTTGGGATAAGCGGTACAGCAAATCTCATCATGCTTGTTGCAAGTCTTTTATTGTAATATTTTATGCTGAGGTAGTTTTTGAGTCCTGCTATCACGAATAAAAACAGTGCGGAAAGGAAATCCGACGCAATAACGGACATCATAAAGCCGTTTACGCCCCATTGGAGCTTTGATATGAAGATTATATTGAAGACGAAGAGCAGGAATGTGGCAAATATGCCGTCGAATGAATATAGTCCTACATAGCCTTTGGCACGGACAAACTGGGAGCAGAGAGAACGCAGGGAGGACGTACAGACGTATACAAGCAACATGATAGTATAATTGTCTATGAATCTGAGGAACGGAATTAATTTAAGTATCGGTACGACAATGAACATAAGCAGAAGTCCCATACAGTTCAGGACGGTGGCTGTCGTAAATACTTCGTGTTTTTTATATTTCCTGTCAAGTCCGTATCTGATAATGGCTTCTGTCATGGAAAAAGTGAAAATCGGAAGAAGAAAATTTGCGGTTATTTCGAGAAGTTCTTTTGTACTGCTGTCCGCAGGGCTTATATTTTTTGTGTAGAGTCTTGTAAGAAGTATTACAAGAATCTTTGAGCCGAAATTTCCTATTGCAAATACTATCGTATTCATGGCTAATTTTTTATATTTATTCATATGTTCTTCACACTCCGCTGTTTTTATGTTATACGATACTATTATACCATATTTTTCAACGGTTGTCATTAGTTTTGGAATTTTTTAAATAAGAGAATAAATTGATTATGACATTTTCCGTCATTTCCCGTCCTGTGAGAAAAATTATTGTGCATTTCTCCAAAAGGGAGTTATATTTAAAGCCTTTATTTATCATTTTTTTCAGAATTGAAAGCGAAGTTACAAGTAAATTTGCAAATGCCGAAAAAGTATGTTATAATGTAAAGATGTAATAAAGACAACCACAACATTGAACAGGAGCAAGTAATATATGGAAACAGAGACAATATTAAAATATGATAAACCTGCGGAGAATTTCAACGAAGCCCTGCCAGTAGGCAACGGCAGACTGGGCGGTATGATTTATGGTCGTCCGCTTGACGAGGTTATCAGCCTTAATGAAGATTCCGTTTGGTCTGGCGGACTGAGACACCGCATAAATCCCGATGCCAGAGAGGGTCTGGAGGAAGTGAGGAGGCTTATAAAGTCGGGGGATATTCCGCAGGCGGAAAAAACGGCTTTTGAGAAAATGCAGGGCGTGACTCCGAATATGCGGAGGTATATGCCCCTCGGAAATTTATACATAGATATGGAAAACAAAGGAAAGGTAAGAGAATACAGCCGTATTCTTGACATCTCCGATGCCTGTGCGGAAGTCTCTTTTTCCGTAAACGGCATTGTGTACACAAGGCAGATTTTTGTCTCTGCTCCTGACGACGTAATGGTTATACGCATTTCGGCTTCGGAGTCCTCGGCTGTCTCGCTGTCATGCTATATAGACGGTCGGGAAGATTATTATGACGAAAATCGTCCATGTGCGGACAACATGATTTTATACACAGGCGGTACGGGTAGCAGGGACGGCATATTTTTTGCCGGCGTTCTCGGTGCAAAGGCTCACGGCGGTACATTAAGAACTCTCGGCGGAAAAATTTCTGTAAAAAATGCCGACGAAGTTATGATTTTGTTTTCCGTAAAGACAAGTTTTTATACAAAACTTTATCAGGAATCGGCGGAAGTTGATGTTGAAATGGCTTTAAAGTGCGAATATGACGAACTCTATTACCGCCATGCGAACGACTATAAGGAGCTTTTCAGGCGTGTTGAGTTTTCGCTTGAGGACAATTCGGGCAGTGACAATATATCGTCGCTGACGACGGACAAGAGAATTGCAAGGCTCAGGGGAAATGAACTTGACAACAAGGAGTGTCAGAGGCTTATTCACGACAACAGGCTTATTGAACTGTATTTCAACTATGGTCGCTATCTGATGATTTCCGCAAGCCGTGAAAATACACAGCCCATGAATATTCAGGGTATATGGAATGAAGATATGATGGCTTCACTCGGAAGCCGTTATTCCGTGAATGTAAGCACGGAGATGAATTACTGGATTGCCGAAAGCTGTAATCTCTCCGAATGCCATTTACCGCTTTTCGATTTGCTTGAACGTGTCTGCAAGAACGGTCGCACAACCGCCAAGGAAATGTACGGCATAAACAAGGGTTTTGTCTGTCACCACAATACAGATATATGGGGTGATACCGCACCACAGGATATGTTTCTTCCGTCGACTATATGGGTTACAGGCGGTGCGTGGCTTTCTCTACACATTTTTGAACACTATGAATATACACTCGACAGGGATTTTCTCGCAGAAAAATATCACATAATGAAAGAATCGGCGGAGTTTTTCGCTGAATATCTCATAGAAAACGAGGACGGAAAACTTGTGACGTGTCCGTCAGTTTCTCCTGAAAATACATATCTGACGGCGGACGGTGTGAAAGGCTGTCTCTGCATGGGTGCTTCCATGGATTCGCAGATAATAACCGTGCTTTTTCAGAACGTTATAAAATCGGCTGAGATTCTTGGCAAAGACAAGGTTTTTGTCAGAAAACTTAAGAAACTTCTTGAAAAACTTCCCGATGTCGAAATAGGAAAGTACGGACAGATTAAGGAGTGGGCAGTTGACTATGACGAGGTGGAAATAGGTCACAGGCATATATCACAGCTTTTTGCACTCCACCCAGCAAGTCTTATATCTCCGCACAGAACGCCTAAACTGGCAGACGCAGGTCGTGCAACGCTTATACGCAGACTTATCCACGGTGGCGGTCACACGGGCTGGAGCTGTGCCTGGATTGCTAATATGTGGGCAAGGCTCTATGACGGCAGAATGGTTTACGAAAATATAAAAAATCTTCTTGCCTATTCAACAAGCCCGAATATGCTTAATAATTGTCCGCCTTTCAGAATAGACGGAAATTTCGGCGGTGTTTCGGCAATTACGGAAGCAATAATGCAAAGTTGCGAGGGTGAAATAAATCTTCTCCCCGCACTTCCTGATGAATGGAAAAACGGACATATATGCGGTCTGCGTGCAAAAGGCGGTTACGGCGTTGACATATACTGGGAAAGCGGAAAGCTGGAGTCTGCTGTTATAACGGCTGATTCTGACGGTGAATGCCGTCTCCGTGCAAACTGCATTGTCAGCATAGTATGCGACGGCGAAACGGTAAGTTCAAGAATTGAGGACGGAATTATAATATTCAATGCGACGGCAGGACGAAAGTACAATGTAAAGACATGACTGAATGCTTTTATTTTGGAGGAATAATATGAAGATTTTAAAATATATTTCTGCTGTTACCGCAACGGCGGTCTGTCTGTCTGCTGTCACGGCGTGCAGTTCAAAAAAACCAGCCGAGCAGTCCTCGGAGGACGTACAGCCGACAGAAGAGGTTACGGAGGAGATTACAACAGAGCCGATAGTAACGCAGGAAATAACTACGGAAGCACCTGTAGATACTTATCCGGAGTATCCTGTTTCCTATCCGACCCCCGAACACTCTTATGCCTCTGATATCTATGAGGCAGAAAGGGAACGCCTTAAAAACGGTCTCAAAGCCTCAAATGAAAGAGACGGCTACAGCGGTGGCGGTTATGTCACGGGATTCGGCGACTACGGTACAGTGGCTTTTAAATTCAAGTTTGATGCACCTGCAACACAGCATTATGATATATCTTTCGGTGTTGCTTCTGACAAGCCCGTAAACTGCATTGTTTCCGTTGACGGTGCGGAGCTTTACCGCTTTACTACAACAGATGACGGGAATTTTCAGAAAATAACTCATTATGGCTTATTTCTTGAAAAGGGTATGAACGAAATAGAAATACTTCCTGAGGGCGAAATTATGCTTGATTATCTTGACATAGAAAACAGCGTTTCCGTAAACAGCATAAATTATAATGTTTCCGATACGCCTGTAAATTCCAATGCATCGGAATCAGCAAAGGAGCTTATGAAATTCCTCGCGGACAATTTCGGCAACTACACGCTTACGGGGCAGTATGTTTCGGGAACTGACAACGCCGAAATAGAACTTATACACAAAACAACAGGGAAATATCCTGTTATACGGTGCGTTTCAATAGGGGATATTCCAGCAACCGATAATATTCTTCCTGATGTGCAGGCTTGTATCGACTGGCACGAAAAAGGCGGTATAAATTCTATAACGTGGGACTGGAAGTCGCCAGACCTCGCTTCTTCCGTATATATGCAGGACTGCAATTTTTCTATAATAAACGCTTTTACCGATACGGAAATATGGAATTATTCGCTTGAACAGGTTTACGACCTTTATACGCAGAACTATATTTCCGAAGAGTGTTACAAGCTGATTGCCTCAATGGACGAGTTTGCAAGAAGAATACTTATTCCGCTTCAGGAAAAGGATATTCCTGTACTCTGGCGACCCATGTACGATGCTTCACTCGGCTATGACAGCGACGAGGGTGCAGTCTACTGGTGGGGAGCAAGCGGTGTGGAGGCTTACCAATGGCTATGGGAACTCATGTACAAGCGTTACACAAATTATCTGAAAATCAATAATCTTATATGGGTCTGGAACGGCATGAGTGATGTATATACAATTGACTCCTCACTTTATGATATAGCGTCTTATGATTTATATGTAGGCGAGGGTAATAAGTTCGGAAGTCGTGTCGAACAGCTTATGGCGTCGCAAAGATACATAGACGGCAAGCTGATAGCCGTCAGCGAGTGCGACAATATTCCCGATATCAACGCAGAGTTCAGGGATAACGCCGTGTGGTCTTTCTTTGGTCTGTGGGGCGGTGATTACGTTATGGAAAACGGTGAACTTTCTGAAAAATACACCACAAAAGATGAGTTTATACAAGCCTACAATTCCGAAGGGGTGCTTACTCTCGACAAGTACCGCACTATACTTTCCGGCGGTCAGCTTTCAGTCGGAAAGAGGAATTTTTCAAAGGACCTTGCGGAAGAGTATACACCGCCAACAGAAGCTGTTACGACAGGTAACACAGATGTTGAAGACTATGAAGACAATGAAGACTATGACTATGAAGACGATTATCAGGATTACGACTATGAAGATGATTATGATGACTATGAAAATGAATATCCTGACGACTACTATTACGGAGATGAATAATATTTCCTTTATGGGAGGTGTTTAATGGAAACAGCACGACCGCTTTCGGAAAAACAGAAAGCATTAATTAAAACAATGACGGAGAAGATTTCGGGAAATGATATCAAGGCAGTGAGTTTCAGGCTCGAAGGCTCGCTTGTCGTAACGCCTTTTTCGGCTGACTGTGATTTATTTATGTTCATGGAAGAGGATTTCCGAAAAATAAGCAGGTCGAGAAAAACTTTTGCTGAAATTCGCACAGAGGCTTACAAAACAGCCGAAAAAAAATGCAGTGCCGTGGAGTGCGTGACGCTTGAAAAGGTTTATGCCGTTATCGGAAAAACCGCTAAAATCTCCGAAAAAGATACGGAATTTCTCATGAAAAGAGAATGCGAGCTTATAAAAAGATTTTCTTTTCCGAGGCAGTGCGGAAAAAGTCTCTACACGGAAGCGGTAAGGAAAAACAGGCAAATTATAATTATTGCAGGTTCTCTGTATCCGAAAGAAGTAGTCAGGGGGATTCTCGAAAAATGCGGTTATACTGATTACAAGTGGCTGATGATTCCGCAGAATACAAGCAAGGGCGGTATATTTGATGCTGTTTTTGAAAAAATATCCGCACCGCCGAAGTCTCTTATACATATAGGAAGTAATGTTGAATATGATGTCGAAGTGCCTGTTTTAAAGGGCATTCAGGCTATGCTCGTTTCGCCTGTCGTGCCGATGATGGTTAAGTCGGGCAGACTCAGAGGGTTTGCAGAGGCAGAAAATATTCTTGAAATCGATTCTCCTGATTTTCTCGCACTCCGCTGTGCTTTTGGTCTGTATGCACTTTACGGGTTTGATTTTCCGCAGAATAAAGTCCCTAAATCAGACTTCTGCAACGACCCGTATATGCTCGGCTTTATGGTTTTAGGTTTGCTCTCTCTTGACGATAATTTTCAACCTCAAAATGCTATTGAAAGAGAAGTTATTTCCGCAATGGAAAAAAATTCCCGTATATCAGGCGGACGAGATGATTTTATAAAGATGTTTTCCGAGTGTTTCGGGGAGTTTGAAGATATTTTCAGTTTCAGGGGATTCAGTCTGCCGTTTGCTTTTCTCGTAAACCACTCCGCACCGTCCGACAGGCTTATGCTCGGCGATATATCAAAAAAACTTGCCGAGACGGTTACAGAACCTGACTTAGCACCCGTTTATTCAAGGGCTGTCAAAAAGAACGCTCTTTCAAAGTTTGCCGACAAACTATTTCCGCACGGGACAAAAGTGCGGACAATTGCCGACGGCATTCTTGCAAAATCGCACCGCTGATTTGACAATTTTTTTCACGTCCGACGATATTCCCCTTTTAAAGTGTTTTATCTGCATTAAAACAAAAAATAATCCGTTGCATTCTTTTGTTGCTGTGTGCTAAAATATATTTACAGAACAAAAGGAGGTATAAAACAATGAATAACAAGATAAGAGTGCTGATTGGTGACGATTCTGCCGAAACGGGCGTAAGCATTGCCAACAAGCTGAGGGAAAGAGGAATGTACGCCTACACCAGAAGAAAGGACTGTGGCGTGATTCTCGATTCGATAAGGAACGACCCGCCGGACGTTGTTGTGGTTGACATAACCGCACAAAACGGCGATGTTGTTTCTATAATGAAGAACGTCAGGGAAATGGGTGTGAAGTTCCCTGTTTTTATCGTGACTTCGGCTTATGACAACGAATTTATAGAAAGACAGGTTATGGATAACGGTGCTTCAAAGTTTCTTCTCAAGCCTTACGATGCGGGGGATTTATGCAGTGCGATTAATTCAGCACTCGGAGACAGGGTAAACAGTCTGAGCGACGATATGGAAGTTGTTGTTACTGACATTATACATCAGCTCGGCGTGCCTGCACACATAAAGGGATATTATTATCTCCGAACGGCTATTCTCTATTCAATAGAAGACAAGTCACTGCTCGACAGTGTTACAAAACTTCTTTATCCGACAGTTGCAAGCATTTATGACACAACATCATCAAGGGTGGAACGTGCTATCCGTCACGCTATCGAAATTGCGTGGGACAGAGGAAACGTTGATACTCTTAACTCGTTTTTCGGCTACACCGTGGACACGGACAAGGGCAAACCTACAAATTCCGAATTTATCGCCCTTATTACAGACAAGCTACGTCTGCGTTACAAGTCGGCTCTCAGGCGTGTGAGAAGCTGAAATAAAAGGCGGTATCTGCGGATTTGATTATACATAAGGAGGAATTTATTTTGGCTTTTAAAAAAATCTCTCTTGACGGACTTTCTTTTAATCCGTTTGAGAAAATCGGCAAGGAATGGACGCTCATTACAGGCGGAAATGCAGAGAAATTCAATACCATGACGGCTTCATGGGGACAGCTTGGCGTTCTCTGGAATAAAAACGTTCTTACCTGCTATATCAGACCCAACCGCTATACTTATGAATTTATCGAAAACGGAGACTTTTTCACCTGTTCGTTTTTCGGCGGAGAGTGCAGAAAGGCTCTATCTTTCTGCGGTTCGCACTCAGGAAGAGACTGCGACAAGGTGAAAGAAACAGGTCTTACTCCGTGCGAGCTTGACGGCTGTATGGCTTTTGAAGAGGCAGAACTCGTCTTTGTGTGCCGTAAACTCTACAGCTATGATTTGCAGGAAAGCGGATTTCTCACAGATGACGGCATTCCCGAAAAATTCTTTTCAACTGACCCTTATCACAGAGCTTATATATCTGAGATAACGGCAGTATATTCAAAAGAATAAAAAAAAGGACGTACCTTTTTATAAGAGTACGTCCTTATATTTTTTTATTATTTGCTGAGTGCATCAAGCTGAACAGATGTTATCGGGAAAATGTCGGTTGTTATTGTTCTCGATTCAACGAACTGTATAGCGAGGGCATCGGAGTTTGTTACGCCGTCGCCGTCTACAACGTCTGCATTCTTTCTGCCCTGTTCGGAAAGTGTGTATTTATCGGGATTTGCCATTGACTGCATGATAAGTACACAGTCGTTTATGCCTACACTGCCGTCTTCGTCAACGTCGCCGTAAGAAACCTTGCCGTCTGGTTTAGTTGATTCAGAAGAAGAATCTACAGTAACTTTTGCGGGCTGGTCGATTCCCGTTTCTGTCTTTGAGTCCCATACGTTAGACCACCAAATCTGAATTTCAGCATCTTTTACAGATGACGGAATATCAGAGATGTCAACAGTCATTTCAAGTTTGCCGTTTGCTCCTACATTACCGCTCCATTCAACAGAAGCCCACTCTCCAGCGTCATAGCAGATACCACCGCCGACAGATGCAGAAGGTGAACCCTCAATTGTGAATTTCAATGTCTTTTCGCCGTTGAGTTTTACAGGAAGTTTTACAACCTCAAATTTAAAATCATCGGGAATTTCTGTGGTTGTTGTTGTGGTAGTGGTTGTGGTATTTCCGCCCTGTGAAGACGTTGTAGTAGTTGTTTCAGGCTTCGGCTTGTCGGGCGTGTCAACAAGAGTACCCTTATTCATGATAACAGCTTTTTCAACTGTTGTCTTGCCGTTTGCTCTTATGATAACGCTGTTGAGGCTTGAAACATTGCCGTTATTAGCTTCCCACGCTGTTTTTATATCATCAGATGAGAAGTAAGCAATACCGTTCTTTTCGTCAATATAGTAAGGCTTCACAGTTGTCCAGCCACCCCAATCGGAGTCCATGAAAGCAAGTTCAGGGTCTCCGCCTGTATATTTTACAGCTATTTCCTTGCCGTCAAATTCGGAGAACTTTATAATCTGTGCAGGAGAGCCTTCCTTGCCGTCAACGTTGCTGTCATAAGCACCTGCTGTATTGGCAATTTCCTTGCCTGTTGAAATATCATCATGTTTATACTGTTTCTGTGTTGTGAAATCACTAGCACCCCATACAATGGAGTCGTCAGCGTGTACAGCCATCATTGCGTCAATAACCTGACCTGAATCCTCATACCATGTGTTAGTTACTCTGTTGAGGTAGTCATGTGCTTCGGACTGGTCGCTGTTTCCTCTTGCATCGTTGTCCCATAGAACACACGGGAAGCCATAGCTCTTCGCAAGCGAAATGTATGTTGTAGCCCATTCACATCTTGCCTCTGTGTTGTTATAGTTTGAGGCACTGAATTCGCCGAGGATAACAGGTATATTATTATCGATAAAAGTCTTGCGGATATTCTTTAAAATGCCCTCAAGTTCAGTAGCATATGTTTCGGAGAAAGTATTGTGTTCGCCGTCGCCCATACAGAAATTATAAGGCGAATAAGCATGGACAGACGCTGCAACGTACGGGTCGTCGGGAAGTTCAAGGGCTGACATCATGTTTATATCACTGCCCGATGCACAGTAAGGCGGACAGGAAAGAAGTCTCGTTTTCTGATAAGGAGACTCAACGCTTCTTACAGTATCAACGAAATCCTGATTGAGTTTGTTTATAACTTCAAAAAGTTTTTCCTTAGGAGCTGACGGAGCTAACCACCATTCATATTCCTGTCCTGCGGCACGGGGTTCGTTCATGCCCTCAAATATAAGGTGCTGGTCGTAGTCCTTGAATTCCTCGGCAATCTGTTTCCATACAGCCTTTAACTTGACGGATATTTCCTCATAAGCTGTATCAAAGTCAGGACGGTTAATCCATTCTTCATGGTGAATGTTAAGAATAACATACATATCATTCTTGTAGCAATAATCAACAACTTCATGAACACGAGCCATCCAGTCAGCATCAATTTTGTTGTTTTCGTCCATATGTGGAGTCCATGTAGTAGGAAGACGAACTGTATTGAAGCCTTTAGCTTTTACAGCGTCCATAGTTTCCTGAGTACAGCGTGGATTGTTCCATGACATTTCGACATCAAGACCCTCATTGCCCGTAGAAAAAATATTTCTTTCGGGATTGTCTTTATAAAGTTTACCGCTTGCGTCAAGCGAGTTGCCGTAGTTCCAGCCTATTTTCATATCCTGTGTTATCTCAAAAGCTGTCATGACATCAGCAGCGTCAACAGTCATATTGTCGTTAAGCGGTGCAAAATTGAGTGCAGACATCATGCATACAGCAGCAGCCGAAATGCTTATGATTCGTCTGAAACCCTTGTTTTTATTTGACATTTCTATGCCCTCCCATGTGGTTTATTTACGGCGGAAAAATCAGTGCTGAAAAAACCGCCTTTCATATTCGTATACTTTAATATTATCATAATATTGAATAAAAGTCAATATTATTTATGAAATCTGCCATAAACGCTATGTACAAATTTTATATATATTATTTGGTAATTTTACACAAAAGGGTCTTGAATAAAATTCGTGACTGTGATATAATATCAGTATAAAAGGAGGCGTTTTATTTATGGATTATACAAGGCTTGAAAAAAATATAACAGACAATATCCGTGAAGCACACGCAAAGCTCGGTTTTGAAAAAAGGGCGGTCAGTCTTAATTATATGCTCGGCTCGCTGAATAGTCTTCTTGATACGGACTTTAATTCGTGCGATATGAAAAATGCTCTTGCGGACTTTTCGGACAGCGTTTCCGAAAGGCTCAGAAAACTTTCTTTCCGTGAAATTAAAGGCGGATTCTGCATTACTGTTTCTGCGGAGGGTACGGAATATATACACAACTCCAACGGCTCGGGTTTTATTGAGGAACTCGTTGAGACGGTGAGAAGTCACGGCAGAACGTACGAGGACGTTATAAGGATTTTCAGGAAATATTCCGACAGCGTGAAAGTAGTTGAAAAGCACAATGACGAGTTTGACTATCTTGTTTTCTTTGAAGACGGCGTGCCTGACGAATATTTATACTGCATTTCTTTGGAGGAGGAAATAGACGGCAGTACCCACATAACATATCACCGCTTTATAAGGGAGGACTATGAGGCATTCGGTTTCTGAAAAAACTTTTATTATTTCGTCCGTCCTGATTGTTTTTCTTGCTTATTTTTTTACAACGTCCGAAAGTGTACTGACAGTGCATGACGATATACTGACATATGCGGAAGTACGCCACGGGGATTTGCTTAAAACGGTTACGGACTATGCGGAAAACGGCAGAATAAATCATATACCTATGACTGTATTATTATGGATTCCGTATTATTTCAACTCCGTTACGGCTGTCAGGATATTATCGGCTATGGCTGTGGCTTTCGATATGTGCGGACTTTTTTTCCTCGTAAAGAATAATTCTACAAAAAATACCGCTTGTCTTGTCTGTCTGCTGTTTATTTCATTTGCCTGCATTTCAAATCAGCACAGCCTTTTTACAGCCTATACATTCGCACATCAATTTCCAATAGGGGTTATTCTCTTTTCGCTCGACCTGTTTATAAAATATCTCAAAATCGGCAAAAAGTCGTACAGGATAAAAAGTGCTGTACTGTTTTTTGTTGCGTGTTTCATGTATGAGTCGGTGACGGTTTTTCTGCTAATGTTTATTGGACTGTCGCTTTATTTCAGCAAGGGAAAAATTTTCCGTGAACGTTTCGTTATTTTAATAAAAGACCTGTTTTTTCACGGGACTTTACTTTTCGTATATCTTATTATTTACTGTGCGTGGCGGTATTTTCACCCCTCTTATTATGACGGAACGAGGTTTTATTTCGGTAATATTTTATTGAGTTTAACCGCCCTTGTCAAGTTTTCTGTCGGTACTTTTCCGATGTTGCCTGCGGTGGCGATGATTCTGAAAAAATATATAACGTTCAGCGAATTTTTAAAGTCAATAAGCGTGTGGAATTTTACAGCCCCAGTAATTTCGGGTATGGCTTTTTACAGGGTTTTTCCGAAAATAAAAATTTCCGTGAATACCTCGGAGGCGGTTGTTTTCTGTCTTGCGGGAATGCTTTTTCCGAATGTTTTAATCAGCCTGACGGAGAAGTATACCGACTGGGCATTACAGAACGCATACAGCTATGTACCGTCATTCTACAGCTATTTTTTTATGATAATGCTTGCGGTTGTTGTTCTGATTAAAATATTCAGAAATCCGACAAAAAGAGTAATGATTATTCTTAGCCTCGCCGTATCGGCAATAACTCTTGTATGTTCGTTCAGCAACACCGCATGGAATACTTATTTTAATAAGAATCTTGAAAAGTATAAGGCTTTTGAAGAAGCTGTATCTTCGGATTTTTTCGATGATGTTACTGACGGCACTGTTATTTATATTCCTGACTTTTCGGGTATTCATAACGATATGGAACTTACTGCCTATTATGCTGAGGTTTTCATAGGTGCGGACGTGACTTTTACAAACGAAAAAAGTCAGATTGATTTTTCAAAACCTGTTGTTGCAATGTACTATGACAGCGGTAAAAAGAAAATTTTTATTGAAAAAATCAACAGTCAGGGCGGAAATTCCAACACATTTAATAATTGACATTGTCCCAACTGCATGATATAATTAAAATGCCGGCATATTATGTATATATGTCTGTATAGAATATACTGAATGCCCTAATATTAATTTATGGAGATAATCAATGTATAAAACAGTTAATAATATCAAGATAAACTATGAACAGAAAGGCAACGGAGATTTGATTGTACTGCTTCACGGCTGGGGGAGCAACATAAAGCTATTCGCAAATCTAATTGACCTGCTTTCTAAAAAATATACCGTTGTGGCTATGGATATGCCAGGATTCGGCGAAAGTCAAGAACCGCCGTCGGCGTGGTGCGTTGATGACTATGTAGATTTCGTTCTTGACTTCATCAAGGACTATGGCAACAAGGAAATAATGTTTCTCGGTCACTCTTTCGGCGGACGTGTGATTATAAAACTCAACAGCCGTAAGAATCTGCCGTTTAAGATAAGCCATGTTATTCTTGTGGACAGTGCGGGAATAATGCCCCCTAAATCGAATAAAAAGAGTTTCCGCACACGTAAGTATAAATTTTTCCGCAAGATACTTTCAACTGGTATTATGCAGAAAATCGCTCCCGACGCACTCGAAAAACTCCGTGTTAAATACGGCAGTGCGGACTATGCGAGTGCAACTCCGCTTATGAGACAGGTGCTTGTAAAGGTTGTAAACGAGGATTTAGAGCCGTTAATTCCGAATATAAAATGTCCCACTCTTCTGGTATGGGGTGTAAACGATACGGCAACTCCCTTATCAGACGGCGAGAAAATGGAAAAGCTGATAAAGGATTCAGGACTTGTAAAGCTCGAAAATGCAGGGCATTATTCATTTCTTGAACAGCAGTTCACTTTCAATCGTGTAATGTGTTCTTTCCTGAAAATCGAGGAGTAAACTAAATGACATCATTAGAAAAACAAGAGTTTATAGTGGGTGTAACAATTTTCTGTATATACGCCTTTATAACACTTTTAAGTATTGTTTCGTATTTAAAGAGAGAGTTATATGTTTTTCAGAACGGCAATTACAATATTTCTGAATATGCACGTAATATCAGAAAAAATTACAGGAGATATATTTTTCCGTTTGCACTTTGTGCGGTACAGTTTGTTATGCTTGCAACAAGCTATAAAAAGATTTACTGGCATGGAGAGTTACTTATAGTATTTCAGATATGCAACATTATTATATCACTTTTAAACAGACCTTTCCGTAAACTGCTTAAAAGTGATATGCGTACAAAAAGAATAATGATTATTTTCTTTATTCTGACTGCCATAATATTCAGAATAAGCTTTTTTTGGAGTTGCGACGAAATGTGGTGCAAATGCGGTATGCACTCACAAAAATATTGGTTTGCCAGCATCATACCGTTTATGATTGTAAATTTTGCATTGTATTTAACACCTCTGCTTGTCTGTCTTTCCGGCATACTCAACAAACCTTTCTATTCAATCAAAAAATATAAGGAGGTTACTTAATGTATACGATATTTTTCTGTATATACGCTGTTATAGCACTTATCGGAATTGTATTTTTCAGTCTGAGAGAGTTTCATATGTTGCAGTTGAACGGCTACAAAACCCCTGAGCATTCGTGGTGGATGAAAAAGAATTTCAGGAGATATATTTTTCCTGTAATTATGTTGCTTTTTGGCGGTCTGCCCTTTGCTTTTGACGCATGGACTTATTTTATTCCGATATTCTGCATAGCTTATATAATAATTGCCATACTGAATAAGCCTTCAAAAAAATTCAAAAAGCCACTCAAATATACGGCACGTGTTAAGCGTATGATGACTACTTTTTTTATAATAGTTGCAGTATGCTTTATATGGGCTTTTCTGATTGCCAAAAAAGGTGAAGTCGGAGCAGAGAAATATATTCCGTTTGGTATATATAAACCGCATTTTATTATGAATACTGTAGTATGGCTTACTCCTATACTTGTACCATTGTCAAACCTTATAAACAAGCCACTGGAAACATATATACAGCACTGGTATATCAATGACGCTAAAAGAATTTTGTCTGAAATGCCCGACCTCCACAAAATAGGAATTACAGGCAGTTACGGCAAGACAAGTATGAAATTCTATCTCAGCGAGTTGCTGAGTTCGCAGTATAACACGCTGAAAACTCCCGAAAGTTTCAATACGCCTATGGGCGTGACTATTACAGTCCGTCAGCATTTGAAACCTACACACGAGTATTTCATATGTGAAATGGGTGCAAGACGTGTACACGAAATAAAGGAACTTTGCGAGATAGCCAATCCGCACGATGCTATAATTACGTCTGTTGGTGAACAGCATTTAGAAACTTTCGGCTCGATAGATAATATTTTAAATACAAAGTTTGAACTTGCTGACAGCGTTCAGGCAGTGGGCGGAAAAATCTATCTGAACGGCGACAATGATTTAATTATGAAAAAAGCCCCTCAATATAAAAACGCTGTGCTTTACGGTCTCAGGGAACATAATGGCTACCGTGCAACAGATATTTCCGTATCGGACAGAGGAACGGAATTTACCGTTACTGCTCCGAATGGTGAAAATTGCAGATTTAACATGAAATTACTTGGCGAACACAATGTACAGAATGTTCTCGGTGCTATAGCATACAGTCACGGAACAGGCATTCCGCTTGAAAAACTTGTGCTTCCTGTAAAGAGAATTTCTCCCGTACCGCACAGACTTCAGTTGCTTGACAGGGGCGGTAATCTCACTTATATTGACGACGCTTATAATTCAAATCCTAACGGTTGCAGATGTGCATTGCGTGTACTCGGTCTTTTCGATGCCTGTCGAATCCTTGTAACTCCAGGAATGGTTGAACTCGGTGCAAAACAGGAAGAATTAAATTATGAATTTGGCGTTGAAGCGTCAGAAGCCTGTGACTATATTGTGCTTGTTGGAAAAAATCAGACTTTACCCATATATAACGGCATAAAGTCAACAGGCTACAACATGGAAAACGTTTATGTGGCGGACGGTCTCAACGAGGCAATAGCAAAGGTAAACGAATACAGGACGGACAAAAAGAAGATTGTACTTCTTGAAAACGACCTTCCCGACAATTATTGATAATAAGGAGTAGATATTTATGAAGATTAATATGGCTGTTATTTTCGGCGGAAAAAGCGTTGAACATGAGGTTTCTGTAATCTCTGCCGTTCAGGCTATGGCAAGCATGAACAAGGAAAAGTATAATATTATTCCTGTCTACATGACGAAACAAAATGAATTTTGGACAGGCGAAAAACTTTTTGACATAAATTCTTTTAAGGATATTCCTGAAATGCTGAAAGAATGCACATCATGTGTATTTGTGAGGAGTGAGGGAAAAGTACAGCTTATCCGCCAGAAAATGAAGAAATTCGGCTCTAATCATATTTCGGACGTTGACATAGCTTTTCCGATAGTACACGGCACTAACGTTGAGGACGGTGCTTTACAGGGCTATTTACAGACCCTTGATATTCCATATGTCGGTTGTGATGTTCTTTCGTCGGCTGTCGGAATGGATAAATTCGTCATGAAAATCTTACTTAAAGATGCGGGATTCCCTGTGCTTGACTGTTGTCGTTTCTCATCATTTGAGACTGACAGGATAGAAGAATGCGCGGATAAGGTTGAATCAAAATTCAGTTATCCCGTAATCGTAAAGCCCATAAACCTTGGCTCGAGCGTTGGAATTTCAAAGGCACATGACAGACAGTCGCTTATTGATTCAATGGATAATGCTTTTGAGTTTTCCGACAGGATTTTAGTAGAGCCTGCCGTTGTACATCTCAAGGAAATAAACTGCTCTGTAGTCGGAGACAGTGAGAGTGCGGAGGCTTCTGTATGCGAACAGCCTGTACAGCAGGACGAAATTTTAAGCTATAAAGATAAATACGTAGGCGGTAGCAAGGGCATGGCGTCACTGAAAAGAAAGATTCCAGCCGACATAACCAAAGAACAGGAAGAGTTTATCAGAAAAACCGCCGTTGAGGCTTTCCGTTATCTCGGTTGTGGCGGTGTTACACGTATAGATTTCATGATTGATATGGATACTGATAAAGTATACATAAACGAAATAAACACAATTCCCGGCTCGCTTGCTTTTTATCTCTGGGAAGCAAAAGGCGTTAAATATTCCGAACTTCTCGAAAGAATGATACAGCTTTCACTCAAACGCTACAGAATGAGCGAAAAGATAAATTATTCCTTTGATACCAATATTCTCGCTATGGGAGGAAGTTTCGGAGCAAAGGGAAGCAAAGGAAGTAAAATGTAACAGGAGGTCTTTTATATGACTGAAAAGGAAAAACAACAGGCAGGCGAACTTTATAACGGCAACGACAAGGAGCTTGTTACGGAGAGAATAACCGCAAAGAAATTATGTGCGGAGTATAACTCTTCAACGTACAATGACTTTCAGAAAAGAGAACGCCTGCTCGACAGACTGCTTGCTTTCAAAGGCGAGAATACATGGATTGAATCAAATTTTTTCTGCGACTATGGTTATAATATAATTATCGGTGATAATTTCTATTCGAATCACAATCTTGTAATTCTCGACTGTGCGGAAGTTGTTTTCGGCGACAATGTTTTTATAGGTCCTAACTGCGGATTCTATACCGCAGGACACCCTCTTGATTATAAGGTGCGGAATACAGGTCTTGAATATGCAAAGCCGATTAAAGTCGGAAGCAATGTGTGGATAGGCGGAAACGTATGTGTAATGCCCGGCGTTACAATAGGGGATAACGTCGTTATAGGCGGTGGCAGTGTCGTGACAAAAGATATTCCGTCGGGAGTCGTGGCGGTCGGAAACCCCTGCAAACCTGTAAAGGAAATTCCTGAGAGTGATTTTATTCCTGAGGAAAAAACGGAAGAAAAAACAGAGGAAAAATCTGAAGAGCCAGCACATGAACAGCCGAAGAAAGTTAAACAATGGACAGTTGAAGAAGTCAGAAGGAAATAACCTTAACAGAAGGAGGCAGAGGCTGTGAACACTCTACATTTCAAATATGCGGTCGAAATAGAAAAGACCTGCTCGATAACTCAGGCGGCGGAAAATCTCTACATGGCTCAGCCTAATCTCAGCAAGGCTATAAAAGAACTTGAAAACACGCTCGGAATAACTATTTTCAGGCGTACGTCAAAAGGGGTTATTCCGACAGACCAAGGACTTAAATTTCTCGGATATGCCAGACAGGTTTTAATGCAGATAGAAAAAATGGAGGCTATACATTCGCCTGAAAAATTCAGCAACAACAGGCTGAGAATATCAGTTCCGAGAACTGCCTATGTATCAAAGGCATTTTCTGAATATATAGCTTCTTCCGAAAATGCGGAGGATATGGAAGTTTATTTCTGTGAGACAAATTCCTTGCGTACTATCGAGAATGTCCGTGAAAACGGCTATGATTTCGGAATAATAAGATTCAATATCGCACACGAAAAATATTTTGCGGATTTTCTCAAGGAAAAAAGTTTAAGCAGTGAGATGCTCTGGAATTTCGGAATGCTTGCGGTGATGTCCGCTGAACACCCCCTCGCACTTGTCGAAAATCTCAGCTATTCCGATTTGTCATGCAAATATATAGAACTCACACAGGGCGATGATGATATTCCCTATGTGTCGGGAGCGGTTGAAAAACTTTTCCTTGCAAACCGCCCTGCCGATATTCCCGTGAGGAAAATATGTATGTACGACCGAGGAAGTGCATTGGATTTTCTGCTTACTGTACCTGATTCATTTATGCTTGATTCGCCTGTGCCTGGCAGTCTTTGCAGTAAATATAATCTTGTCCAGCGGAAATGCACGTTTCCTGACAATAACTTCCGTGACGTACTGATTTATTCTTCTGGTCATAGGCTTTCGGACATGGAGCTTGAACTTGTAAATAAATTGTCTGAGATACGCAACAAAATGGCGTTTGCCGATTATAAATGATATATATAAAACAGAATATAATTATTCCTGTTATTTATATATGAGGGGTCGGATTTGTGCCGTTGACTACGTTTTTTTGTGCAAACCGCATATTACAGCATTTTTTATTATGCACTTTTTTTATCGATAACAGAATATCGATATTAAAATATTATATTTCACCTGAGATAATTATTGTGATATAATATATATAATACCGTTGCCGTCCGTTTTCTGCGACGGCACATTTTTGTGAAAGGAAGGCAAGGACAATGTTTGAGATTTTAGAAAAGAGAAGTCTTAATCCGACTGTTACGCTTATGAAAATTTACGCTCCGAAAGTTGCATCAAAAGGCGAACCAGGGCAGTTTATTATCCTCAGGACAGATGAGGAAGGCGAGAGGATTCCGCTGACTATAGCTGATTTTGACCGTGAAAACGGAAGTGTTACTATTATTTTTCAGATTGTCGGAGCAACGACAGAAAAGTTAAATCATATGAATACAGGCGACTGTCTCAAAGATTTTGTAGGTCCTCTTGGACGTGCAACAGAGACGGAGGGTCTCAAGAAAGTTGCGGTGGTCGGCGGTGGCGTTGGCTGTGCAATTGCTTATCCCGTGGCAAAGAAACTTCATGAAACAGGCGTTGAAGTTCATTCTGTAGTGGGTTTCAGAAACAAGGATTTAGTAATTCTCGAAGATGAATTCAGGAATGCAAGTGACAAATACGTGCTTATGTCCGATGACGGCTCGGTTGGCGAAAAGGGTCTTGTAACCGACGCACTAAAAAAACTCATTGAGAGCGGAGAAAAATATGACCGTGTTATTACTATCGGTCCGCTGATTATGATGAAATTTGTCTGTCAGCTTACAAAAAATTATAATATACCGACTGTTGCTTCAATGAATCCCATAATGATTGACGGCACGGGTATGTGCGGAGGCTGTCGCCTTACCGTCGGCGGAGAAATTAAATTCGCCTGTGTTGACGGTCCTGAATTTGACGGACATCTTATAGATTTTGACGAGGCTATGGCGAGAGGTGCAATGTACAAGCCATTTGAAAGAAAGTCACATGAGGCAACCTGTAATCTTTTCAGTCAGGAGGTAAAGTAATTATGGCTAATATGTCACTGAAGAAAAACGAAATGCCCGTGCAGAATTCCGAAATACGAAGCAAGAATTTCGGGGAAGTCGCACTCGGATATACGGAAGAACAGGCAATAGACGAAGCAAAAAGGTGTCTGCAATGCAAAAACAAGCCCTGTACAAAGGGCTGTCCCGTACAGATTGACATACCTGCATTTATTGCAGAAGTTGCGGAGGGGAATTTTGAAGAGGCTTATAAAATAATCACAAAGTCAAGCTCGCTTCCTGCCGTGTGCGGAAGAGTATGTCCGCAGGAAACGCAGTGTGAAGCAAAATGCGTGCGTGGCATAAAGGGCGAGCCTGTGGCTATCGGGCGGCTCGAAAGATATGTTGCCGACAGGCACAACGCAAAGGAACAGGCAGAAGTTGAAAAGCCCGTTGCAAACGGTCACAAGGTTGCCGTTATCGGCTCTGGTCCGTCGGGACTTGCCTGTGCCGGCGACCTCGCAAAGAAAGGCTATGACGTTACAATATTTGAAGCACTGCATATTGCCGGCGGTGTTCTGTCATACGGCATTCCCGAGTTCAGACTTCCTAAATCTATCGTGCAGAAAGAAATTGACGGACTTAAAGAACTCGGCGTTAAAATCGAAACTAATACCGTAGTCGGAAAAACTGTATCCGTTGACGAACTTATGGACGAATACGGTTTTGAGAGCGTGTTTATCGGCTCAGGTGCGGGACTGCCGAGATTCATGAACATCAAGGGCGAAAACCTTAACGGCGTTTATTCGGCAAATGAGTTTCTCACAAGAATCAATCTCATGAAAGCATATAAATCCGACAGTTCAACTCCTGTACAGACAGGAAAAAGGGCAGTAATCGTCGGCGGTGGCAATGTTGCTATGGACGCTGCGAGATGTGCAAGGAGAATGGGTGCAGAGGTATATATTGTCTACAGGCGTACCGAAAATGAACTTCCTGCACGTGCCGAAGAAATTGAACACGCCAAGGAAGAGGGAATTATTTTTAAATTCCTGACGAATCCCGTTGAGATAAAGGCGGACGAAAAAGGCTGGGTAAAGAGCATAGTATGTCAGGAACAGCGTCTTTCAGAGCCTGATGCCTCAGGTCGTGCAAGACCTGTGCCAGTGCCTGATGCATTTTTTGAAATAGAAGCAGACAGCGTTATAATGTCAATCGGAACTTCTCCGAATCCGCTTATAAAGTCGACGACCGAGGGTCTCGAAACTCAGAAATGGGGCGGAATAATCGCTGACGAAAAGGGTCTTACATCAAAAGATGGCGTTTATGCAGGCGGAGACGCAGTTACAGGAGCTGCAACGGTTATTCTCGCAATGGGTGCAGGAAAGACTTCCGCACAGGCTATTGACGAATATATTCAGAATAAATGATTTTGTTTCAAGGGGGACGGCACAATGGCTAAAAATATAACTTCACAGACTTTACAGCGTCTCCCTCTTTATTTAAGTTATCTTATGTCGCTTGAAAAATCGGGTAATATCTCCGCAACCGCAATTGCCGAGGCTCTCGGACTCAATGACGTTCAGGTCAGAAAAGACCTCGCTTCCGTAAGCCGTGGCGGACGACCACGGACGGGGTATGTTACTTTCGAACTTATAAGCGATATAGGGCGTTTTCTCGGATTTCAGAATCACGACGGCGTTGTTGTTGCAGGAATGGGAAATTTCGGAAAATCCATGCTCGGATTTGACGGCTTTTCGGAATATGGCTTTGATGTTGTATGCGGTTTTGACTGCAACGAAAGTATAGTAGGCGAAAAAATAAACAGCAAGCCGATTTTACATATAAGCGAGCTGAAAAATTTCTGCCGTGAAAGAAATATCAAGATAGGCATTATAACAGTACCCGAAAATTCGGCACAGGAGGTTTGCGACATGATGACGGATTCAGGTATAGTCTATATACTCAATTTTGCTTCCGTACATCTGAACGTGCCGAGAGGTGTAAGGGTACATAACGAGAATATACCGATAAGTCTTGCCATGCTTGCAAGGCGGAGTTTTTTTGAAAATGATACTTGACAAGCCGAAAATTTTATGGTAGTATTATCTTAATAGGAAAAATCGTTGATGAGGAAGGTCTTTTCATTGTGCTGTTTGCAGAGAGTTTTTCCCGTGGCTGTGAGGAAAATAAACGGCAGGATAAGACACACCGCCTCGGAGAGTGCCTAATAAGCAACGGTTTGTCCGCCGTTACCGGACTTAATGAGATACAGAATATATATATTTCTGTGTGAATCAGGGTGGAAACACGGTTTTTTGAAAAATCGTCCCTTGTGCTGTCTTTCGGCATGAGGGGCTTTTTGTTTCCGCTTAATTACGGAGGTGAAAAAATATGTCACAGATTAAGTACAACGAAAAGGAAGAGGCTTATGAGATAACTTATAAGCTGTGGGAAAATCCAATTACAGTGAGGTTTTACGTAGAAGAAGAAAAGGAGATTATGGATAATTTTTCCGAGATAGCACAGAAACTTGACAAGCTTAACCGCAACAGGAAAAAAATAGCCGAGATTATAGCCGATAACGGTTATTACGGCGGTGCGGTTGAAACTTTGTCCGAGAATATGCAGATAACAAAAGCATATGTGGATATCGACGAGGACGGCGTTGTAGTCTGCTTTACGGTTGACAGTCTCGACGGCTATCTAAGACCTCTTGCAATGGAACTAAGTACAGATAACGGAATAGAAACGGTCGGTTATGACACAATATAAAACAGAAAAGGAGTAATAAAGAATGATAAGATTAACTTTAAAGGACGGAAGTATCCGTGAAATCGAGTCAGCTATGCCCGCATACGAAATTATAAAGGGTATAGGTATGGGACTTTACAAGGCTTCATGTTGCGTGAAAATCAACGGCGATGTTAAAGACCTCAGAACCGTTATAGACGGCGACTGCGATTTTGAAGTATGCACTTTTGACAGCGTTGAGGGAAAAAAGACTTTCTGGCACACAGCTTCACATATACTTGCACAGGCTGTAAAGCGACTTTATCCTGAAGCAAAGCTGGCTATTGGTCCTGCTATTGACAACGGTTTTTATTATGACTTTGATTTGGAAAAGCCTTTCACACAGGAAGAACTTGAAAAGATTGAGGCGGAAATGAAAAAGATTGTCAAGGAGGGTTTACCGCTTGAACAGTTTGAACTTCCACCTGAAAAGGCTGTTTCTAAACTCAGGGAAATGAATGAGCCTTACAAGGTTGAACTCTGCGAGGAACACGCCGAAAAGGGAGAGCCGATTTCTTTCTATAAGCAGGGGGAATTTATTGACCTCTGTGCAGGTCCGCACCTCATGACAACTGCTCCTGTAAAGGCTTTCAAACTTCTTTCGTGTACGGGTGCTTACTGGCGTGGCTCGGAAAAAAACAAGATGCTTTCACGTGTATATGCCGTGGCGTACCCGAAAAATGCAGAACTGGAAGCAGATATCAAACAGCGTGAAGAGGCAAAGCTCCGTGACCACAACAAGCTCGGCAGGGAACTTGAATACTTTACAACTGTTGACTGCATAGGTCAGGGACTTCCCGTTATTCTTCCCAAGGGTGCAAGAGTTATACAGCTTTTACAGCGTTGGGTTGAAGACGTTGAGCAGAAACACGGCTATCTTCTCACCAAAACGCCTTATCTTGCAAAGAGAGAACTTTATAAAATTTCAGGTCACTGGGACCACTATCTTGACGGAATGTTTATTCTCGGCGACCCTCACGACGAAACTAAGGAATGTTTCGCACTCCGTCCGATGACCTGTCCGTTTCAGTATCAGGTATTTTTAAACAGACAGCGTTCATATCGTGATTTGCCTATGAGACTGGGCGAAACTTCTACACTCTTCAGAAAAGAAGACTCGGGAGAAATGCATGGTCTTATCCGTGTAAGGCAGTTTACAATTTCTGAGGGACATCTTGTACTCCGTCCCGACCAGCTGGAAGAGGAATTTAAAGACTGTCTCGAACTTGCTAAAGAAATGCTCGGCACTGTGGGACTTCTTGAGGACTGTACTTTCAGATTCTCACAGTGGGACCCTGCAAATCCTAAAAACAAGTATGAGGGTACTGCTGAACAGTGGGAAGAAGCACAGTCTGTAATGGCTAAAATTCTTGAACACCTCGGCGTTGAATACGAAATAGGCATTGACGAGGCTGCTTTTTATGGTCCTAAACTTGATATTCAGTATAAGAATGTCTACGGCAAGGAAGATACGCTGGTTACAATTCAGATTGATATGCTTCTTGCCGAGAAGTTCGGTATGGAATACATTGACGCAGACGGCACTAAAAAACGCCCGTACATCATTCACAGAACGTCACTCGGTTGCTATGAGAGAACTCTTGCATATATGATTGAAAAGTATGCAGGTGCAATGCCTTTGTGGATTGCTCCCGAACAGGTGAGAATTATTCCCGTTGCGGACAGACATCTTGACTACTGCAATGAGGTACTTGGCAAGCTCGAATCTGTCGGAATCCGTGCTACTATCGATGACAGGGCAGAAAAGGTAGGCTATAAAATTCGTTCGGCTACGGTCGAAAAACTCCCGATTATGCTTACTGTCGGCGACAAGGAAGTTGAAAACGGTACTGTTTCGGTGCGTTCAAGACGCGAGGGCGATTTAGGCACGATGTCGCGGAATAATTTAATTCTGAAACTTGCTGATGATATAGCCAAAAAGGTAAGATAAAAAATAAAAGGAACGGTTTTTTATTCCGTTCCTTTTTTGATGGGTTTATTAAAAGAAGAATAAATCCTCAAATTTTTTATCAAGAGCAATACAGAGTATAAGTGCAAGCTTTGCAGTAGGGTTAAACTGACCTGTTTCAATGGAACTTATTGTATTTCGTGAAACACCTATCATTTCAGCAAGAGCATTCTGTGAAAGCTTCTTTTCGGCACGGGCTTCTTTCAGACGGTTTTTTAATATAAGTTTATCGTCCATAATTAATGCCCCATAAAAAATCTTATTGTTGCAAAAACAAAAATCAGCAACATTATAACTGCTATGATGAGATTGTAAGTATACTTTGTTCTGACAAAACGATATATATTACCTGTAAAAACTGAAAGGCTGACTGTTGCACACAGGTCCATTACTGGAAGTCCGTCATTTGCACGGATAAATGCAAAAACCACGGCACTAAGCACAAGAGCAATATAAGTCCATTTCATAGACTTGTCATGTACCTGCATTTCCATTTCATCAAAACTTTCATTTCTGCTTTTTTGCAGAATTTCTTCTCTGTTCATAATAAATACCTCCGTTGAATTATTGACAAGTTTTGTTGTCAACTATATTATAACACAGCCAAGTAAACTTGTCAATATCCTGACAAGTTTTATTTGCATTTTTGTATGTATATACAAATTTAATAATATATTTAATATGTAAATTCATATATAACTTATAAAAAATCCCCGCCTTTTTTCAGACGGGGAAATTTTTGTATAATTATAAAGATTTTTCGGAATTTATAAACATATCATAGATACGGCGGATAGCCTCGGATAAATCATGTTCGCTTACACCGATAATAACATTAAGTTCGCTCGACCCTTGGTCAATCATCTTGACATTTATACGGGCGTGTGCCATTGATGCAAAGATGCGTGCAACAGTACCACGTGTATTTTTCATACGGCGACCAACTATGGCAAGAAGTGCTATTCCGTCCTCAATTTCTATGTGGTCGGGGTTTACTTCTTTTCTTATTTCTGCTATTACCTTGTCACGCACGGGATTCAGTTTGGTGCTGTCAACTGTTATACTCATTGTATCGATACCTGACGGCATATGTTCAAAAGAAATACCGTTTTCATAAAGGACTTTAAGAACTTTCATTCCGAAACCTGTCTCACTGTTCATCATGGCTTTTTCAATATTTATAGTGCTGAATCCCTTACGTCCTGCTATGCCTGTAATTGTATGGTGCATACTCTCCTTACTGAAATCGAAATCGTCGGAGACAATCATAGTACCATCATCTTCGGGGCGGTTGGTATTTCTTATATTAATCGGAATACCTGCGGAACGTACAGGAAAAATAGCGTCCTCATGGAGAACAGAAGCACCCATATATGCAAGCTCACGGAGTTCCCTGTAGGTAATTACCTCGATAACGTCGGGATTTTCAACTATACGGGGGTCGGCAACAAGGAAACCAGAAACGTCCGTCCAGTTTTCGTAAATGTCTGCTCTTACGGCATTTGCTATAATAGAGCCTGTAACGTCAGAACCGCCACGGGAGAATGTCTTTATATAGCCCTCTGTAGTACGTCCATAGAATCCGGGGATTACTGCATTGTCAAGGTTTTTAAGCCTTTTGCGGACAGCCTTTACAGTATCGTCAAGCATAAGTGTACCCTTGTTGTCAAAAATAATAACATCGCCTGCGTCAACGAAATTGAATCCGAGATAGCTGGCAAGCACCTTGCCGTTGAGATATTCACCACGGCTTGCGGAAAAATCCTTTGCGGGACGTGCCTTTAATTCTCTTGCTATCGAGTCAAATTCTTCATCAAGGGACATATCTATGCCGAGTTCGGAGATTATACCGTTGTATCTGTCTTTTATAATCTGAAATTCTTCGGAAAAGTCAAGTCCGCTTCCTGCGAGTTCACAGCATTTATAAAGCATATCGGTAATCTTTATATCGTCTGAAAAACGCTTTCCGGGGGCAGACGGCACAACATATTTACGCCTGTTATCACTCTTTATGATGTCCGCTACTTTTCTGAACTGGTTTGCATCTGCAAGACTGCTTCCGCCGAATTTAACTACTTTATTACTCAAAATAATCATTCCTTTATCTGAAATTGCCTTTTAACAGGCATTTTTATTTATCATAACAATTATATTCCTTTTTGCAGAAAAAATCAATTGATGTATAATCCAAATTTAAGGCTTTTGTTTTTGTGTTTTTGGTGAATACGCTTGTACGTGAGTGGCGGACAGTTCTGTAAAAACTCCGTATAATATAATGATTGACTTTTTTTATCGGATATGTTATAATTTTTTTAATAATCATTTTTTGGAGCATATTATATAATGAAAAAATTCTTTAAATCAGCGTCTTCATTTTTCAGGTCTGTCCCGTATTTTGTGATATTTGAACTTCTTTTCAAGCTCTTTTTGCTGTCAATAGGAGCTCCTGCACTTGCATATCTTCTTAAATACACAATGAAAGCCTCAGGCGTTACTTATCTTTCCGACGAAAATCTTCTTATATATCTTCAGAATCCTACTACTGTATTCGCTTTTATACTGCTTATATTTTTCGTTGCATTCTTTACTTTCGTCGAACTCTCCGCCCTTGTAATGTGCTTTTCGTGTTCGGAAAATCACAGAAAAATATCAATAGGCGGAATGTTTTCTTCAGGTATAAATGCATTTGTCAAGGCATTCAGATGGTCGGGAATACCTAAATTCCTAATGTTCATGCTTTTCATGCCTATGGTTCAGTTTACATTTGCCTCCGGTCAGTTTCTTGCTCCGCTTATGCCGATAGTGCGGACAATTTTTAAGTCCGTCAGCAGTACGGCAGGTGTTGTTGCCTATATTCTCATGCAGATTCTTTTTGTGATACTGATAGTTGACAAAAGCTACAGCCTGCACTATCTCGTGCTTACGGATAATAAATTCAGTGACTGCATTAAAAAAAGCAAGTCACTTATCACAGGCAAAAAAATGAAAATGACTCTTTCACTTCTCTTGTGGAGTCTGTGTATGCTTGCTGTCATTGCAGTCCTCACCCTCGGTCTCGGATTTCTGATTGCCTGCATAATAAAAGGTTTTTCCGAGCCTGCAAAAGCGTTTCGCACAGCCCTTAAGGTTCTGAATTATGCCATACGTGTTCTGACTATCATGTCATCTTTTCTGTCCGTGCCTGTAATTATATGCCGTATAACTCACCACTTTTTCATAGAGATTGAAGACACAGACGAAAAAATAATAATTCCTGACTGCAAGTCCACAAATATCAAGCCCGTCAGAAAGGCAATAATTATTGTTATGTTCGTTGCCGTAGGAGGACTTTTAAATCTTACATATATAAAAGCCCTCTATCACGGAAATATAAATCTCAACATGGGAATAATAACCAGAACGCAGATAACGGCACACAGGGGATTTTCGGCTGTTGCTCCTGAAAATACGATGTATGCTTTTGAATCGGCTGTAAAGGCAGGTGCGGACTATATAGAGCTTGATGTACAGCTTACCGCAGACAAACAACTTGTTGTCTTTCATGACGGAACTATAGAACGTACCACAGACGGCGAGGGGAAAATTTCGGATTATACCTATGAGGAATTACAGGAATTTTCCGCAGGAAGCTGGTTTGATAAAAGCGGTGAATTTGACGATGCTAAAATAGTTCTGCTTTCCGATGTGCTTGAAACGGTCGGCAATAACATTATGATTAACATTGAGATAAAGAATCATGGCAAAGTTTCTGAAACCGCAGAAAAAACCGTTGAAACGATTGAGGCGTACAATCTCGAAAAATCATGCTATGTCACGTCTTTTTCATATTCGGCACTGAAAACCGTTAAAAAACTTAATCCGAAAATAAAAACGGGTCTTATCGCAAACGTTGCAAGTTCAACTTCATTTGCACAGCTTAAATATATTGACGCAGTAAGTCTGAATTATCTGTTTGTGAATCAGAGTATTGTAAATATGGCACATCAGAACGGCAAGCGGGTTTTTGTCTGGACGGTGGACAGACCTGCCGATATGCAACACATGATAGCTATCGGCGTTGATAATATTATAACAAACGCCCCTGACGATGCTATAGAAATAGTTTATTCAAAGAGCGTGGGCGAAACGGTGCTTACCATACTTGAAACTATTTTCGGCTCGTGATGTATATTTTCTATCACTACTGAATATAATATAAATGAAAGTAATTACAATTGCTTCTCGGACAATTTCTTTTTTTGTGGCGGATTCTGTGGCGAGTCCGCTTTTTTTTGGTGTTGACAAACAAAAGCCGATAATATATAATTAAAGTATATATATTATGTGATTTCTTTGCCTCAGGGCAGATTGGAGTATTTTTTATGGAATATCTCGAAAACAGGGAACTTTCATGGCTGAAATTCAATAAACGTGTTCTGGAGGAGGCAACGGACAAAAACAATCCTCTGCTTGAACGTCTTTCGTTTTCGGCTATATATCAAAGCAATCTTGATGAGTTTTTCATGGTGCGTGTAGGGTCTGCCACCGCAGACGAAAAAAACAACAAAAACAAAAAGGACAGCAAATCAGGCATGACCCCTTCACAGAAACTTGACGCTGTTTTTACGGCTGTACGCCGTCTGCAACCGTCGGTTGAAGAGTCCTACAGAAAAACCATGTCCGAATTGTCGGAATACGGCTTTGAACAGGTTACTTTTGAAAACGCCACAAAGAAAGAGCAGACTTTTCTTGAATTATATTTCCGACGTGAAATAAAGCCTTTTATTTCGGGAATAGTTGTTAATAATTCACTGCCGTTTCCTTTTCTGAAAAACAAGGAGCTTTATGCAGTAGTACAGCTTAATGCAAAAAAAGGCGTGTCTATCGGTATACTGCCCGTTTCCTATGAACACAGCGAGAGAATAATTCCACTCGGAAACGGCGGTAAACGTTTTATTCTCTCGGAAGATGTTATTCTTCATTTTGCACACCTTATGTTTAAAGGCTACAAAGTAATCGACAGGGCTGTTATAAGAGTTACACGAAACGCTGATATTATGGTTTCGGGAAAGGGCGAGGACTTCAGGGACAGAATGGAAGAGCTTGTGGCAAAGCGTAAAAAACTCGCACCCGTAAGGCTTGAAATTTCCGACGATTTCAGCCGTGATGCCCTTGACTATATCTGCAAAAAAATTAAAATAAAAAATGTACGTGTGTTTACTTCGAGAATACCTCTCGACTTGTCTTATTTATTCGCTTTACAGGAACTTTCCGACAAGGCACAACTGCATTTTCCGCACCTCTCACCAAGAAAATCTTCTGCACTCGCCGACAACAAGTCCGTATTTTCACAGGTCAAGCAGAAAGATGTACTTTTAAGCTATCCTTTTGAGTCAATGAATCAGTCTTTTATAAGGCTTTTACAGGAATGTGCAGTCGACCCTAAAGTAACTTCCATAAAAATAACCCTATACCGTCTCGCAAAGGGAAGCAAGGTTATTGACGCTCTCTGCACCGCCTCCGAAAACGGCAAGGAAGTTTTCGTCATGATTGAACTGCGTGCGAGGTTTGACGAGGCTAATAATATAGAATGGTCTAAAGTTTTGCAGAAATCAGGCGTTAAGGTTATATACGGTCCGAAAAATTATAAGGCACACTCTAAACTTCTCCTCATTACACGCAAGTCCACGGGCGGTAATTTTGACTATCTGACACAGGTCGGCACAGGCAACTACAATGAAAAAACTTCAACACTCTACACTGATTTGATGTTGCTGACGTGTGACAGACAGATTGCGGAGGACGCCGGAAAGGTTTTTGAATGTTTGCAGAATAATACGCTTGTCGAGGAGACAAATAAGCTTCTTGTTGCTCCGCATTGTCTCAGGAATAAAATTCTTGAAATGATGGACGAACAGATAGAAATTTCACGCAACGGCGGACAGGGCTATATAGGTGCAAAAGTAAATGCCCTCTGTGACGGAACTATAATGAAGAAACTTGTTGAGGCTTCGCAGGCAGGCGTTAAAATTGAACTCGTTGTGCGTGGCATATGCTGTCTTATTGCGAATGTTGACGGCTTTACGGAGAATATAAAAGTACGTAGTATTGTAGGGCGTTTCCTTGAACACAGCCGTATATATATTTTCGGAAGCGAAAACAGGGAGCAGAAAATTTATATCGGCTCGGCTGACTATATGTCGAGAAATACAGTCCGCCGTGTTGAAGTGGCTGTGCCTGTTGAGGACGAAAGGCTTAAAAAACGTCTCTGGGAGATGTTCTGCACACTTATGAAAGACAATGTAAAAGCCCGTGCAATGATGAGTGACGGCACGTATATGCACGTAGTTCCGAAAGAAAATGAGGAGATTGTAAATTCTCAGGAATTATTTTACAGACAGGCTTATCAGCGTCTTGAGGACAAGCAGAAAAGGCAGGAGCAACTCAGAAAAAACCGTGAGAAGAACAGTGAAAAAAATACCGCTGTAAAAAGGAAATACACGAAAAAAACAAAAAATTCTTGAAAAAAATATTATTATGTGGTATAATTTAATTTGAATCAGAATATATTTTCTCTGAAATTTATCTTTTGAGGACTGCATTTAATGATTGGATTTTATAATTATACTGTTATTCTTACATATATAAGCCTTATTTCGTCTGCTCTGGGAATGCTTTTCGCCATGGGTCTTTGCGGAGAGGTGCGACCTGAATACGCAATAGCCTGTCTCATGATTTCAGGTCTCTGCGATATGTTTGACGGAAAAGTCGCACGCACAAAAAAAGACCGCACCGAAAGTGAAAAACAGTTCGGAATACAGATAGATTCACTCTGCGACGTTATCTGTTTCGGTGTTCTGCCGTCGGTTATAGGATACTCCGTCGGAATGCACGGCTGGTATGATGTTCCGATACTGGTGTTTTTTCCGCTGTGTGCCGTTATAAGACTTGCTTATTTCAACGTTGCCGAGGAAGAAAGGCAGAAACAGACAAGCGATGTCCGCAAGGTTTATGAGGGTCTGCCCGTGACAAGTGTTGCACTTATTCTTCCGCTTCTCTACAGCTTTCACAGAGACATCGGCGTTGCGTGGTTTCCGACTATTTACGGATTCACACTTCTTGTGACTGCCGTTGCTTTTATCACAAGATTCAAAGTCAAAAAGCCTACCATGAAAACTATGATTACTTTTATAGTCGTCGGAGCGTTTGAACTTGCGTGGATGATGTACAAAACCAATATCAGATGACTAAAAAAAGAACTCTCTTTCGGGAGTTCTTTTTATTTTTTTTTCCACTTGATAAGTAGAAGTGCCGTTATACTCGTGAGAACGGCAGTCAGTGCAATCGGAAACCATGTATAAGGCAACGGCAAGTCAACGGTATTTATTCCGTAGAATGCGAATATAATATTTGGTATCTCAAGAATTATTGTGATAACAGTCAGATGCCACATGACGATATTCTGATTGTTTGAGATGACGGAAGAAAATCCGTCCATAAGACTGGAAAGAATACCCGTGTAAATACTCGCCATTTCTATAGCCTGATTCATTTCAATCAGTACATCTTCCAATAAATCCTGGTCTTCGTCATAAAGTTTTATGACACGCCCACGTGAAATTTTTTCTATAGTCGCCTCATTGGCTTTCAGTGACGTTGAGAAGTATACAAGGGACTTTTCGAGTGCGAGCAACTGCATTAACAGCTCGTTTTTCATTGCGTCGTGGAGTTCCTGTTCTGCCGAGGAAGAAATTTTGTCTATCTGCTTGAGGTAAAGAAGAAACAGCATAGCTATTCTAAGAAGAAGCTGAAGTACAAATCTTGTCTTGAAATTCGGTCTCAGGTCTTTTATATTGCCGTTTACGGCGTCTTTGAGTATCTGCGTTTCGTGAAGTGATACAGTAAACACATTTTTTTCCGTTATGATTATGCCGAGTGGTTGAGTATAAAAAAGCCGTGTTTCCTCGTTTTCAACCGCCGAAACGGGAGTATCTATTATAACAAGCGTCTGCGAATCCTCACGCTCTATACGTGAAGACTCCTCTTCGTCAATCGAGGATTTTACAAAACCGCTGTCGAGACCATAGACTTCTATCAGTTCTTCAACTTCCTGTGGGGTGGGGTCTATAACGGAAATCCAGCAACCGTCGGACATTTCAGCGGACTTTGTGAGTATACCGTTTTCTGAAGTGTAGAAATTTATCATATTTAATTTTTATGCGGAAATTTTTTTCTTCCGCAACGCTCCTTTCACTGTGATTTACACAGACAGGAGCTGAAAAAGCATAATGACTTCTGCCTGTGTACAGGGATATTTTTTAAAATTCCCGTAAGGGTCAGGATTCATAATGCACCTCCATCGAAAATTTCTTACTTCAATTATATCACATTTTAAAATTTCCTACAAGTATTTTTTAAAAAAAAAGAACTGTACAAAGACAGCTCTTTTTTTAAAAGTTTTTATTTCTTGTTGCCTGTGCGTGACATCCACCACGACCACGTTACAGGAGCAACAAAGAGTGATGAGTAAGTACCTGAAATAAGTCCGAACATAAGCGGAACGGAGAAGGTAAGGAGTGAATTGTAACCGCTTACTGCAACGACTATTGTTACTATAAACATAGTTGCAATGGTTGTAATTGAAGTTCTTATTGAACGTGTGAGAGACTGCGAACAGCCCGAATTGATGATTTCATTGAGATTAGCTTTCGGCATGAGTTTTCTGTTTTCACGGATTCTGTCATAAATAACGATAGTATTATTTATTGAATAACCGAGGATTGTAAGTATAACAGCAACGGTATTTGAGTTGAACTCAAAGCCGAGAATTACAGAAACAGCCACCGCAACAATAAGGTCGTGACAGAGTGCAAGCACCGAGCAGACACCCGCAGACCAACCGCCTATCTTGCGGAATCTTATAGCGATATAGATGATTACTATAATTGCTGCAAATATCATGGCGATAAGGCATTTTAACAGAAATTCACGTCCTGATGACGGACTTACGTCTGTGGAGTCGAAAAGCGATATATTGCTTTCGGGAAATTCAGTTTCAAGTGCTTCGGTCAGTTCAACCTGTCTATCAGCATTAAGACCGTTTTCAGAGGTGAAGGACACAATAATCTGCTTACCGTTTGATTCTATGTTTTCGCCTTTGCGGACACTTACGGGGACGTTTACAATGTCCTTTACAATACTTTCAGCCCTGTTTGTATCAATATCGCCTGTATAGTCGTAGGTAATCATTGTACCGCCACTAAATTCAAGTGCAAAGTCAGCACCCCTTATAACAAGACCGCCAGCGAATACAACAACCACGCCGATTAGGATTCCGAGAATCATTTTTTTCTTTCCGCAGAAATTGAAAGTTGTTTCTTTCTTTTTATTTTCCTTATATCCGTAAAGTTTTTTATTCTGGAAACACTTGAACTTTGAAAGCGATGTAACCATAAGTCTTGAGCCGAAAACGCCCATTATAAAGTTGAGTACAACGCCCGCAAGGAGAGTTATGCCGAATGAATAAACAACGCCCTCGGCTGTTGCACCGAACATGAAGAAAATAGTCTTGTTAAGAATCTTTGAGAAGAAACTTGTCGGAACGCCAAACGCACCCATAAGTATAACAGCGATGATAACGTTTGTGACATTACCGTCGAGAATAGCCGAAAATGCCCTTTTATAAGCAACTTTTATCGCAGAATCAAGGGATTTTCCTGACTGTAGTTCTTCCTTTATACGCTCACCTGTGATAATGTTTGCATCAACACCCATGCCGACAGCAAGGATTATACCGGCAATACCGGGGATTGTAAGTGTAGAGCCGGGCATGAATCCGAACCAGCCCGAAACGACGGCTATACTTCCTGCAATCTGTCCGCAGAGTGCTATAACTGCAACTGCACCGGTGAGACGGTAAAGGCAAATCATATATACAGCTATGAAGATAAAAGCAATGAGCGAAGCCAGTAAAATAGCGTCAAGAGAGCCATCGCCCATTGTGGGGTCTATTGTCTTGAAACTCGTTGTTTCGAGCTTGAAAGGCAACGCACCTGAATTAATCTGGTTGGCAAGCTTGTTTGCAGACTCGTCCGTAAAATTTCCTGTAATAACAGCACTGCCGTCTGTTATGGGATTGCTTACGGTAGGCTGTGAAATCATAGTGTTGTCCATCCATATAGAAATGGGCGTACCTGTTCCTGCAAGCTCCGTTGTTGCGTCCGCAAACTTCTGCTTGCCTGAGTCGTTTAGTGTAAGTTCTATGAGATTTTCGTACTCACCGCTTGAATCGTTGGCACGGTATACGGCTTTTGCCTCGGCGATATCCCCACCCTCAAGGACTATTTTGCCCGTCGGTATGATATTGCCTTCGTCGTCCGTAATGCTGTCCGTACCCTTGCGGAAAGTAAGACTTGCCATTTCTCCGAGTTCCTTTACAGACGAAGCGGGGTCAAAATCGCTTTCGCCTGCCTGCCACGGAAAACGCACAATGATTCTGTCGCTTTTCTCATCGCTGTAAACCTCGCTGTCAGTGATACCGAGTGACGAAAGTCTTGTATCGATAATAGCTGTTGCCGCCTTAAGCTGTGCTTCTGTTGCATCAGCATTATCGGCAGGAGCGAATGTAACATCAACACCGCCCTTGATGTCGATACCAAGACGTATATCGTCAACGCCCTTGATAACGGTTTTTGTATTATCGCCATAGAGATAGTCAAGACCTATGACAGATGATACAGAAAACAGCATGATAAAAGCAACGACAATGAAGAAAGTAGATTTTCCAATCTTTTTCACGGTCATGCCTCCTAAGATAATTTTTTCCCTGTCTGTATGACAATTAATAATATTGTACTATATTATTGCAGAAAAGTCAAGCATATCAACGAAAAAATTACTTGAAATGTTTCTGCGAGACTTTCAGTCTGTTCATAGCCCTGTTAAGTGCTGTCTGTGTGTGATAGTATTCCATAATGCTTTGTTTCTGCTTTAACTTTTCTTCTGCACGCTGTCTTGCCTCTTCCGCACGCTTTATGTCTATTTCTTCAGGAAGTTCGCATGAATCGGCAAGGATTATTGAGGATTCGGGCATAACCTGTATAAATCCCTCCGAAATAGCAGCGTAATGCCACTTGCCGTCAGTCATATATTTTAATTCTCCTGTGGGCAGTGAGGTTACAAGCGGTTCGTGTCCGTACATTATTCCGATGAGACCGTCTATTGCGGTTATAACGAGATGTTCGCACTCTCCCTGATAGAATATTCTGTCAGCGGAGATTATTTCAAGGTGAAAGGACTTTGCCATTTAACAGTCCTCCTTATTCTTCAAGCTGTTTTGCTTTTGCGATAACGTCGTCTATCGTGCCAGCCATGAGAAATGCCGACTCCGGATATTTGTCCATATCGCCGTTTATAATCGCATTGAAGCCCTCTATCGTATCTTTCAGCGGTACGTATTTTCCTTTTAAGCCTGTGAAGTTCTCCGCAACGTTGAAAGGCTGTGAAAGGAATTTCTGGATTTTTCTTGCACGGTAAACGGCGAGTTTGTCGGATTCGTCAAGCTCTTCCATGCCGAGAATGCCTATAATGTCCTGTAATTCCTTGTATTTCTGCAAAAGCTCCTGTGTACGCCTTGCGGTGTGATAATGTTCTTCCCCGACTATTTCAGGCTCAAGAATACGTGAATTTGATTCGAGGGGGTCGACCGCCGGATATATACCTTGTTCAACTATCTTACGTGACAGTACGGTTGTTGCATCGAGGTGTGCAAATGTAATTGCAGGGGCGGGGTCGGTGAGGTCGTCGGCAGGTACGTATACAGCCTGTACCGACGTTATAGAGCCGTTTTTGGTTGACGTGATACGCTCCTGAAGTTCGCCGACTTCCGTTGCAAGTGTAGGCTGATATCCCACGGCAGACGGCATACGTCCGAGAAGTGCCGAGACCTCTGAACCTGCCTGAACGTATCTGAAAATATTATCAATAAAAAGAAGTACATCTTTATTCTCACGGTCACGGAAATACTCCGCCATTGTAAGACCCGTCTGTGCAACTCTCATACGTGAGCCGGGGGGTTCGTTCATCTGTCCGAAAACAAGTGCCGTCTTGCTTATAACGCCTGATTCCTGCATTTCATTCCATAAGTCATTGCCCTCACGTGAACGCTCGCCGACGCCTGTAAATATTGAATAACCGCCGTGTTCCGTTGCGATATTCCTTATAAGCTCCTGAATAAGTACCGTCTTTCCTACACCTGCACCGCCAAAGAGTCCTATTTTACCGCCCTTTGCATAAGGTGCTATAAGGTCGATTACTTTAATTCCCGTTTCGAGTACCTCAACAACGGGGCTTTGCTCCTGAAAAGTCGGTGCTTTGCGGTGAATTTCCCACTCCTCGTCAGCGTTTACATCGCCTTTCCTGTCTATCGGCTCGCCGAGTACGTTAAACATTCTGCCTAAAGTCTTTTCGCCTACCGGTACTTTTATGCACGCTCCTGTGGGTGTTACTTCCATATGCCTGCTCAGTCCCTCGCTCGTCGCAAGCATTATACAGCGGACAATGTGGTTTCCCATATGCTGTGCAACCTCCATGACACGCTTTTTTCCGTCAATTTCGACGGTGAGTGCGTCTCTTATCATGGGAAGTTTTCCTGAAGGAAATTCCACATCTATAACAGGTCCTGAGACCTGAGTTATTCTGCCTTTTTCCATTTGATATTTCTTTACCTCCTTTTCATATCAAATATCTTGTCACGATAGTATTCATATTGCTTTTGTCGCAATTCAGTTTCACGTTTTAAAAGTTTTGTCAGTTCCGTAAAACTGTCAAGCATATTAACAATTTTCTGCTGAATTTCAATTGGCGGGACGGGAATTTTTATTTTTGTTAAATCATCATTATATAATCTTGCAATTATACCACCTTCAGAAATTTTCCAAGGATTTGTCTGATAAAAATAATATAAATATTTATTTAATACTATTGATTCATCATTATCAATCCAGACTATATTTGAATCCTGAAAATATGCAGGTTTTCCGTCAAATATAACCGTTCTGCCGATTGTGCCGGAGGCAGAAATAAGAACATCGCTTTTTTTAGGATATGAATACTTTTGCTTATATTCATTGAACAATTCAAAAGAAATATATGAATCTGCTTTTTTTCCAAATGTTCCTATTTTATAAAACGGGACTCCGCTTTCAGAATTAGTCTGACTTTTCATAATACGTCTGCACATTGATGCTTTGCCAATATCTCCCAGAGTTTTCCATTCAACATTATCTCCGAAATCAAGCAGTTTGTCCCGATAATATGAATACTGCTTTTGTCGCAATTCGGTTTCACGTTTTAAAAGTTCTGTCAGTTCTATAAAACTATCAAGCATATTAACAATTTTCTGCTGAATTTCAATTGGTGGGAAAGGTATTTCAAATTTTGAATATGAACCAATCCAATGTCTCATATGGGAATATGGCTGAAATTTAATACATTTCATAGCATAGAATACATATCTGAAACATATATTATCCTTTGGTTTCAGCATTTTCATAGCTGAAGATTTTACCTTAAAATCAAAATCAACCCAGTGAAAACTTGTTGTGAAATCGTCAAATATTATTATCGGATTTTCTTTATCAGCCTTGAAAATTCCATCTGTTTCGTCAGTATAACCAAGTATGAATGACTGTCCGGCTGTCAGCACAGGTGTTTTATAGGAATTGTTATAATCTGTACTTTTTACTATATATTTTGTTGGCTGTTCGTAATCAAGACAATCTTCAAGTTTTTTATACTCCACGCCGTCGGGACAAAGTCTTTCAATCATATCAAAAATATTTTCCATATTTTATTACTCCTGAATACTGTCCGCACCGCTGACTATTTCTGTTATTTCTTGTGTTATGGAAGCCTGCCTTGCTCTGTTGTACATCAGCGACAAATCTTTTATCATATCTTTTGCACTGTTTGTTGCCGAGTCCATAGCTGTCATGCGTGCCTGCTGTTCACAGCAGAAAGCTTCAACCATTGCACCGTAAATAATGCCTTTTGCATAGTTTGGTATGAGATAAGCCATAACCTCTTCAGGCGACGGCACAAACGAGGCTTTTGGAAGTTTTTTCATTGTGCCGTCGGCGGACTTTCCGAAATGCCGTCGGCTGAACGGAAGTAGCTGTACAGTTTTCGGCTCGAAACGATTTTGATTTATCATTTCGGTATATATCAGATAAACCTCGTCAAGCTCTCTGTCCTGAAATTTTTTAAGCACAAGTTCGGCTATTTCCCTTGCCCTGTACAGAGTAGGATTCTGGGTTGTATAGAGAAATTCCCCGTCAACGTAAGCAGTTTTTTTGTTTTTCATTCTGTTCTGAAAATACATTCGTCCGACGTGTCCCATAATGAAGAGATAGCAGTTATCCAAATCAGCGGACTCTGCTAACTTGTTTTCGGTATATCTCAGGATATTGTGATTATAGCTTCCGCAAAGACCCTTGTCAGCTGTTATAACGATATAGCCCTTTTTTCGCTTGTCGTCGGATATACCCTTGCGTCTGTCAAAATAAAACTGTCTTGTGTGCGGTGTATGTTCGAGAATACTTTCTATTGTGGTCTGGAGTTTTTCAAAGTAGGGAGCTGTCGCATCAAGAGACTTTCTCGCCTTTTTCAGTTTTGAGGAGGAAATCAGATACATAGCGTTTGTAATTTTCAGTATCTGCTTTATACTTTCTGTACGTTCACGTATTTCCCTTATATTTGCCAAGAAAAATCCCCCCCTTATTCTTCAAAAGCGGTTACAATTCTTTCGATTCTTTCTGCGAGGTCGTCCGTGAGAACTCTTTTTTCCTCTAATTCCTCAATAATATCCTGTCCGTAACTGCGTATATAATTCATGAGTTCCGCCCTGTATTCTTTTATCTCCTTAAGCGGAATATCGTCCATAAAACCATGCTGTGCCACATAGAGAAGTATAACCTGTTCGTAATGCGGAAGAGGATTATATAACGGCTGTTTGAGTAACTCGGTAAGCATACGACCGTGATTTAATAAGTCGGTTGTTGCCTTGTCGAGTTCGGAAGAAAACTGTGTGAATATTTCCATTTCCTTGAACTGTGCCAAATCGATACGGAGATTGCCCGAGGCTTTTTTCATTGCCTTTGTCTGTGCCGAACCGCCTACACGTGATACCGAAAGACCGTAGTTGACGGCAGGTCTCAGACCTGAATTGAACAGTTCGCTTTCAAGGAAAATCTGTCCGTCTGTGATTGAGATTACATTTGTAGGAATATATGCTGAAATATCGCCTGCGAGGGTCTCAATAATAGGAAGAGCCGTTAGAGAACCTCCGCCGTGTTCGTCGTCCAGACGGCTTGACCTTTCGAGAAGTCTCGAGTGCAGATAGAAAACATCTCCGGGATAGGCTTCACGTCCTGGGGGGCGGTGCAGAAGAAGTGACATTGCACGATATGCAACGGCGTGCTTTGAAAGGTCGTCATATATTATAAGAACGTCTTTTCCTTTTGACATGAAATACTCTGCTATAGCTGTTCCTGAATAGGGGGCTATATACTGAAACGGTGCGGGTTCGCTTGCTGAGGCACATACAACAACAGAATATTCCATTGCATTGTACTTTTTAAGCGTGTTGACAACCTGTGCGACGTTTGACGACTTCTGTCCGATAGCGACGTAAATACAAATAACGTCCTGTCCTTTCTGATTTATGATTGTATCAATCGCAATAGATGTTTTGCCCGTCTGCCTGTCGCCTATGATAAGTTCACGCTGTCCACGTCCGATAGGAAACATTGAGTCTATGGCGAGTATACCTGTCTGCAAAGGGACGTTTACCGACTTTCTTTCGATAACTCCGGGGGCTTCACGTTCTATCGGAAAATATTCGTCTGCTCTTATTGTACCAAGTCCGTCAATCGGCGAGCCAAGTGCGTCAACAACACGTCCGAGCATTTCTCCGCTTACTCCGATACCGGCACGCTTTCCCGTGCGGATTACGGAAGACCCCTCTGTAAGTCCGTGTTCCTGTCCGAGAAGAACAACGCCGACTGTTTTTTCTTCGAGACCCTGAACTATTCCACGCACGCCGTTTTCAAATTCAACCAGTTCGCCGTACATAACTCCGCTCATGCCGTGAACTCTTGCGATACCGTCGCCGATTCGTGTTATAAAGCCCGTTTCAGAAGTTCCTGACTTTATTTCAAAGTCCTTTACTTCTGTTTTCAGTACAGATATAATATCGCTGTCGGACCTGTTGCTGTTGTCCGCCGAGCCGATAAATTCCGTTGCTCTGTTGTGAAGATTTTCCTGCATCATCTTGAGACTTGTGCGGTAACTTCTGTCATATTCAACATCGCCAGCATTCAGAATAAATCCGCCTATAATATCAGGGTCGTGACGGTATTCGATTTCAATATCGTCCTTTATGAACTTTTCTGTTATAAATTTCCGCAAATCCGCCTGTTGTTTTTCCGTAAGGGGCGTTACATATCTGACAACCGCCCTTATACCGTTACGGCGGTCAAGGAGAATTTCGCTGTAGTCGTCAAATATTTCACTGAGATTTTCTATTATACCGCCTTTTACTGCGGTAATTAAAAACTTCTCCATACTCTGCGGAAAAAGTCTTTTTATTATATTGCGTTTCTCTTCGGAGGTAACAAGCGGATTTGAAAAAGTTTCCGCCACATCTTCGCATGATTCCAGAATACTGCGTGTTCTGTCTATATCCTCCTGCGGAATATCAAGGCGGACAAGTTCCTTTAAAAAATCCTTTTCATTGTCTTTCATGAATTTCCGTCCTCCTCCGAAAGAAACTTGTCAACAAGACGGCGGTTTTTCTCATCGTCCACATTCTCGCCAATAATTTTTGTTGCAACTTCAATTGCTATATCCGCAATCTGTGTCTGTGCCTGCTGGAGAACTCTTTTTCTTTCGTTTTCGATAGTTCTGTTTGCATCGCTTATAATCTCGCTTGCCTCTTCCTGAGACTTCTTCAGGATAGCGGATTTTTCCGCCTCTGCCTCATCATGTGCCTTCATGATGATTTTCTGTGCCTCTTCCTTTGCGTTGCTAAGATTTTCGGCGTACTGCTGTTTAAGTTCTTCCGCTTCTCTGCGTGACTTTTCAGCCGAATCAATATCGTCCTGTATTGAACGTGTTCTTTCGTTCATTATTTTGTTAATCGGCTTGAAAAGAAATATCCTGAGCAGAATGTACAGTATAATTATATTGACAGCAGAGAATATGAAGTTCAATATATTTATATCAAGCATTGTGCCTTTAAGTGCGTCCATACTCTTACATCTTCCTTTCTCTTAGTGATAATTGAAGTCAGATTTGTTTTTCAAAATATCGCTTCTTTTCGGGTGACAGGTTTATATAAACCCGTCACCTTTAATTTTCCTCTGATTATAGGCAAAAATCGCACTTTTTCTTGTATCGGGGTGACGGGTTTACACTGTTTTTAAAAACCTTTATAACTTTTTTTATTCTACACGAAAGGGTTGTAAATTGCTAAAAACCCGTCACCTTTTTTATCGTAAAAAGCTATTTTTAGGCTATAAATAGCCATATTTTACGGGTGACGGGTTTGTATGAATCCGTCACCTTATTGATTTCCGCCGTGGTTTGTCACTTAAGTATAAAGATGATGAGTATGGCGATAACGAAACCGTAAATAGCCGTTGCTTCTGCGAGCGCACAGCCGAGAAGTAAAGCCTTGTTTATATCGCCCTTTGCCTCGGGCTGACGTGCGATTGCGTCTGCTGCCTTTGATGTTGCAATGCCTATTCCTATACCTGCTCCCATGCCTGTGAGAACGGCAAGACCTGCACCAATTGCTACTAATCCCATAATAAAATACCTCCGTTATTTTTTTGATAATATTCAGGAAAACAGTCTTTCATGATGTGTTTTCCGACTTTTTTTTTTATTCGCTCTCCATAGCCTCAGACATGAAAAGCGATGTGAGGAATACAAATACATATGCCTGTATACAGCCGTCGAAAATATCGAAGTAGAAACTGAATACGAGCGGTAAGCCTACGGGGAGAATCATCTTGATAAGTTCCATTACAACAAATGCACCGAGAACGTTTCCGAAAAGTCTCATACAGAGTGAAAGCGGTTTTATAATTATTTCGAGCAGGTTCATCGGAAGCATAAGGAGCATAGGCTCTCTGAAACTTTTAGCCCAGCCTTTAACGCCTTTTTCCCTTATTCCGCTGTACTGTATCAATATAATAGCGAAAATAGCAAGGGTAGCGGTAACGCCTAAATCCTTTGTAGGCGGACGCAGACCGAAAAGACCGATTATATTTGAAAATCCTATATAAATAAGGAATGTTTCAAGAATCGGAAGATATTTTCTTCCCTTTTCGCCGAGGATTTCCAGAAAGAAATTATTCATCCAGTTTATTCCGATTTCAATCAGGCACTGACTCCCCGTCGGGACTTTTTTCAGCTTGCGGACAAGCAATATTGAAGCTATTACCAGAACAGCCATTATCACCCATGTGATAACGCATGATTCGGGAACGGGTATTCCGCCCAAAATTGGTATTGTAAATGCTACACGGCATTCAAGTTCTTCCATAAGTTTTTCAGCAATATCCATATATCACACCTTCTTTCCTGTAAAAATAAAGAAAAACGGAGACAGCACATGGCATAAATCCCCGTTGATTTTGTCAGGACAAGCACGGCATAAAAAACCATACTTTACTGTCTTTATTATAATATAACAAAAAATCGATAAAGTCAATAGATAATGAAAAAATTTCACATTTCTGACAAAAATTAAGCCTTATTTGTTATCTGAAATACTACTTTTTTCCGCAATTGAAATGGCATTGTTTATGCGGTCGATAGCACTTGTATTGAGTTTTGATGTCAGTCTTACACGGTCGACTTCCGCTTTCAGTGCCTTGAGTTCAGCCGTTATCGCTTTCATTGCCTCGGCGTGTTCATCAGTAATCTTCTTTATCGTCTCGACCTGTTTTTCTGCCAGTCTGTGAAGAGTTTCCGTAATCTGCAAATGCTCGTCCTCCAAATAGCACACTCTTTTTATAAGGTCGTTGACGTTTGAGGCGAGCATTATATTTGCTTCATTCTGCTTTTCGCCAAAGTCGGTAAGGCGTACAGCCGTCTGAAAAGCAGATATTTTTTCCTCGTCATCAAAAGTTTTCATTTTTGCATTTGTTAATTTCATGTCTGACATTTGTTGAAAATTTTCCCTCGCTTTCTTTAAATATTTTTCCGCCAGTATTCCAGCGTATCATGTATGGTATTTTCAAGCGGAATTTCCGCCCTCCAGCCCGTATCCTTGAAAATCTCCGAAACATCAGGTTCTATAACAGGAATATCTGAAGCCCTCATGCGTTTCGGGTCGGTCTTTGCGGTTATTTTCACTTTTGACATTTCAAGTGCCGTATCAAGTATATGCTGAATGCTGACAGCTTTTCCACGTCCGACATTATAGACTTTTCCGCTTATGCCCTTTTCACCTAAAAGCCTGTAGGCACGGGCAATGTCAGTTACGTCCGTAAAGTCTCTCTGTGCCGAAAGATTACCCGTAAGCATTTCAGGAGGTCGCAAACTTTTTTCAATTTCTGCAATCTGTTTGCAGAAGTCCGATATAACAAAAGTTTCCGCCTGTCCTGCACCTGAATGGTTAAATGCCCTTACCATGATTATATCCATATTATACGCCCTTGTATAGACTTTTCCCGTCATTTCCATACACGCTTTTGATACTGCGTACATATTGGCAGGATTGAGGCTTTCGGTTTCCTTTATCGAACAAGCTCCCTCACGTATAAATCCGTATTCCTCACCTGAGCCGACAAGTATTATACGGCATTTTCCGCCGTATTCCCTTGCCGATTCAAGAACATTAAGCGAGCCTATTATATTTATTTCTGCGGTAAGCTGTGGCTTTTTCCACGATACCGAAACAGAACTCTGTGACGCAAGGTGAAAAATAATATCAGGCTGTACCTTATTTAAAAGTGCTGTTATCTGACTTTTTTCCATTATGTCAAGAATATAGCTACGACAGTTTTCTTTTAAGATTTCGTTTTCAAGGTGCGTTGCATGGACTTCATAGCCGTGGCTTTTAAGTTCTCTTATCAAATAACCGCCGACAAATCCGCCAGCCCCTATAATCAGCGTTTTCATTTTCTCACCTCGTCTTTAAAAATCTTGTATAATCTTTTTATTATATCTTTTTCGTTAAATTCCGTCAAAACTCGTTTTTGTGCTGATTCTCCGAATTTTTCACGTATATCAGGGTTATCCGCAAGATAGTTTATCGCCTTTGCAAGCTGTCGGTGATTTTCGGGCTTTACGGTAAGCCCTGTTTTTCCGTGAATGCTGACATACGGCACACCCGAGTCAAGCGAAGTGTTTATAACAGGTTTTCCGTAAATCATGGCTTCAAGCTGTACTATTCCGAAAGCCTCGCTTTTTTCGGTTGACGGAAGTACGAATATATCGCAGTCCGCATAAGCCTGTTTAAGCTGGTTTTCAGGGAGAAATCCGAGAAAATGCACGGTTTTTTCAAGTCCGTAACGCTGTACTTTTTCTTTCAGATTTTTTTCAAGTACGCCCTGTCCTGATATGAAAAGTTCGCACCCTCGCACATGGCAGAATGCTTTTATCAGCGTTTCAACGCCTTTATAGTAGACGAGACGTCCGCTGAAAAAGACTTTTATACTTTTTTTACAGGTGCATTTTTCCGTCAGATACGGCATTTTTTTTATGTCTGAATATTTTTCGGTGTTCAGTCCGTAGGGAAGTATTTTACATTTATAGCTGTAATCTTTCAGCCATTCCGAGCCTTTTATATGACCCTCTGTTGCCGTGAGAATGCAGTCCGCACGGCTGAGAGTATATTTAAGAAAAGGTTTATATATAATTAAAAGTTTTTTCTGTCTTACTATATCGCTGTGCCACGATATGACGACTTTTTTCCTGTATCCTGACATCATCAGGGCAATGTCGGCAAGCGGAAAAGGCATATGTATATGCACTATATCAGCGTTTTCCGCCATTTTTCTGAAAATTTTGATAAACGACAGCGAGACGGGGCATGAAAAAAAAGTCCCGAAACTTCCCGACCGTGTGAGATTCACACCATTTATATTTTCATGGTATGTCATGCCGAAATTATCACGGCACACGAGAGTTTTTAGCTGTATGCCATCAGTTTTTCCGATTTCCTCGGAATATTGTCTGACAATTGTCTCAATACCGCCCGTGTGCGGAAAATAAGACTTGTTTACCTCTAAAATCCGCAGAATATTCTTATTCATTAATAATCTCCCTGTAAACTGCATACAGTTTTTCGGCTGACTTTTCCCACGTGAACTGCCTTGCACGTCTGAGACCTTTTTCCGAAAGTTCAAGGCGAAGTTTTTTGTCACTGTAAAGTCTTAAAAGTCCCTTGGCTATGCTTTTTTCCGAATAGGCATTACAGATAACCGCACATTTTCCGACTACCTCGGGCAATGAAGCTTCGCCGGAAGTCAGGACAGGCACACCGCAAGCCATAGCCTCGAGCGGAGGCATTCCGAAACCCTCGTACAGAGACGGAAAAACAAATGCGACTGCACCGCAAATCAGGGGTGTCATGTACTCGTCGGGAACGTATTCAGTAAAGATTACACGGTCTGAAATATCAAGTCTTTTAACCAGTTTCAGAATATCGTCGTAAAGCCAGCCTTTACCGCCGGCAAGCACCAGTTTCGGCGGATTTTCGGCTTTTCTGCAAAATATATAATAGCCTTTTATAAGTCTCTGTAAATTTTTTCTCGGCTCTATCGTTCCTACATAAAGAAAATATTCACCGCTGATTTTAAGGGCTTTTTTTGCCTTTCTTATTAATATAGGGTCTCGGCACGGTCTGAATCTCTCCGTATCCACTCCGCACGGCACAACACATATTTTGGCGGAAAATTCAGGAAAATATTTTATTATTTCGCCTTTTGAAAATTCTGAATCGGTTACTATTCTGTCCGCACGTTTCATTGATTTTTTCAAGCCTGTTTCAAGCATAAATTTAGTCCGTCCCCTCACCGTATCGGGAAAAGCCTTGTAAACCATATCGTGTACCGTGACGACTTTTTTTCCGTGTACAAAAGGCGGTACTATATAGTTGAAAAAATGCGTTATATCGGATTTTTTTCCAAAAAACAGCGAATAAGGCAAGGGGAAAAACATTGACAATCCACGGTAAATATATCCCGAGAAGTCGGAGTAATTAAGGGAAATTTTTCCGACTGAAAATTTTTCCGCCTGCTTTATGCGTGACTTTTTTCTGCTTGTGAAAAAACTGTATTCATAAGTGTTTTTGGGAAAAAGCCGAGCCATTGCATTTGTCTGCCCGACTTCGCACCAGCCTATACCCGTGATTTTATCGGCGATTATCGGAACAGCGTCAAAAGTTATATTCAAATCAAATCACCCCCGTGTAACCAATTATCAGGTAAACAAGCCATGCCCCTGACAATACGACGAAAAATATATTTGCGTGTGTTTTTTCACGACATTGTTTATATATCTCTCGGATTCTTTCGTCGTCATGCGTAAAAAATCCGCTTTTTTTCAGATAACTGAATTGTTTCGCAAATATTATTGTATCTTTAACATTTTTCAGAAAAAGAATCACAAAAGCAGACATAAAAGATACTAAAAACGGTATTTCACTGCCGTCAAAAATCAGTGAATACAGAAGCGTTGCGACAATTATAAATATGGCAAGAAGTATTTTCCATGTATCATTGAAAAATTTCTTTAGTTTCCTCATCTGGCGGATTTTATTAAATTCATGTCGTTTTTAACCATGCGTTCCACGAGTTGTGAGAATGATATTTCACGTTTCCAGCCTAAATTTTTTTCGGCTTTTTCGGGATTTCCTAAAAGTACGTCTACTTCAGCCGGACGGAAAAATTTCTTATTTACCTTAACAACTGTCTTTCCGTCTGCCTTGTTTATGCCGATTTCGTCAATTCCCTTGCCATGCCATTCTATTTCAATTCCGACATGGCGGAACGCCGTTTCCGCAAATTCACGCACTGTCCGTGTCTCGTTGGTAGCTATAACATAGTCGTCGGGTTTTTCCTGTTGCAACATCAGCCACATAGCCCGAACATAGTCGGCGGAATGTCCCCAGTCACGTTTTGAATCGAGGTTGCCGAGTTCGACGCATTCTTCCAGTCCGAGACTTATTTCAACGGCAGAGCGTGTTATTTTTCTCGTGACAAACTCCATTCCCCTGCGTTCACTTTCGTGATTGAAAAGTATTCCTGAACAGGCGAACATATTATAGCTTTCACGGTAGTTTTTTGTTATCCAGTGACCGTAAAGTTTTGCCACGCCGTAGGGACTTCTTGGATAAAAGGGGGTTTTTTCGGTTTGCGGAATTTCCTGTACAAGTCCGAACATCTCGGAAGTCGAAGCCTGATAAAACCTTGCTGTCGGTTTTACAATGCGTATTGCCTCAAGTATATTTGTTACACCGATAGCGTCTATTTCGGCAGTACTCAGCGGAGTGTCCCAGCTTGTCGCAACAAACGACTGTGCCCCAAGATTATAAACCTCGTCCGCCTGTGAAATTTTCATGGCAGAAATAAGCGAAACGGGGTCGGTAAGGTCGGCATAAATAAGTGTGATTTTGTCTTTAATATGTCCTATGTTGCCATAGTCAACTGTTGCCTTACGTCTCCATATTCCGAAGACGTTATAGCCCTTTTCGAGAAGAAGTTCGGCGAGATAAGAGCCGTCCTGTCCTGTGATGCCTGTTATGAGTGCGTTTTTCATTTCTGTAATTCTCCTTTTAAATAAGTGTAGTACGTTGATTTTCTTTCAGGTTTTGGATAATTTTTTTAACGTCCTGCGTGCTGTTTTTCGAGCAGACAAGAAGTACATCGTCCGTATCGACAATAACAACGTCTTCCATGCCGACGACGGCAACAAGTCTTTTTCCGCCACAGACAGTTATCCGTCTGCAATTTTCCAAAATAACGTCTCCTTCTGTATAGTTATGACTGCTGTCCGTTTCGTTGATTCTCTCCACGGCAAGCCAGTTTCCGACGTCGTCCCAGCCGAAACTTGCGGGTATGGTGTAGATGTAGTCTGCTTTTTCCATTATTCCGAAATCTATCGACTCGGACGGAAAATTAATATACTCCGTTTCGAGAACGTTTTCAAAATCTTCAGTGCCATAAGCGTTGCCGATTTTTTCCGCACCCGAAAAGATTTCAGGCATGAATTTTTTAAAACATTCGGTTATTGTCGTAACCTGCCACACAAACATTCCGCTGTTCCAGAGATATTTACCTGACGAGAGGTATTTTTTTGCGGTCTGAATGTCAGGCTTTTCAACAAATCTTTCAACCTTATATGCGTTTCCGTGTTCCTCGCCGAAATTTATATATCCATAACCCGTCTCCGCATATGAGGGGGTTATTCCTATTGTGACGAGATTCCGCCCCTCTTCTGCCGTTTCAATCGCTTTTTTAAGCGTTTTGATGTAGATATCTTCATATTTGATTAAATGGTCTGACGGAAGAACAATCATGACTGCATTTCCGTATTTTTTCCTTATAACTGCCGAGGCATAGGCTATACAGGGTGCTGTGTTCCGTCCGCAAGGCTCAGAAAGAATATTTTCCGTCGGAATATCAGGAAGCTGTTCCGCCACAAGATTTTTATAATCTGCATTTGTTACTATAAAAATATCCTCGGACGGTACAACAGGACTTATGCGGTTGACTGTTTTCTGTATCATAGTTTTGCCGTCGCCTGTCAGTGACAGGAACTGTTTAGGACATGAAGTCCTGCTTTTTGGCCAGAAACGTTCACCCTTTCCGCCTGCCATGATTACTGCTGTAATTTTCATCTGTTATTCTCCTTTTTGTTTCTGCTTTTCTTTATAATGTTTTCCGCCGTTTCTTCGTTTGTCTGAGGCGGAAAAAGCATTGTCTTTATTGTCATTAAAATTATCTGCAAATCCATGAAAAATGAATAATTTTCTATATACATCAAATCCATTTTCAGCTTGTCAACTGGCGATGTATCATATACGCCCGTTACCTGTGCATACCCCGTAAGTCCTGCCTTTACTTTCAGTCTGAACTCAAATTCCGGCATTTCTTTCTTATACTGCTCCGTGAGTTCGGGACGTTCGGGGCGTGGTCCTACAACGGACATATCACCTTTAAGGATATTAAAAAGCTGTGGTAGTTCGTCAATGCGGAATTTTCTTAAAAATCTGCCTGTCGGTGTTATTCTTTTATCATATTCGGAAGCAAGCTGTGGAATACCGTTTTTTTCAGCATTTTCAATCATACTTCTGAATTTGTATACGAAAAACTCCTTTCCGTCTATGGTAAGTCTCTTCTGTCTGTAAAAAATTTTACCGCCGTCACAGCTTTTAACAGCCACAGCAGATACAATCATAAGCGGAGAGAGAAGTACAAGCATTATGGCGGAAAATAATATGTCAAAAATTCTTTTGAAAAATTTCTGTTCAAAGGTAAGTCCGTAGTTACGGCAGAGTAGCAGGGGAGTATCAAACAGCCTTATGTTGTCTCCGCCTCTTATTATAATATCGGAAACATTCGGTGCTATATACGCACGCACGGATTTTTCAAAGCAGAATTTTATATATTCACTTCGCTGACTTTCGGGTATGTCGCATATTATAACGCCCTCATATTTCAATATTAAATCTTTTATCTTTTCAGATGGTTCGCAAACACTTACCGACTCGCATATCATATACTTATCTACACGCTGACTCATTTTCATTACCAACGCTCCTGCCTGACCGCTTCCGTAAAGTATTATAAGTTTCCTCGGCGGATATATCAGAAAATAGATTTTTCCTGAAAGGACAGTCCATATAGCTATAACGCCAAAGTCCGTAAACGTGAGATTGAGAACAGGCGTGAAAGCCATGAAGTCACGCCCGATAAGGCTTATCATGAAGTAGGCTATTGTGTTCACGCACACCATTGATATAAGCTGTGAATAAAGCATATCGGTCTTTTTGAGGTAGCCGAGCTTGAATCCGCCATAAGCCCTGAAAAAAACCGCAGTAAGCATCATATATATTGCAATAAGCGTCCAGTTTCCACGGCGGTAAAACGGAAGTATTATTTCCTCGCTGTAAAATTCGTACCATACAGCACCGAAAAGCCCCGTCAGAATGCAGAGAAGCATAACCGCAGAGGCGAATGAAATAATTCTTTTATAACGGTCTTTTCTTATTGCCATATGCTTTCTCCTTTGATTTTGCGGATACTATAAAAATATTATATCAAACAGAAAAGTTCGTGTCAATAGAAATAGCCGTATTTTACAAGAATCTTTTCACATTTACAGCAGTTTGCACAAAATTTCTTTTACCCTCTTGACAAACGGTCTTTTTTATGATATAGTATTCATATGCTTGTGTAGCACAGCTGGTAGTGCAGCTCATTCGTAATGAGCAGGTCGCAGGTTCGAGTCCCGTCACAAGCTCTTTTTTTATCCGCCCATGATTATTTCATGGGTTTTTTTGATTCTTTATGTTAATTATGTGACGGTTTTGTGCAAAAGTAACAAAAAACACCTGAAAAATTTTAAGAAAAAATTGTGTTTAATGGTTGATTTTTTTAAATCAAAGTGCTATAATGTATGTAATCGGAGGTCTCAAACCCTCCGCTTAACAATTTATAATATTTTATTGAAAGGAGAAAATTCATATGAACAAACTTGCGAAACGGTCGCTCAGTTTTGTTACGGCAATGTTTATGTCCGTTATGAATATGACGACTGGTATTCCGACATCGTTTGCAGAGAAGAGCATTTCTAATAAGGTGCCGGATGATTCCAAGTACCATGTAGAAACCACAGACGTTGTTTTGCTTGCAGGTAAAAACGGTCTCTTGGGTGAAGACGTAGAAAGCACTATCAAGAACTATGAAAAAGAGTATGCTCTTGGTATGGCTTCGCAGTTCTGTGTGTTCATTGCAGACGATTTTAAACCTTGGGAAGCTGATGCCGAAGGACGTGTTGCAGTAGGCGGAAATCTTGAATTTCAGGCTAATTGGGATTATGAAATTGGTAATGGTGACTATTCAAGTCAAAATTCCTTGGATTATCTTTTATCTAATGAAGGTTATGCTAATGCAATCGTAAATGGTGACAAAATATCAAGAATGAACCCAATATCCGGTAGAGATGAATACGGCAACGATAAGTATTATTTTAACGGTACAGACTGGGTACAGATGCCAAAGAAATTCTGGATAAGAGATGATGACGTTGAAGTTTCTTATCGGTATTGGCTTGAAGACCCAAGAAATGGTGCAGACCGTGAAGAATTTGCAGACAGTACCTTATATACTGGCTCAGATGCTTTTAAGGTAGCAGATTATGTTGAATCTCTCAAGGAGAAAAGTCAGAAATTTACTAAAAAACAGAATGACTTTGAGGTAACTTATGGTACGGACACAGATAAATTTGGCAATGTAATTGATACCATAGTATTTACCTACACAGGAGACCCCGACAAGCCGAAAGAGACTGTATATCTTACTCTTTCAGATGAAGATGCTGAAAAATTCCAGAATGCAGAAAAAATTGTCTACAAAAATGTTCCTAAGCTTCCTGAGCCAAGAAAAGTAGTAGATACTGAGTATACAATGGACGGAAGTAAAGTTAAGGAAATTGACTGGGAATATGCTTATGTTGTAGTTAATATTCCGCAGTTAAGCAATAATGAGGACGGAAAACTTCACATCGGTCAACCATCAGGAACTGGCAACTCCCAAAATATATCACAGGCATGGCTTGAATTTGATGATGAAACCATTGAACCTATTGAAATAGGCATAGGCGGTTCTTTATCAGGTGATAATAAACACAATAATAAACCCGGTGTTACATCAATTCTCTACAACATTCCGAATGCAACAGATGTTGTATTGAGTGGTATGTCATTCTATGGTACAATATTTGCACCTAATGCAAATGTTACTGATGAAAAATTTGAAGCCAGTTACTTAAAAGAAGATGGCAACAGAGAGGCACAAGGTGGCAACCCCCACCTTTCAGGTGCTTTGATTGCAAAGAGTTTTGAGGGTTATACAGAATTTGGTTACAGACCGTTCACAGGTCCTCTCTCAATGCTCGGAACAACAGCAGGTTATGCACTCGCTCTTTCAAAGACAGACGAAGGCGGAGAACCTCTCGCAGGTGCAACATTTGTACTTGTAAATGAAGCAGGCGAAATAGTTTCAGATGCTGAAACTACAGGAAAGCCTTATAACTTCATTACCATTCCTACATCTATCGACTTTGAGGGCGGTATTGAATACAAAGAAGGCTATACAGTCAACAAGGTATACACATTAAGAGAAGAAAAAGCTCCGGCAGGTTATAACAAGACACCACGAGAATACAAAGTAAAGATTACCGGATTAATCGAGAGCATTAAAGAAGAAAACGATAAGACAATTCCTGATAAAGTAAAGGTTAACGTATATATAAGTAAAGCAATTGAAGAGGCAGATAAAGACATTGAACTTACAGACGACGACTATACTTTAATAAGAGATTTGTCTTTCGAAGATGAATATTTAGACGATAAGACTGACAATTCTATTACAAAAAGAACAATTAAAATAAAATCACCTGTTAATTATGGCGGTCAGGAGAATATAACACCAGACAATACTATATTTGTTCTTACAATTGACGAAAACGGAAAAGTTACACAAATAGACGAAAACCATAGCTCTATGAGCGATGTCTTCCCAGACACAACATACACAGCTGACAATATGGACTTAGAGACAAGTCATACTTTTGAAGGTTCAGATAATTTTACGTATTATTATGATGTTGATAACCTCATGATTACACGTATTTCTTCTAATTTACCTACATTCGTAAACGAAGAAAAGGAAATAAAACTCATAAAGGTTAATTATGGGCGTGATAAAGTTCTTGCAGGTGCAGAAATTGAAGTTTATGATGAAGAAACAGATAAATTAGTAAAAAGCGGTACTACAGGCGAGGACGGTACTATCAGTCTCGGACATCTTCCTGTGGGCAGATACTACATCAAGGAAGTAAAAGCCCCTGAGGGATATGAAAAACCAGTAAATGACAAAATCTATTTTACTATAAATGAAAACTATACCATTATAAGAGACGAATTTGATGAATACGACATAAAATATACACTCAACTATGGTAGTGAAAGTATTGAAGCAGATACAGTTACAATAAGTTCAGATGATGTAATACCCGTACAGGGCATTAAAACGGTTAAAAAACCTGTAGACTATTTTACACAATCGAATGTAACAAAAGATAGTATAAATGAGTATAATGCTGGCAATGAAACCAACTACAATATAGATTGTTCAGGCAAAAAAATTACAAAAATTGTAATTGAGGCTACTAACATTCAGTGGGGCAAGGGTGGAATACAGTTTAAGCCCGAGGGCGATATGACAGTATTTTCAGGTGACTTCTACGATGGCGAAACTACATTAACTCCAAATAATCTTTCTTTCGGTGCAAACGGACGTATGAAGATATCATTTTGGAATGGAGACATTACAAGTATTAAGTATTATTGTGGCGGTTTAGAATGTGAATCTGTTGACAATACTGCTGAACTTACAAGCATAACAATTGATTGTCCTGAGTACATGGACGGCACAGTTTTCGAGCTTGATAACGGAAAAGAAGACTGTCCTGATGTTCCTCACACAGGTACAGTAAAAAATGGTAAATGTACTATTGAAGTAGGTCATACACTTGACAGTTTCCCGACACTTACAATAGGCGGAGATGCTGACGACAGCAGAATAAATATCAGAGTAGATAATACTAAATCACCAATTGAAATCCAGTTGCGTAACAGAGAGCAGGAAGAGGAAAATGAAACAAAATCAATAAAAATCAACAAGGTTAATACAAAAGGTATTGACGTAGTTGGTGCTGAACTCACACTTACTGCTGTAGGCGAAGGCGCTACAATAAACGGTGAAGAATCGACAATGAGCTGGACATCAGTCGGTGACGAAGTATGGTGGAAAATTGATAACATTCAGGACGGAACTTATATACTTCACGAAGAATTAGCACCTAATGGCTATGAAAAAGCAGAAGACATTAAGTTTACAGTTGAAGATGGTGAAATTACTTCTTCAGTGGCAGTTAAAGTTAGTGAAGACGGTGAAATGACACCAGTAACAGAAGATAAATACGGTAATCCCATAGAGAAAAGAGTAAACGGTGTAATCTCTGAAGACAAGAACGGAATATCGTGTCTTGAAATGACTGACGAAAGAGTATTGAAGATAAGTAAGACAGATGCTACAGGTAAAAACCCGCTTAAGGGAGCATCATTCATACTCACAGCTACAGATTTGGAAGACGGAAAAACTGTTGTATTTGATGCAAACAGGGTTAAATTTAATAAAAATTATGTAAAATTCAACAGTGATGAACCGACAAAAAGAACAGCAATTATATGGAATTCAGAAGATACTGACTGGGTAGAATTAAGAAACCTCCCCAACGGTAATTATACACTTATTGAAACTACCGCTCCCGACGGATACAGAGTGGCAGAAAAAATCGAATTTACAATCAAACAAAACATGGTTGACGGCGAAGCTGGCAACGGCATAGTTGTTACCAGCAAAAACGACGGAGCAGTAAAAACAAGTAACGAAAATGGCAATATTAAATATGAAATAGTTGTCAAAGACAGAAACGCTGTACTTAATATCAGCAAAAAAGCAATCGGCGGTGATAAAGAACTTGCCGGAGCTGAATTTACTCTCACAGGCATAAGGAAAGTAACAGTAACAGACGAAGAGGGTAATACAGAAACATCAGAAGTACCTGTTGAATTTGACACAACAAAAGTTTCTTTCGGTGAAAATAATAAAACAGGCAAACTTATCAGCACGGAAAAAACAGATATACTTAATTGGATATCTGGAGAAGATATGCTGACAATTACAAATATTCCTGACGGAACTTACGTTCTCCACGAAGTATCAGCTCCTGACGGATATGAATTAGCAGAAGATATTACTTTAGTAATTGAAAACGGTGCTATAACTAAGGCAACAACAGATGACGAAACAGACCTGTTAGAGACAGATGTTATAAGCGGAAGTACTGTTACAGTCAAAGACCAGATTATGACCGTTACAATCGACAAGTTCGATATTACAGGCGAAAAAGAAGTTTCTGGTGCTGTTATCACAATAACAGGTGAAAAGGACTTTGATAAGAATCTTACAAAGGTTGAGGGTCAGGATGCTGTAATTGACGGAAAAACAATTACATTTGAGTCAGCAGAGGATTCCGATACAGTAATTACAGGACTTCCTGACGGCAAGTATACACTTCATGAAGAAGCACCAGCCGGATATGAAGCACTTGCAAAGGACTGGACATTTACAGTTGAAAACGGCGTGGTAAGTTCAACAGAAAAGGTTGTTTCAACTGAGTCCCATGTCAAAATCTATGACGGAAATGTAATCAAAGTAAATGATGCTGAAAAAGATAAAAAAATTATTGCAATAAACAAGGTTGATATAACAGGCAACAAAGAACTTGCAGGCGCAGTACTTGAACTTTTCAAGGAAGACGGAGAAACACCCGTTAAAAATGAAAAGGGCGAGAATCTGAAATGGACATCTGAAAAGAATAAGACATGGACAGTAACACTGGAAGCAGGCAGTTACGTTCTTAAAGAAATAACCGCTCCCGACGGATATACGATTGCAAGTGAAATTAAGTTTACAGTTGACGAGGACGGCAATGTAAAGGACAGTGAGAATAATACTATTCTTGTAAAAGACGCTCCTATCAAGGCAACTATCAGCAAGGTTGATATTACTAATAATAATACGGAGCTTGCAGGTGCTGAAATTATTCTCGAATCTCTTGACGATAAGAATCTTTCCGGAGTAACAGCTACAAGAAACGGCGAAGAGTTTAAGCTGGCATACAACAAGCAGGCAAATGCTATTTTATTCAAATCAGGCGATGCTCCTACTGAACTTTCAAATCTTCCTGAGGGCAATTATAAACTGACAGAAAATACAGCTCCCGACGGATATACGAAGGCTGAATCTATTGAGTTTAAAGTTGACAGCAAGGGCGTTGTCAGCATTGCCAATGGAACAGACAATGAAGGCAACAAGACATTTGTCGAAGCAACAGACAAGACAGTTGTCATTAAAGACAGCATTTCAACTATCCATATTTCTAAAAAGGAAGTTGCAATGTCCGAGGAACTCGCAGGAGCAACTCTGAAACTTACTCTCAAAGGCACGGGCAAAACACTTAAGAACGTTACTGTAATGCAGGGCGAAACTCAGCTTACAGCAGATAACGAAACATTAAAATTAGATGATTCTTACATTGAATTTGTTTCATCTGGTGACAGCGATACAGTTATCAAAGGTCTTCCGAACGGTGATTATACTCTGGAAGAAACATTTGCTCCCGAAACACATCAGAAAGCAGAAAACATAAAGTTTACTATTAAAAACGGTGTTATCACATCTATCAAACTTTCTGATAATGACAAGGAAAACTACAAAGTGGTTTCCGGGGAGGGCGATGATGCAGTTACCTCGTACGAAAACGAAATAAGTGGTACTGCAACAGCAACAGGCGTTGTAATGCGTGATGCTAAAACAACTACTACGACATCAACAACAACGTCGACATCTACATCGACAACAACATCGACATCAACAACAACGTCGACATCTACATCGACAACAACAACAACGTCGACATCTA
>CAMWQJ010000001.1 GCA_947176415.1 uncultured Ruminococcus sp. | reverse complement strand
AATTTTTTGTAAATTCTGTTTCCTGCCTATTGACTTTTCTTAGCTGGACTTAATAAAAGGGGACGGACAAAAAGCGTCCGCCCCGTAAAATCGGATTGAGATTCTCCGCTTATCTTTGTTCGCAGATAAGCTTGATAGCTGTCCTTACCTCGCCGTCAATCTGAATATTGGCAAATGCGGGAATACAAACAAGGTCAATGCCAATCGGAGCGAGATAACCTCTTGCGATTGCTATTGCCTTAATAGCCTGATTTGAAGCTCCTGCACCTACTGCCTGAACTTCAACGGCTTTCTGCTCCCTGATTACGCCTGCAATTGCTCCGGCAACAGAATTTGGTGATGAATGTGATGAAACTTTTAAAACTTCCATGATAATAACCCTCCTGCATATAAATTTTGAGACTATGCGGACAGATAATATCCGCATATATATATTAACACGTAAAAAAGAATTTGTCAATTGAAAAAATGAAAATTTTATATAATATAATATATTTTTGTATATTATCTAATAATAATCCGTTGAATTTTGTGCGATTTGCCCGTTTTTTCGTCAAACTCAACAACAACACCGCAGAGAAAACAAGCTCCCTCCGCCTCGCTGAACTTTACAGGCATATGAAAACGCATTCTTTCAACAGCCGACCAGACAGAAACGCCGAGACAGGATTCCTCAACGCCTGTCATTCCTGCATCTGTTATGTAGGCGGTATGATTTTTTATAATAGTCTCGTCGGCGGTCTGTACGTGCGTATGCGTACCGAAAACCCCCGACACACGCCCCGAAAGATAATAACCCATTGCTTTTTTTTCGGAGGTTGCCTCGGCATGAAAATCAACAAAAATATTTTTAGTATGTATTTCTTTCAGAATCTCGTCCATTTTGTTAAAAGGATTGTCGATAGGCTCAAGAAAAGCCGTTCCCATAATATTAATTACGGCGACAGAATATGCACCCATATCGAGCAGGCACACGCCTTTTCCCGTACAGCCGTCGGGATAATTCGCAGGTCTTAGAATATAGTCCCTGTTGTATATGTCAAGGTCTTTCATCTGCCTGAACGCATGATTACCCGTCGTGATAACGTCCGCCCCCGCATTTATGACAGACTCTGCGGAAACTTTCGAGAGACCGTTTCCACGTGCGGAATTTTCCGCATTTACAACAGCAATGTCAATATTGTATTTTCTTTTAATCTGCGGAAATTTTTCGGCGAGGAAGTCACAGCCTGATTTGCCCACAACGTCCCCTATAAAGAGTAGATTTTTCATTGATTAAATTTCCTTTCAGTATTCATTGTAATAATTATACCATAAAGTATAAAACAAGGCAATAAAAAATTTAAAAATATAAAAATAATTAAAAAAATCTTTGTGTAAAACGCTAAAGGAGCTTGTCGGAATATTGTCTAAAATGACAGAAATTGCGATTTTTTATGTTTTTTTTCAAAATATGCTTGACTGCAACGTAAAAATAAGCTATAATTACTATAGTGTTAAATAATATTTGAGTTATTTACACTCGTTTTGTTGTCTCCTTTCTTTTGTTCTACACATATTTATTCTGAATTTATTTTACATGAGGCAGGGTATGCGTTTTTTACCCCGCCTGTTTTTTTATCTCAGAAGATATAGAAGATTATGCCATAAATGACAGCCGAGGCGAGACCGTACAATATAACAGGACCTGCAATTGTAAAAATTTTCGCACCCACCCCGAGAATATACCCCTCCGATTTTGATTCAATGGCGGACGAGCTTATGGCATTTGAAAAGCCCGTTATGGGAACTAAAGTTCCTGCTCCTGCGTGCTTTGCAAGTTTCTGATACCAGCCGAGACCCGTGCAGACTGCACTTGCCGTTACAAGAACTATAGAAGTCCACGCACTCGCCGAAGTCCTGTCAAGTCCGTAATATTCAAAAATTTCAAGAAGAATCTGTCCGATAACACATATGCCACCGCCGACAAGAAAAGCCACGCTTACGTTTACCTTTGAATTTGATTTCGGAGAAACCTGCTCCGTCATCTGACTATACATTTCCGGTGTTATGTTCATAAAAAATAATCCGCCTCCTTCTGACTTAGTGTGTGCGGATTATTTTTGTTTATTCACTCACATCGCAATGATAAAACAAATGCTTTTTCCCTCTTCGTTCTCTATCGTCACTTTGAATTTATGCTTGTCGATTACTGACTTTGCTATTGCAAGTCCGAGACCATAACCGCCAGTCATGCGAGACCGTGAATCGTCGCTCCTGTAGAATCTTTCAAAAATCTTGTCTTTCTCGTCTTCTTTAATCCCGTTGCCTGTATTGTAGAACGAAAGTATTTTCCTTTCGCCCTGACTTCTGAGTTTTACCCTAACAATTCCGCCATCGTTGGAATATTTAAGGGCATTGTCTATGAAAATTCCAACCATCTGTTTTATATGCTGTTCACTGCCGTTAATCATCAGTCCGTCCTCAATATCGACGATAAACTTTTTGTTGTTCTCAAAAGCCCTGCACTCGAAAGGAAGTGCGGAATTTGTTACCGCCTGACTTAAATTAAAATCGGTCTGTATAAAATTGGAAGTATTATTTTCAAGGCGTGTGAGACTTAAAAGGTCATTTACAAGCAGATTCATTCTTTCCGCCTGAGATTTTATATAGTTCAGCCATTTGTTTTCGCCTATTTCCCCCGAAAGAACATCAGCATTTGCGGAAATTACAGTAAGCGGAGTTTTAAGCTCATGACTTGCGTCTGATATAAACTGTTTCTGCTTTTCAAAAGCCGTTTTTATAGGCTCTATGCTTTTTCTGCTGAGATAGTACGCCATAGCGGAAAGAACAAGAAGAGTAAACGAGCCGATAATAACAGTCATTCTCATAAACTGCTTCATTACTTTTGTCTCGTCTTTCTTGTCGGTAAGTGCAATAAGCGTGCCGTTAGTTTTTTCAGCATTATAGAACTGATATGAACTTACAATACCTGTATTATTGTTTTTGTCAAGTATTTTGGTTATATATGCCTGTGCCGTCTCCTCGTCGATGTCATCATTGTTAAGTACAGCGAGATACTGCCCCTGTTTGTCCGCCATAAGCACAAAGAAGTCAACCGAACCGAAAGTTTTCGGAACAGGTTCACGCATTTTCCTGTTGTCAACGGGAGGTTTCGGCACGGGAGTTTCGCTCGGTTCTGCCGTTGTTGCGGTAACTGCCTGTTCAAGCTGTACTATCTCATATGAATTACTGTCGCTGTAGCTTTGCTGAAAGAATCCTCCGAAATCTCCGCCATGATTTTCGGAATCGCCTTTCCCGAAGTCTCTGTTATTAAAATTATTATTATTGTTATTGTTGTTATTATTATTATCTTTGTTGAAATCATTGTTGAAGTCATTTTTGAAATCATCATGTCGGAAATCATTTTCAGGCGGTTGATTTTCTTCAAAAGGTCTTTCGTTCCATTCCCAACCGCCGTCCCACTTATTATCAGGATTGTCATTAAATTCCTCACGTTTTTGATATGTGGGATTCTGAAATTCATTCCAATGCCTGTCATTGTTTTCAGGCTTGAAAACTTCCCTTGTCGGATTTTCTGTAAATGTCTGTGTGGGCTTTTCAGTTTTAAATTCTTTTGTGTAACGTTCCGTAACTGTTTCTGTTGTGCGTTCTGTTTTTGTAACTGTAGTTTTTGTGGTAGTTTTTGCAGTGGTTTTTTCGGTCTTTGCGGTTACGGCGGTTTTCGGTGTAATATCTTCCGTCTGCACCTCCTCCGAATAATCATATTTTACTGCGGGATATACTTCTTCAACTGTACTGTTAGGCTGTTGATTTCCGGTTGCCGATGTGGCTTTTTCCGTTGCCGTCTGCGACTTTTTTTCTGGCGGTTCAGGTATCTTTTCATGTTTAAATTTAGGGTCTTCGGGCATAATAAAAGAAAAAGTCTCCGTCTTTTCGTCATACTCCGTTCCCGTGGCAATCTGCTGTAATACTTCCCTCGACTGTTTCTGCATATAGCTCTGTGTGAGAATGTTTATAAGTATCAGTACCGTTATGAATATGGCAACGAGTATACCCGTTATCACCGCAAAAAGTTTCAGCTGTGCCTTTCTGAACATTTATAACCTCCTATTCAAGCGAATATCCTATGCCACGTGCTGTCTTAATCTTCGCAGGTGCGGATATGACAGCTATCTTCTTTCTCAGAAAAGAAATATAAACCTCTATATTGTTATACTCAACGTCGCTTTCATAGCCCCATATCTTTTCTATAATGCGTTCTTTCGTCAGAATCATGTGCGGATTTGAAATGAGAAGTTCCATAATCTGATATTCCTTCAAGCTTAATTTTACATCGTTTCCATTATATATAATAGAACAGGTATTTTTATTCAGTTCGAGTCCGTTGTATTCAAGCCTGTTATCGTTTATTATCTCGCCTTTACGCCTTGTCATAGCCCTTACTCTTGCGAGAAGTTCTCCCGTAATAAATGGCTTTGTCAGGTAATCGTCAGCACCGCAGTCAAGACCTTTTATCTTGTCTTCAACCTCGCTACGTGCCGTAAGAAGCAAAACGGGAGTGGATATTCTGTTAGCTCTTATATTGCGGAGAACGTCAATTCCGTTCATTTTCGGAAGCATTATATCGAGGATAATTCCGTCATATACACCCGTAAGTGCGTTATCGAGACCATCTATACCGTTATATACGGTATCAACAAGATACATATTTCTCCTGAGAATTTCCGTGAGGGCGTCGGCAAGCTGTATTTCGTCCTCTACTATAAGCAATTTCATATAAAAAACTCCTTCCGTGCCGATATGCCGATTATATCAGCATATAATTGAAATAATCTTAAATATAACACAAAAGTCCCCGAAATCATCAGGGACTGTCTTTAATTATTTATCGGTCTTGAATTTTCTGAGAGTATAGCCCTCCTTGACTTTAAGCACACCTCTGTCTATAACAAGTGCATAGTCTGGAATATCCCTTGTCACCGTCGTTCCTGCACCCGTGTAGACAGCTTTTCCGAGCTTTACAGGGGCTATCAGATTTGTATTACAGCCAACGAAGCTCCTGTCACCGATTTCGCAACGGCTCTTTGCTATGCCGTCATAATTAACCGTAACCGTGCCGGCACCGATATTTACTTTCCGTCCGACATCGCTGTCACCTATATATACAAGGTGAGATACGGCAGTCCTTTCACCGATAATGGAATTTTTTATCTCGACAAAATCGCTTATATAGGCGTTTTTCCTGATAACACTGTCGGGTCTTATGTGAACATAATGTTCTATCTTTACATCATCTTCCACCACGGAATTATATACCTGTGCCGTATCTATAACAACGTTGTTGCCTATTGTGCAGTTTTCAATAACGGTCTCCGCACCTATTTTACAGTTGTTGCCTATAATGGTCTTGCCACGTATAATTGTATTCGGCAGAATTTCAGTTCCCGTACCTATCTTTACGTCTCTTTCAATTATAACGCCGTCCGTACAGGTAAATTCAACGCCGTTTTCAAGGTGCTTTTCTATAACAGCCATTCTTGCGTATGTATTCAGTTCAAGGAGGTCTTTTCTGTTGTTTGCACCCTTTATTATGTCCGCATTGGCTGACTTGTACGCCCCTGCTTTTTTCCCTTCGCTGACGGCAATTCCAACCGTATCAGTAAGATAATATTCTCCCTGAGCGTTGTTGCGGTCTATCTTTCCAAGAAAATCAAGCAAATCGGCAGTCCTGAACCAGTAAGCTCCCGAGTTTACCTCATTTATTTTACGCTGACTTTCGTCTGCATCTTTCTGCTCAACTATTCCGCCTATGCCGTTTTCTGTCCTGATAATCCTGCCGTAGCCGTACGGATTGTCAAGCTCTGCGGTTATCACGGTAACGGCGTTATCATTATTCATGTGATACGTCAGCGAATTTTTTATAGTCTGTCCATCGATAAAAGGTGCATCACCGCAGAGAACAAGGGTATTACCGTCCGTGTTTTGTTTCAAAAACTGCTCCGCCTGCATTACCGCATGACCTGTGCCGAGACGCTCAGCCTGCAATACGGACTGATACCGTCCGCTGAGATATTCGTCTATCATTTCTCCCCTGAAGCCCTTTACAACGCATATATCTTCAGCTCCGCCGTCCTCACAGGCAGAAATCACCCATTCAAGCATAGGCTCGCCGAGAACTTTAAAAAGCGGTTTCGGCATATCGGCTTTCATTCTCTTACCCTGCCCGCCCGCAAGTATTATTGCCTTATTCATAATTATTCTTATTCCCTCCCGAAAAAATCAAATCAGATATATTATATCACAAAATTACAGAAAAGTCTTTTGTTTTTTTGATTAAAATAAAAAAATATTATCAGATTATTTTAAAAGAACTTATGTTCACGTGTTTTTTGTGTATTATGCTACAAAATCAACGCATAATTTTTACTGATATATATATAGTAATTTTTTACATTATGTGTTATAATATATATAAGACGGATTGCTGACTTATTTTGTCAGCGTCCGGCAATGTTTAAAAACGGAGGTATATACCAATGGCAAACAAATATTGTTACCTTTTTTCAGAGGGTAATGCAACAATGAGAGAACTTCTCGGCGGTAAGGGTGCTAACCTCGCTGAGATGACAAACATCGGTCTCCCTGTTCCTCAGGGCTTCACAATCACAACAGAGGCTTGTACTCAGTATTATGAGGACGGCGGTATCTCTGATGAGATTATGGCTGAAATCAACGAATATATCGTTAAAATGGAAGAAATCACAGGTAAGAAGTTCGGCGACAAGGAAAATCCGCTCCTCGTTTCTGTACGTTCGGGTGCGAGAGCTTCAATGCCTGGTATGATGGACACAATCCTTAACCTCGGTCTCAATGAAACAGTTGTAAATACAATTGCTGAAAAGTCCAACAATCCGAGATGGGCTTGGGACTGCTACAGAAGATTTATCCAGATGTATTCCGACGTTGTTATGGAAGTGGGCAAGAAGTATTTTGAACAGCTTATCGACAACATGAAGGAAGACAGAGGAGTAAAGCAGGACGTTGAACTTAATGCTGACGACCTCAAGGAACTCGCTAATCAGTTCAAGGCAGAATATAAGAACAAGATAGGCTCTGACTTCCCCGATGACCCGAAGGAACAGCTTATTGGTGCTATCAAGGCTGTTTTCCGTTCATGGGACAACCCGAGAGCTAACGTTTACAGACGTGACAATGATATTCCTTTCTCATGGGGTACTGCTGTTAACGTACAGTCAATGGCTTTCGGAAACATGGGCGATGACTGCGGTACGGGCGTTGCTTTCACACGTGACCCTGCAAACGGCGAAAAGAAGCTCATGGGCGAATTCCTTACAAATGCACAGGGCGAAGACGTTGTAGCAGGTGTAAGAACTCCTATGCCTATTCAGGAAATGGAACAGAAATTCCCAGAGGCTTATGCTGAATTTGTAAAGGTTTGCCAGATTCTTGAAGACCGTTATCACGATATGCAGGATATGGAATTTACAGTTGAAAACGGCAAGCTCTATATGCTCCAGTGCCGTAACGGTAAGAGAACAGCTCAGGCTGCACTTAAAATCGCTTGTGACCTCGTAGATGAGGGAATGAAGACAGAGCAGGAAGCTGTTGCTATGATTGACCCGAGAAATCTCGATACTCTTCTTCACCCGCAGTTTGACGCTGCTGCATTAAAGGCTGCTACTCCTATCGGCAAGGGACTTGGTGCTTCACCTGGTGCTGCTTGCGGTAAGGTTGTATTCACTGCTGACGACGCTGTAGAATGGGCTGAAAAAGGCGAAAAGGTTATACTCGTTCGTCTCGAAACATCACCTGAAGACATTACAGGCATGAAGGCTGCACAGGGTATCCTCACAGTTCGTGGCGGTATGACATCACACGCTGCTGTTGTTGCTCGTGGTATGGGCGAATGCTGTGTATCAGGCTGTGGCGAAATTAAAATGGACGAGGCTAACAAGAAGTTTGAACTCGGCGGAAAGACTTTCGTTGAGGGTGATTATATTTCAATCGACGGCACAACAGGTAACATCTATGAGGGTGTAATCCCGACTGTTGATGCAACAATCGCTGGCGAATTTGATAGAATCATGCAGTGGGCTGACAAGTACAGAAAACTCAAGGTAAGAACAAACGCTGATACACCTGCTGACGCTAAGAAAGCTCGTGAACTCGGTGCTGAGGGTATCGGTCTCTGCCGTACTGAACATATGTTCTTTGATGCTGAGAGAATCGCTGCATTCCGTGAAATGATTTGCTCCGATACAGTTGAAGAAAGAGAAGTTGCACTTGCTAAGATTGAACCTATGCAGCAGTCTGACTTTGAGGCTCTCTATGAAGCTCTTGAGGGTAATCCGGTTGTTATCAGATTCCTTGACCCACCGCTTCACGAATTTGTTCCTACAGACGAGGCAGACATAAAGGCTCTCGCTGACGCACAGGGCAAGTCCGTTGAGGCTATCAAGAATATTATCGCAGGTCTCCACGAATTTAACCCCATGATGGGTCACAGAGGCTGCCGTCTTGCTGTAACATACCCTGAAATCGCAAAAATGCAGACAAACGCTGTTATCAAGGCTGCTATCAACGTTAAGAAGAATCACCCCGACTGGACTGTAAAGCCTGAAATTATGATTCCACTTGTTGGCGACGTAAAGGAATACAACTTCGTAAAGAAAGTTGTTGTCGCTGCTGCTGACGCTGTTATTGCTGAGGCTGGTGTTGAACTTGAATATGAAGTAGGTACTATGATTGAAATTCCACGTGCTGCCCTCACAGCTGACGAAATCGCTAAGAATGCTGACTTCTTCTGCTTCGGTACAAACGACCTTACACAGATGACTTATGGCTTCTCACGTGACGACGCTGGCAAGTTCCTTTCAGCTTACTACGACAAGAAGATTTTTGAGAACGACCCGTTCGCTAAGCTCGACCAGGTTGGCGTTGGTTCACTCATGAAGACAGCTGTTACACTCGGAAAGGGTGCAAACGCTGAACTCCACTGCGGTATCTGCGGAGAACACGGCGGCGACCCGACTTCTGTTGAGTTCTGCCACAAGATTGGTCTTGACTATGTTTCATGCTCACCTTTCCGTGTGCCGATTGCAAGACTCGCTGCTGCACAGGCTGCTATTGCTGAACAGAAGTAATTTTTTAAAAAAACAATTAACTGATATTTAATATCATGCAACAATAAAGCCGTTATCTGTTTTCCGGCGGATAACGGCTTTTCTTTATATTTTTCTGAAAGAGGTGTATAATTATGGGCTGGTTCAGTGTGACAACGGTTATGCGTAACCGTGAAAATCTCAGCCGTGAAAAGTTTACGGAATTATTCTGCGAAAAAATGCAGGAAATGGGCTATGTCGCAACCGACAGGGAAAATTCTGAATTTTTCCGTGCAGTTGCTTTTACTGAAAAATGGATTACATTGGTATCAGACAGTACGGATATGGCAAAACGTCTTGATATGGACTGCATACGTGTTGAAGAAGTGGACAGCGATTTTATAACAATGGACGTGTATTCCTCTACAGGCAGAAAAGCCGAATCCATTCTGATAGGCGAACCGTACTGGGAAAGGGAAGAAAATGAACAAATGGGATATTTTAACCCGACCGAAAAAGTCTGGAGTGTTTTTCTTGAAAACGGCTATAGCTGGGAGCAGTTTACAGAAGCATTCTCCGACGACAATACCACAGAAATTACCAAAATGATTGGTATGAATATAAGTCATATATTTCTCTCTGAAAAAGACATCGAAGAAGATTGTGAGTGTGGATTTGTCAAAGACGACAATATATTTTTTCTGTATTTCAGAAAAGCATAAAAAAACTGCCCGAATCCTTGCGGAAACGGGCGGTTTTATTATTCAGTCAGTAGTCCATACTATTTCAACAGACTTTGAAATCTGGATTTTTGGACTTTTCAGGTCTGCTGAAAGAGTCTTTGAGGCAGAATAGTATGAAGTTATGTTTAAACAATCGCAATCTTCATCACAATCATCGTCATAATCATAAGCTGATTTATCATTGAATTCATATTTGATTTCTTCAAATCCTGTTATGTGACTTCCAAGTGCGGTTGCAATTTTTTCAGCTTTTTGTTTTGCGTCACTAACAGCTTCCGATAATACCAACTGTTCTTTTTCGGACTTGTTTGCGAGTTTGAATTTTATATCATATTCGACATCTGATATTTTTTCAAGTAATGATACAATATTTTCCGTTGTGCTATTACTTGCTTTGTACTGAAAATAAAATTCCTTATTGAATTTGTAGTATTTTCTTTCACACCATGCACTGATTTTTTCATCTTTCAAAGTAACTGTTTTAATATCAATTCCGAGTTTGTTTTGCAGACGACTGAGTATTTCCTCAGTGCGTGAATGCCCTTTTGAAATTGCATCTCCTGAAGTTTTTCCAATTAACGAAATTGTAACATGAAATTCATAATAGTCTGATTCAAATTCAATTGTTGCGTTTCCGCCCATTTTGATTTTACCCATAATAATGCTACCTCTATTTTATAATCAGCGGAGGAATTTTTTCATATAAATAAAAGGCAAAGAGAACGCCGAAACGTTCTCTTTTAGCGCTTCAATCAGTCGCCTAATTTGTCGAGTTCAGCGGAAGTAATCGGGAAAGCATCGCTGGAGATTGTCCTTGACTCGATATACTGGATAGCGAGTGCATCGGAGTTCGTAATGCCGTCGCCGTTATCTACTACATCGGCATTAATAGCACCCTGTTTTGTAAGGGTATATCTGTCGGGATTTGCATTTGACTGCATGATAAGCACGGCATCGTTGATATTTACACCACCGCTTTCGTCAGCATCTCCCCACAAAACATTAGAGGGTTTTACACTCGTTGCAGTGGTAGTTGTTGTCTTGTCATCGTCCTTTGGTTTTGTAGCCGTTGTAACAATCGGCTTTGTATCTGTGTTGCCGTCCGAGAGTTCGCCGTAAACGATTCCGCAACCGACGGTTGACATATAGACTTTGCCAAATTCATTCATATCGCCGACAAGGAAATTACCGTTGCCTGTACCGCCGTAGAGGTGGTCTGTGTTTATACATACCCACGAATGTCCGCCGTCCTGTGAACGATAAACGCCATCAGGGTCGGACTCGCTCGGTTTACCGTACATAAAGAGAGTATTAGGGTCGCCCTCTTTTTCGGGAGCTCCGTAGCCGACTGTTTTACAGTAAGAAACGCTGTCGAGTTTTTCCTGACTTACCATCTTTCCGTTATCGAGCTTTACGTTGTACATACCGTAATAACCAGCACCGAGAATAATATTTCCCTCACCGAGATAAGCAATTCTTCCTGCACTGTCGCACTGGTCGTACATACATATATCGGTGCTTGTAAATGTCTTTCCGCCGTCGGTGCTTACGCAGAATTTATAACAAGCGTCCGAAATATCAGGCTCAGGCTTTGAATAACCCCACGAGGAGTTATAATAAGTTGCATATGCATAAACGATTTCAGGATTTTCAGGCTCAACGAGAAGATATGTCGGCTTTGAACCGTACTGTGTGGGAATGCCCGTACATTTGTTCCATGTCTCGCCGAAGTCGTCGGAATAAGAAACGTCGCCACTGTCTTTTGAACCTGCAAAGAATCTATACTCGCCGTCGCCAATCTGTGTGATTGCTCCTTTTCCGCCGATAGGATTTTTCATTTTTGTCCATGTCTCTCCGCCGTCAAGACTATAGAATCCCGAGCCTGTGTTGTTTTCATTTTCCGCAATTCTTATCATTACATCGGGATTCTGCGGACAATATGCAATTGCACTTGTAGAACCCATATTGGGCTTGTGCTGGAGACCTATTATATCTTCGTCAAGGTGCTTGAAACCGTCGTAGTCGCCGATTGCCGAATAGGGATAGCCACCGGGTATACTTACAAAGTCAAGCACAACGACTTCTTCCACGCCGTCGGGCTGGAAATAAAACTGCACGCCTGTTTCGTCCCATACGTTGTCACACGCATAAACGCCATTACCTGAAGTCATAAGGATTCTGTCGGGATTGCGTGGGTCGAGGAGAATAGCACTTCCCCAGTGACAAGCCTTGCCGTAAATCCAGTCATAGCCGTTTGTATCAATCGGAAGAGAGACAAAGACCTTGTGTGAGCCGTCTGCGTCATATATAGTATCGCCCTGTCCTGGGGTTATATCCTGCCATGTTTCGCCTGCGTCGGTAGAACGGAAAAAATGGTCGCCCCATGCAATACTTCCGTCCGTCCATTCCTTTTCAAACCACTGGTCAGAAAATACACCACAAGTTCTTGCAAGTAGCTTGTTCGGGTCGTCGGGGTCTGCCTCAATCATGCCGATAGCGTTCTTCAAATCCGTGAACTGCGTAACTTTTCCCGTTTCCTTTTCATACTTATAAGCACCGCCCGCACTTCCTCCGAATGCGAGACCAGCAATATACGTGAAAAAGATATTTCCGTGTTTGTCGCTCGTTATCGAACATGGATAATTTTCATTCGGTAAGTCTGAGGAAAGTTCTTCAAACTCATCTGTCTCAACGTCTGCAACATGGATATTAGTCTGCCCAGTAACCGAAGTACCTACATAGACTTTTCCGTCCTCAATAAGAATACAGCCGATACCGTTCTGAGCATTATACTCCTTTGCTTCAGTACCTCTTACCATGTGGTCAGTCCATGCAGGATATTTAAGTGATTCGGTAAAAAGTCCCAACTCGTCATAGCCCATGACGGGATTCCATGTCTCACCGCCGTCCGTCGACTTTATAAGTGCTGACTTGCCTGCGGTAACGTCACCACCTGCATAGATTATATCAGGATTGTCAGGGTCAATAGCTATCGGCTCAATACATTCTCTTCCGTCGCCATTGCCGTGTACCTGAATATGTTCCGTTACATCTGACTGTGTAAAAGTCTTACCGCCGTCTGTAGTCTTGAAAATAACTGTCCTTGCGTCCGAGAAGTATGCACAACCGCAGAGGAAGTAGACAGTATTATCGTCTGTCGGGTCTATAGCCATACCCTTGACACTGAGAAGACCTCTGTCCGCATCATTTATGAATGCCATAAGCTGTTCCCACTCGGAAGTCTCATAGTTCCACTTATAAGCACCGCCTACGTCTGTACGCAGATACATTTCTTTCTGACCTGTTACTATACCTGAAACAAAACCCGCTCCGCCTATTTTAAGCGTATCCCATTTCATAGTATCAGCGACGTTTTCAGTAACAGCGTCTGCAACTGTGATTCTGTTGTTTGTGAGTGCATAAGGCACAGAAGCCGTCACGGTAAGGCACACCGCAAAAAGCCCTGCCATTGCTTTTTTTAAAGTCATAATAATTCCCTCCAGAAATATCCTGATGATACTTTATATTTATATATATTCTACCATATAATTTCCGATATGTCAACATAAAAATCAATTAAGTACAGTGATAATAATAAATTATACTTCTCTTAAAAAAGAATCCGCAAATAAACTTTCATGTTTCCCTGTTGCTGTATATTATGTCTATCGTTTCTCTCATCATGTCAAATGGTTTTGTTGCGGAGGAAATTTTAACAGATACATATGACCTTCCCATTCCGTTGAAAGTAATATTTCCCTTATACCGAGCCGAGAGCGAGGCTATCTGTTTTGTCTCCATGTATTCGGTATAAAAATACATAGAGCCGTTTTTCTGGGATATTTCAGTAATTCCGAGGTGCGAAGCCTTATTGCGTATAAGAGATACATCAAGCAGTCCGCAGACGGATTCAGGCGGTTCTCCATAACGGTCTATCAGTTCGTCAATAAGGTCTGCCTTGTCATCGTCAGTATTTACAAGCATAATTTTCCGATAGATATCTATACGCTGATTCAGGCTTGAAATATAATTTTCGGGGATATGTGCGTCAATCTGAATATCAATAAGACATTCAGGGATTTTCTCCGGCTTTTCTCCACGTTCTTCCGCCACCGCCTCCGAAAGAAGTCTTAAATACATATCATATCCGACAGCCTCCATATGTCCGTGCTGTTTGCCGCCGAGTATGCTTCCTGCTCCTCTAATCTCAAGGTCTCGGAGTGCTATCCTGAAACCACTTCCGAACTGTGTGAATTCTCTCATGGCATTCAGACGTTTTGAAGCAATTTCCGTGAGTACCTTGTCTTTCTGATAGGTGAAATAAGCATAGCCACGCCTGTTTGAACGTCCTACCCTTCCCCTCAGCTGATAAAGCTGGGAAAGACCGAAACGGTCGGCGTCGTCTATTATAAGAGTGTTTACGTTAGGAACGTCAACACCTGTCTCTATTATAGTAGTGCAGACGAGTATGTCAATTTCATGTTCAACGAGTTTTTCCCATATATCCGACATCTTTTCTTCCGTCATCTGTCCGTGTGCATATACTATCCTCGCTTCCGGAAGATATTCCTGCAATTTCGACGTACACGCCTGTATTGTCTCTATCCTGTTATGAATATAATAAACCTGTCCGCCTCTTCTCAGTTCTCTTATAATAGCCTGAATCACTGTACTTGTATTGTACTCTATAACATATGTCTGCACGGGATATCTGTCCTGCGGTGGCTCTTCAAGCACCGACATATCACGTATACCACTCATCGCCATATTTAAAGTCCTCGGAATAGGAGTAGCCGACAGCATGAGTATGTCAACACCGTTGAAACTCTCCTTGAATTTCTCCTTATGTGCAACTCCGAAACGCTGTTCCTCATCGATAACAGCAAGACCTAAATCCTTGAATATAACACTTTTCTGAATAATCTTGTGTGTACCTATAATAAGGTCTATTCTTCCCTGTTTTAGCTTTTTAAGTATCTCATTTTGCTGTGCCGTTGTCCTGTAACGTGAGAGCAACTCTATACTAACGGGAAATTGTTCAAATCTTCTTAACGCTGTCTGATAGTGCTGATAAGCCAGAACAGTTGTAGGTGCGAGAATGGCACACTGTTTTCCGCCAAGCACGCACTTCATTACCGCCCTGAATGCCACTTCCGTTTTTCCGAAGCCTACATCTCCGCAAAGTAGCCGTTCCATTGGCTTTTCGCTCTCCATATCGGCTTTTATCTCCGCTATCGACTGCAACTGGTCGTCCGTCTCGACAAACGGAAAACGTTCTTCAAAATCATGCTGAATCTCATCGTCAGGGAAAAATGCAAAACCTTTACTCTTTTCACGCTTTGCATAAAGCTCTGTTAGTTCGTGTGCCATATCCTTTACGGCTCGTTTTACATTGTTTCTTGTTCTCTGCCACTCGCCCGATGACAATTTAGTTAATTTTACACCGCTGTCATCTCTCGTGCCGATATACTTCGATACCGTATCAAGCTGTGTTACAGGAATATACAGCTTGTCAGTCCCTGCATACTGTATCGTTATATAGTCTTTTGTAATATCTTCAAACTCAAGTTTGCGTATGCCGATAAAGCGACCTATTCCGTGAGCCGAATGCACAACCAAATCTCCCTCGGCAATATCCGCAAGACTTCTTATTTCCTCGGCTTTGTTGCGTTTTTTACTGCGTTTACGCTGACGGCTGTCCATAGAACGCCCCTGAGTTATAAGGACTGTCTTATTTTCGGGATATTCAAAACCACTGCTCAGATTGCCTGACATAAGGCACACTTCGTAATTTACAGCGTCTGTCTCTTCTCCGCATATTCTGCACTTTATGCCCTTTTCATTCAAATCCTTGCATATGACGGGCAAAGTCTTTTCACTGCCTGCACAAAGAATAATCCTGTAATTTCTTTTAATAAAGTCGTTCAAATCTTCCACAAGCTGTCGCATTTCTCCGCCCCATACTGCATTCTGCAACGCCTCAAAACTCACTATACGCCGATAGTCTATCCGTTCTCCGCCCTGCATGAAATTGCTTATATACAGACGGACGAATTTTTCCGTCCTGTTCTGAATCTGTGGTAACTCAATAATATGCCCGTCAAGTCCCCTGCACAGCTGTCCGTCTTCCATTAAAATCTTTACATCTTCATTGTGACGTGAGGTTATACCCGTGGCATTGTCCATTACAGACGACCAGTCGCTGAACATGACAATTCCGTCGATATAGTCGAAAACGGTCGCAGTCTTATCATAGACAAGCGGATAATATTTCTGTCCGTGTGGCAGTATCTTGCCTCCACGCAGTCTGCTGACGTCCGCCCCGAGATGTTCTCTTACTGCCTCGGCTCTCTTGCCCCTCGCCTTTTTTATGAGAACTTCTATTCTGTCGGCGAGTTCTTCGTTGTTATATAATATCTCGCTTGCGGGCGGAATCTCAATTTTTTTTACGGGGTCTGTTCTCCGCTGGGAGTCGGTCTCAAATTCCGAAATGCTGTCCACCTCGTCACCCCATAATTCTATACGGAAAGGCTTTTCCGAATGGACGGGAAAAACGTCTATAATAGCTCCTCTTACCGAAAACTGCGACGCACCTTCTACTTTTTCGCAACGCTGATAGCCGATAAGAGAGAGTTTTTCCGAAAATCTCCTTATATTTATTTCCTGCCTCTGATACACTTCAATTATCGATGATATAAGCCTTTCGGGCGGAATAACAGGTTGCATGACTGCTTCAATTCCTGCACATATTATTTTGCATTTTCCCTGTAATATTTTCGTCAGTGCCGAAAGTCTCATATATTCATACTCGTGATTGGAAGTATCCACGGGAGTGAAAATAAGTTCCTTTGACGGAAAAACAACAGCCGTCTCAGAGCCTGACATCATATTTATATCATCGCATAGTTTTCTTGCCTCGGCTTCTGTTCCTGATATAAGGATATTAACATTGTCTTCTGTGAGTGCAAGGGCTAAATTTGCCCTGTGGATAAGGGAAAGACCCGTTACAGAAACAGGTGATATATTTTTCTTTACTGCATCACATATGTTCCTGTATCCTGATAGTTCCCTGAAAATATTTCTGAAAAGTCGCATTGTTCTTTCTCCTGTTCTTAATCGGAAAAATCAGTTGAATCTGTTCATAGCCTTGTCTGTTTCTCCCTTTACCATAAGTTTAAGAGCCTCACAGGCATTTTCCGCCGAGATTTTTATTTTTCCGCTGTCTTCCTTGCTGAATTTTCCGAGTACCCATTTTGCAAGGTCGTAGTCAGGGTGAGGTTTTTTTCCGACTCCGACCTTTATACGCTGAAAATCTTCACTCCCCGTAAGGTCTGCTATGCTCCGCAGACCGTTGTGTCCGCCGTGACTTCCCTTGCGTCTTATGCGGATTTTTCCGCAGTCAAGCGATATATCGTCACATACGACGATAAGCCTTGATATATCAAGTTTGTAAAACTGCATAGCCTGTACTATTGATTCTCCGCTGTTGTTCATGTATGTTGTCGGCTTCAGCAAAAGGCATTTCGTCCCGTCTATTGTAACCTCTCCCGTCTTGCCTTTGAATTGCAGTCTGTTTATCTCCGTTCCGTACTGCTCCGCCAGCATATCCGCAACATAAAAACCTGCGTTGTGGCGTGTATTGTCGTACTGCATACCAAAATTCCCCAGACCCGCAATTATATATTCAGGCTTGCCTGTTGTTGCGGTATTCTGTGAAATTCTGTCGAATATATCAAATATTCCCATATCTTAATCTGCCTCCTTAAAAATATCAACATATCAATTATATCATTTTTATAAGATAATTTCAATTACTTTTTTTGTGCGGACTTGACATTAAATAATTGTGGTGATATAATTTGAGATATTAAAAAACAAGGAGTTTTTTAAAAATGAATATCAGAAAAATTCTCGCCGTCGGTATTTTATCTGCTGTATCGGCATTTTCAGCAATAAATTATGCCATACAGACTTCGGCTCAGGAAATAACAGTCCCCTACAGACAGTCGACAGGGGCTTTTACCGCAAGCGACGACAGAAACGAGTTAAAAATAAATATTATAGACAAATGGGGCGGTAATTCTGTTGAGGACATCTCCGCCGAAACGGATATGGGCGAATATGTAAAGGTGAATTTTACAGTAAGCGGTCTTGAAGGCACAAAAAGTCATTATGCCTATCTTATGGGAAGTATCGGTGCAAACAGTGCATGGATTCCCGAAGTGTGCGGAAATGAAAAGGTATACATCAAAGGAGACGGCGACTATACAGCTGTATGGAATATTTCCGAAAATTCGGATTCGGTCGACAATCTGGTTTTGCAGTCGGATATAAAATCAGAAGACAACGGAGTTGTCATAAAAATAAATTCAATAGTCACAGACGGCGAAGAAACGACAGAAACTTCAACAAAAAAGTCCACTTCGAAAGCCACAACAAAAAAGTCATCTGCAACTACATATACCACCACAACCGCAGACACAATCACTACGGTGAAATTTACAATGCAGAAAAAAACAACTGAAAATCCTGAAAAAAACAATATCGGAATTTCAGTCTTTATTATGGCTGTCGGCGGTGTTGCGGTTATAGCATACAAGAGAAACCAGAGCAGGAATCAGACATGAAAAAATATTTTATCGGATTGATTTCTTTATTGTCGCTTGTGTCGTGCAGTCAGGTCGGACAGCTCGGATTTAATATTCCACGCAGAGCAACAGACCCTAATGCGATAACTTTTGATGACGGGGATTTTTCTTTTGCAAAGATTATCACAGACGACAGGGAGTCCGCAAACGGCAGTTTGTCAGTAGTTGAAGTCCATGGAAATAATATGCTTAAATTTTCGGACGATATGACATCTGCCGTCCCCATGAATGAACGTGTTCAGAAAGTAAGCATAAATGTCGCCAAAATTCTCGGCACGGAAAATTTACCGCTTGTCAGGAGCATTGAATTTGACGTATATGCAGACGCACTCACGGACGGCTATATAAACGCCGAAGGTCAGCACGTAAAAGCCCCTGGGACTATATGTTGCGGTGGCGGTACTGTCGTTGACTATAAAGATACGCAAGACAACAGAAAATGGTATGATTTCGCAGAATTTCAGGGTGGTGAATATAATCTCGATATGTCGGAAGCAGTTCATGGCGAGTTTAAGTTTCTTCTGGCGGAAAGTGGTCTCTGCTGGTCCGAAAACATGGACGATGCGAATTTTCTGATAATGCGGTGGGGAATTGAAAACGTCTCCGATTTTTATATAGATAATATAGTATTTTATGACATCGACGGAAATTCTATTCCCATTGCCTAAAAAAGTTTGTAGCGTATTACATTTTTTTGTTGACAAAAACAGTTTCATATGATATAATATCTGTATCATATTTTCAGGAGGAATTTTTATGAATTTCTACAAAGACAACAAGTCTGTACTTGCACTGTTAAGCGGTTCAGCGGAAAATCTTACGGAAATTACCGCCAACACAACAGACGCTGCTGTTGAAAAGCACGTCCCCGTCTATGAAGTAAACGACGGAAAAATATGTGTGAAAGTCGGTTCTGCTGAACATCCTATGCAGGAAAAACACTATATTCAGTGGATTGCCGTTGAAACAAACAAAGGCTTTTATGTTAAGTACCTTTCACCGAATGAAAAACCCGAAGCCTGTTTTACAGTTGAAAATGAAGTGATTCAAACTGTATACGCTTACTGCAATCTTCACGGACTTTGGGAAAATTAATTATAAAAGGAGTTTTTTATTATGCCAGAAAACAAATATGCAGGTACTAAAACCGAGCAGAACTTAAAGGACGCTTTCGCAGGCGAATCACAGGCAAGAAACAAGTATACATACTTTGCTTCCGTTGCAAAAAAGGCAGGCTACGAGCAGATAGCTGAAATCTTCCTCAACACTGCAAACAACGAAAAGGAACACGCTAAAATGTGGTTTAAGGAACTCGGAGGAATCGGTGATACTGCCGAAAATCTCCGTGCCGCTGCCGAAGGTGAAAACCACGAATGGACGGATATGTATGAGAGAATGGCTCAGGAAGCCGAGGAAGAGGGTTTCAAGGCTCTTGCCAATAAATTCCGCATGGTTGGTGCTATTGAAAAACAGCATGAAGAAAGATACCGCAAACTTCTTGAAAACGTCGAGAATCAGCAGGTATTTGAAAAAAGCGGTGTAACTGTATGGGAATGTCGCAACTGCGGTCATATCGTTGTCGGAACATCAGCTCCTAATGTATGTCCTGTATGCGCACACCCGCAGTCATATTTTGAAGTAAGAAGCGAAAATTATTAATCACACAAAAAAGCGGACTGTAATATTGTCCGCTTTTTTTAAGGAGAACAGAATGAAAAGAACTATAAAAAGCATGGAAAATAAATATCTTATTCCAGCACTCAACATCATTGAGGAAGTATTTACTGAACACGATTCCGAAAAAGAGGGTAAAATGGTACGTGGACTTGTTGAGAAAATACGCTCCAAAAATTATTATCTTCCCGAACTTGAACTTATCACAAGAAATAATCGTTCAATTCCAGTATGCCAAAACTGTCAAAAGGTTTATAGTATAAATCAGTTTATGGATAGTGTGGAATTTGACTAATGAATTGGAATGAAAAAATGGTGCATGGATTTTTCTAATAATGAAATTAGAAAATTCTTAATTGACAAGTTAAATAAAAATAATATAAATTGTAAGTATATTATTGATGATAGCTATGTTGATTATAATTGTGAAAAAAGTTTTGAGTATATTACGTTCGATGGAGAAAAACAGAATTTTTTTATAAGTTTTCTTAAAATTCAAACTTCTTTATTTATTTATGACAACGAGATTATGTTTATTGATGATTATGAAAGAAAGTTTTATACATCAAGCGATACATATGGTAATATTGTTTATGAAGGCTGTTTAAAATCATTGTCTCATGAACAAATTTTATCTATTTTTTACAAATTAATAAATTTATTTAATGGTGTAGTCAAAATAGAAGTTTGCCAAGAACAATTATCAGAACAATACGAAAATTATCCTAAGTATAACTATAAATTCAGGATAGTTAATCCTTTTATAAAAGAAGGAATTTATAAATTTTCAAATATTGAAATTGAAGTTAATAACCTGTAATAAGGTGAATACGGATTACCTATGGACGAAAATATTGTCCGCTTTTTTAAGGAGAAAATAATGAAAAGAATTATAAAAAGCATGGAAAATAAATATCTTATTCCGGCACTCAATCTCATTGAGGAAGTATTTACTAAACACGATTCCGAAAAAGAGGGTAAAATGGTACGTGGACTTGTTGAGGAGATACGCTCCAAAAAGTATTATCTTCCCGAACTTGAACTTATCACAACTGACGAAAACGATAATATCATAGGCTATGCCATGTTTTCAAGGTTTCACATTGAGGGAAAATATGAAAATGAATTGCTTATACTGACTCCCGTTGCCGTAAAAACCGAATTACAGAGACAGCATATTTCAAAAGAACTTATTGAATGTGGATTTGAAGTGGCAAGGCAAATGGGATTTAAGGCTGTACTTGTTGAAGGCGACCCGAAAAATTATAATCCACGTGAATTTGTTACAAGCAAAGACTATGGAATAATTGCAGGGGAAAATATACATCTTCCGCATGAAAGTTGCCTTATGATAAAAGAACTTGTTGACGGCTCGCTTGAAAATATAAGCGGTGTTGTTGACTATTCGTTTTACACCTCGCTGACATGAAAAAAAGCGGACTGAAATATTGTCCGCTTTTTGTTTTTTACAGAAACTGTCTCATGTCAAAAGAGAGTTTTTCCTCCGTACTGATAAGCCTGCCTGCAAGGCTCTTTGACCGCTCGTCCGCCGCCTTATACTGATTAAGATAGCGGTTAAGGGACTTTATTCCCATGTTGCAACCGTCCGTTATAAGTTCTGCAATTGTGCTGTCAGACTCGTCCATTTTCAGCTTCATATTCGTCTTTACCCATGACATACCTTTTGCTATCGGATTAGGGTCTTTTCCCTCGTCGTGATAGTCCGCAAGGGCAAGCTGTAAATCCCTTTCGAGCTTTGCATTCTCGCCCATGCTGTAGTTGAGAGTGTTTTTCAGATTCTCGTCATGCACATAGTCAAGCACTTCGTCAATAGCCGAAACGCCCATTTTTACACCTGCATCGCACTCACGAAGAAGTTTTATAGTATCCTGTTCAATCATAGTTTAATCAGCCTCCTTTTGTGATATTATCTGCACAAAAGGACTTTTTATACTAATCTTCTATAAATGCGTCCTTTAATATCTTGCTGTTGGGATAATATATTATATGGGCTTTTTTCTTATAGTAATATGTACCAGTATTGAAATTATATATTTCCTCACTGTCGATATACTCGTTGTCATGGAGTTTTTTAATTGTTTCGTCCGGAAGATTAAGATGTATTTCTTCGCCGTCAATTTCAGTATGGAAATAACCCCACAATACACTGTATTCACTTGTGATAATCGTTCTTTCACCGGCGAATATATCCATTACATAGTCCTTGCATATGAAAACATGGAGAATAAACAGAAAAATCATCAGAACAGAAGATGCTAAATATATTGACTTATATTTTGTAATATGTCTGTTTTTCTGAAAATATGTAATCAATATCATTATAGTAATTACAGTTGTAGCAATTAACAGTACCGTAACAAGATATAAATGATAAGTACCTTGCTTGACTGCATTATTTACATATGCCAACATTATTCCGTTTATTAAAATAAATAAAGTTTTAAGCCATGAATATTTATTTATAGCTTTCTGTTCTTCGGGACTAAAATTTTCTTTGTTATCCATATCAGCCAGCTTATTCGGCGGAAATAATGTAGTAATACACAGGCTGTCCGCCGTCCAGAAGAATCACTTCTATCTTGTCGCTTATTTTCGACTCAATAAGCTGTTTTGTCTGTTCGGCGTTTTCTTCGGTAACGTCCGCACCGTAAATAAGCGTGATATAGCTTACATCGCCCTTTGCAAGACGTTTTGCCAGTTTGATAACAGCCTTATTAACATCTTTTTCCGTAAACGCAAGCCGTCCGTTATCGAGGGCGAGAATTTCACCCTCTTTAATCTGATGTCCGTCAAATTCGGAATCACGTGCGGAAAAAGTAACCAGACCCGTTGAAACTCTCTCAAAAGCCTTTGTCATGTTAAGCCTGTTATCCGAAAGACTTTCATTTTCATCAAATGCGAGCATTGCGGAAATACCCTGTGGAATAGTCATCGTCTGAAGTACACAGACCTTTTTGTCCGTAAGTTTTACAGCCTGCTCCGCTGACATGATGATATTTTTGTTATTCGGAAGTACAAAAACAATCTCAGCTGGCACGGCAAGTATAGCCCTTAAAATATCGTCCGTCGAGGGATTCATTGTCTGTCCGCCCTTTACAATAACATCTGCTCCGAGGTCTTTAAACATCGCTTCTATTCCATGACCGACCGCAACAGCCACAAATCCGAACTGCTTTTCAGGCTCGGCAGAAACAAGACCTTTTTCCGCATTGTCTGCGTCACGCACTTTATTTTCGTGCTGAATCCTCATGTTCTCTATTTTCGGACGTGGATTGTTTATGAAATGCCCGAACTCAAGACCTTTCTGTAAAGCGTTCCCAGGGTTATCCGTGTGGACGTGTACTTTTATTATATCCTCGTCCTCAACCACAACAACACAGTCGCCGATAGTTTCAAGATAGGCACGGAGCATGAAAGGGTCGGGACAGTTTTCTTTTTTTTCAAGTATAAACTCCGTGCAGTATGTATAATTTATCTCGTCGTCATATTCGCTTACGGCTGTACGGAAATAATCGCTATTATCATGATTTGCGGTTGCGGATTCTGCTATCTCTCCGCCTGAAAATATGTCCGTCATCGCACGGAATATTATAACAAGCCCTTTACCGCCTGCGTCAACAACTCCTGCCTTTTTCAGCTGAGGTAACATTTCCGTCGTCTTTTCGAGAACTCTTTCCGCCTCTATGCATACTTCCGTCCAGAATATAACATCGTCATTTGTGGACAAGGAAATTTCTTTTGCCTTTTCCGCACAAGCCCTTGCAACCGTCAATATCGTGCCTTCAACGGGTTTCATTACGGCTTTGTATGCCGATTCAACGCCGTATTCAAGTGCCTTTGTGAAGTCCTCACAGCCTGCCTCCGTACAGCCTGAAAGACCTTTTGCGAATCCCCTGAATATCAGAGAAAGTATAACGCCAGAATTTCCCCTTGCTCCCCTGAGAAATGAAGACGAGGCAACAGAGGCAACTTTGGAAATCGGTGTGCTGTCGTCAAGTCTTCTGAGTTCACTTACTGAATTTCCGATTGTCATGGACATATTTGTGCCTGTATCGCCGTCAGGTACGGGATAAACATTAAGTTCGTCAACCTCTCTTTTTCTGTTATCTATAACTACAGATGCCGAAATAACCGCATCTCTGAACAATGCACCGTTTATCATTTAAAAAAATTCCTCCCCTTGCTTTATATATTCATGTCATCAACGTAAATAGTAATACAGCTTACACGTATACCCGTTATTTCCTCAACCGTAAAGCTAACCTTATGTCCTATGCTCTCCGTTACGGCTGTTATGCTCGTTCCGTATGAGACTTTTATGTGCAGGTCAATGGCTATCGTTCCGTCATCTTCAATGTGTATAACAACACCCCTCCGTCTGAAAAACCGTCCCTTTGTAATAGACGAAACAGCTGTGCGGAACGTATTTACACTGCACATATCCGCAACGCCGAAACAGTCGCACACAGTATGGCGTACTATCTCCGTAAGATATTCAGCAGAAACGGAAATCCTGCCTATATGGTTTTCAAGAATTATCATAAAAAAAGCCCTCCGTGTTTTTTGTGTATCATTAAACATTATAACACAAAACGGAGGGTTTTACAATAGCCAATTAATAATTAAAACGGCTGTACCCTGATTTTTCAATAATTTCCTGTCCGTCGTCCGAGAGAATCCAGTTTATAAAATGCTTTATATTTTCATTCTTATTGTCTTTTCTGTATATTGCATAAAAATTATACGTCAGCGGATAAGTTCCGTCTGAAATATTTTTCCTTTCGGGAGATACTCCGTCAACGGCAATCATCTTCACACCGCCGTCTGCCACAACGTCCGCCACGTAATACCGAAAAGAAAATCCCAGAGACCGTCCCGTAAAGCCGAGAAGATTTTTTTTCATGGGTACGCCGTCCATAAATGCAGTCATTACCGACTGACTTCCGCTTCCCTCTATTCTCTGCACGGGGTCGGTAAGTCTGTTGTCTCCGCCAACGTCAGACCATTTTTTATATTTTCCCGAATAAATCCCCTTTATTTCCTCAGTTGTAAGCTCTGAAACGGGGTTTTTGTCACTCACGATAAATACAAAAGCCTCTTTTCCTATCGGTACAAACTCAAGTTCCACGCCCTGTTTTTCGGCATATTCGAGTTGCTCGGCAGACGGAGAAGCACAGAATATAATATCTGCCGTTCCGTCAACAACAGCCTTATATGCCTTTACTGTGTTTGTATATTGCAGATAACTTTTTTCCGTGAATTTTTCGCCGTCAAATACAACGCTGTCCTCAGGATAGACGGCATTCACAAATCCCGCAAATACAGGATATAAGGCAGCTGCACCGTCAAGCACAGGAAGATTTTCAGTGATTTTAAAATCCGTCTCAACCCTCGCAACCTCCGAATTTTCGTCAAAAGGCATATATTTTTCAAGTTCTATTGAATTATTCTTCATGGACTCACTTGTATTTGTATTTTTTAAACGCCTTGTAAAAAGCATATACACAGAAAGGTCAAAAACCGCAAAGACAAGTACTACAAGAATAATTGCGGTAATCTGTCTTAAAAGTTTCATGTTTAATTTAACCTCCGTTTGATATGTAGGATATTATAGAGCAGTATTTGTGAAGATAACAGGTATATGCAACAAGAATGCCTGTAGTTATAACGCCTGTTATCAGGACTGTTGCCAGTATTTTTTTGAAAAGTTTGTCACTCATTTTTTCACCTCACATATGTGCAAGGCTTATCGAAATCATTACAAACAGTACAACAACTGCCGTAACCATTGCCGTCGCTATAATTCCCGAAACAATACAGATAGTTTTTCTTTTTAAATACATCTCCTGATTTTCAGATGTTCTGCGGAACTTTACAAGCGATACGATAAAAAAAATCACCGATGCAACAGGAAGTCCGATAAAAACCGCCACAAGCATAATCCACGAAATAACCTCACTCATAAATAATAGACCTCCTCAGAAATTTACTTATCTTCATGCTGTTCCATATTAATTTTTGAAAATTCATTGCTTATTCCTGCTACTTTGGAAACATATTCATCAAGATATTTAAGCTGTTCAGACATACATAATTCTAAATCTGTCAAATACATATTTTTTCTCCTAATCTAACATCAATATTTTGAAAAAAATTCTTCTACTGAATAATCTTCCATACCGCTTTCCCCATTTGAATGACGGGATGGAATATTTTTATAAAGTTTTCCCAGCCCATCTTCATCAAGTTCATATTTCATCCAGTCTGCATAAACTCTCGGGAAATTAGTCGAAGTAGTAATAAAAAAACAATAAAATCCTACGTTTGCTTTTGCTTCTTCATACCAAAGATGACAAATACCACTTTTGATTTCAATATCAGGGAAATAAGCCATAATATTGATTCTATGAGAACCATCTATCTCGTGTTCATAGAGAAACTTAGCATAATTTACAGCAAATTTTTCTACTTCGTCCATATTGCAGACATCTGATTTAATGAATATTATATTTGATGCACCATACTTCCATTGAAGTTTTTCATCAACAATTTCATTCATTTTAATATCACAAGCGTTTGTGCTTGAATAATATCTGTAATCATCTTTTGAAAACTGTGTTGAAAGATATTCGTCTATGAGTTCTTCTGCATATTCCGCAACAGAATAATCATAAAAATCATCTGTGAATTTATCATCTGAAATTGCTTTTACAGTTACCGTCTGCCTTCCTCCGATATTCTTCGGGTATGCGTATAACTTTTCAGATTCATTGATACCTTTCTGAATATATCCGGAATATACAAACTCTGTTTCGTATTTGTTTTCAAGATAACACAACATTTGCTCAATACGTTGAATAGAACGTTTCTGAGAGTCACTCAATTCCGAAAAATTTTCTGATAAATTCATAATATTAAGAATATCTTTTTGTCTGTCATTAAGCTGATAATTGTCAGTGTAAACAATACTTGTGCCTGACTGTGAAGTTTCTTCCTGCCCACAACTTATAAAACAGGAAGAAACCATTAATACACACAGGATAAAAGCTAAAATATTTCTTTTCATAAGCATATTACCATATTTGAATATGTAGCTGAATAAGCTACTGCATAATTATTAGACCGCCTCGGAAGCCAATGATTTTTTTATTATTATACTATAAAAAATAATGACTTTCAAGATGACATTTGTCACTTTTTTCTTGCTTTTTGCCTTATGTTATGATATAATATTACCTGAAAAGACTTTTATTTCAAGGAGGCAGATTAAATGTTGCTTGTTTCACTTAAAAGCGTTCCGAAAAAGGAACAGCGACTACACGCACACAATCTTCTGAGGGAGTGTTTAAAGACGTATAACATAGAATACACGGCAGACAAAACGCCCATTACAAGAAACGACCACGGAAAACCCTCGCTCGCCGGACACCCTGAAATAAAATACAATCTCTCACACGCCGAGGGAATAGCCGTATGCCTTGTTGCAGATACGGAGTGCGGAGTTGACTGCGAGGGGGTGAGACCTTACCGTCCCAATGTAGTGAGACGTTCATTCTCAGAGAACGAAAAAACCATGATTGAGAATGCACCTCAGGAAGAAAAAGACTTGCTTTTTTTCCGTCTGTGGACTCTCAAGGAAGCCTATGTAAAAGCTATAGGCATAGGAATTTCATATCCGCTTAATACTGTTGAGTTCGCATTCGACGGCAGAAAAATTATCTCAAATATCAAAGGCTACAGATTCAGACAATACATTCTCAGGGACGGGAAATTTATAATTGCTGTATGCACAGAAAAATAAAAAAAAGGAGATAATAAAATGGACAACAAAAACAAAAGAAACATACCGACAGACAACGATGACCTCATAAGCAACGGGGATTTCTGGAAAGACGAGCCGTCCGCCTACTTCGGAAACAGGCGTAATCCCTACACAAGAAAATATGAATCACCTGACAGAAACAACTTTTACAGCAGACAGGAAGATTTTCAGCAGAACAGACGGCAGTCACCTTACTACACACAACCGAACTACAGCAATATTCCGCAGAATCCTCAGCAACCTTATAACAGAGAATACGCCGAACAGCCTAAAAAAAAGACATCTGTCGGCATGATTGTAATGCTTATTGCCGTTGTGATTTTCTTTGCGGTTATAATTATGGCTATGTCAACTATAATGAAAGCCATGGTCGACAAGGGAAATAACAAGCCCGTAAACGCCGACGGCGACAATCTTATCATAGCCGAAAACACAACCGAAACAACGCCACAAACAACATCAGAGACAACCACAGAGACAGTTACCGAAGAAGTAACTGAGGCAGTAACAACCGAAAAAACAGTAAAATTTGCCGATGTACAGACAGCTACAAATGCCCCTGTTACCGAAATAGTTACCGTTACGGTTATTGTTGAAGTCGAAAAAACAACAGAAAAACAGAAACAAACACAGGAACAGACAACCACACAGACACAGAAGCAGACTCAGGAACAGAAACAAACAACAGCACAGACACAGAAGCAGTCACAGGAACAGAAACAGACAACAGCACAGACACAAAAGCAGTCACAGGAACAGAAACAGACAACGGCACAGACACAAAAGCAGACTCAGAAACAGACAGAAACACAAAAACAAAATCAGCAGAATCAGCAGATAAAGCCGTTGTATGAGTATACCGTGAATAACTACAGTCTGCCGATTTATAATAAACCTGAGTACGACGGAACGGTAATAGGACGCATTGAGGACAGAGGAACATATGCGATTGTAGAGGAATCGGAACACTGGGGAAAGCTTGCGGACGGTGGCTGGATTGATTTCGATACCGCCGAAACTATAGGCTATATGGGCGAAAAAGTTACTGCTTATGTTGCCACAAAGTCCGACCCACTCAGCATGAGATATACACCCGACAAAAAGTCAAAACTTATTACGTCTATTCCTAAAGGAACTTCCTTAACTGTATACGAGACCGCAGACAATAAGTGGTATTATACGACGTACAACGGAAAAAGTGGATTTGTAAGTGCCGATTATCTGTCTTTCAGCAAGCCAGCGGAAAATGACTTGACAGTATATGACACACCTAACTATGCCTGCGTTGCAACGAAAAACGACGCTCTTAATATCCGTGACACGCCGAGCAGTAACGGAAAAATAATAGGCTCTATTCCGAAAGGAAAGTATATTGATGTATACACAACAAGCAACAGTAAATGGTATTATACCACATACAAGGGTGTAAGCGGATATGTCAGTGCCGACTATGTAACGCTTATTCTGTCGGGTGATTTTTACGGATATGATTCCGACTACAACGGCTACTATCATTATCCTGATGATAATTCGCAAAATTCTGCAAACGGCGGTACATATGACAACACATGGGCAGTAATTGCCACTCAGAAAGACCCACTAAATCTCCGTTCATACGCTTCAACAGGTGCTGACGTTGTAACCACCATACCGAAAGGCACTTCCGTATACGTTGAAGTCTACGGCTCTGACTGGTGCTATATTTCATGGAACGGATATACAGGATATGCAAGTACACAGTTTCTTGCATTCTGATAAAAAATTTTAAAAATCAAAGGAGTTTAAGAAAAAATTATGCAGTACGGACATTTTGACCTTGATAACAAGGAGTATGTAATTACCAATGCGGCAACCCCGACAGCGTGGGCAAACTATCTCGGCGACCCCGAATATGGTGCGATTATCTCGAATAACGCCTCAGGTTACAGCTTTGTAAAGTCGGGGGCAAACGGCAGAATAACACGATATAGATTTAATTCCGAAATGGCACTCCCAGGGCGATATATCTACATCAGAGACAACGACACCGCAGACTACTGGTCTGCTTCATGGCAACCAGTCGGCAAACCGCTTGACAAGTACAAGTCCGAATGCCGTCACGGTACAGCCTATACAGTTATCTCCGCCGAATATGATGGTATAAAGTCGGAAGTCACTTATTATGTGCCACAGGGTGAAACGTATGAGGTATGGCGTTCAAAAATAACCAACACCACCGACAGCGACAGAAATCTTTCGGTTTTCGGATTTGTTGAGTTCACAAATGAGGATAATTATGAGCAGGACCAAGTTAATCTGCAATACTCGCTCTTCATTTCGCAGACAAAATTTGACGGAAATAAAATTGTGCAGACTATCAGCGGAAACAGTGAAAAGGACAGAAGAGACAGATTTTTCGGCATGGTGGGTGAAGATGTAACAAACTCTTGCGGTAATCTCTCGGACTTCATAGGTGCATACAGAACTTATGCAAATCCTGTTGCGGTTGAAAAAGGCAAATGCAGTAACACAATGAATTACAATTCAAATTCATGCGGTGCTTTGCAGTCTGACGTTATAGTAAAATCAGGCGAAACAATCGAGCTTATATATATTCTCGGACAGAGAACTGCTGAACAGGCTGACGAAATCCTCAGCGGATACAGACAGGCAGGAAAAGTTGACAGGGAAATAAACACGCTGAAAAATTACTGGCACACTCAACTTGAAAATTTCAGGGTTGAAACGCCTTCGGAAGAGTTCAACAACATGATAAACGTATGGAACGCCTACCAGTGTTTTATTACGTTTATATGGTCTCGTGCTGCGTCATTTGTTTACTGCGGACTGCGAAACGGCTATGGCTACCGTGATACAGTGCAGGATATTCAGGGAATTATTCACCTTAATCCCGAAATGGCACTCGAAAAAATCCGTTTTATGCTTTCCGCACAGGTTGACAACGGCGGAGGACTTCCGCTTGTAAAGTTCACGCATAATGCAGGACATGAGAATACACCTGATGACCCTGAATATGTAAAGGAAACAGGACACCCATCCTATCGTGCCGACGACGCATTATGGCTTTTCCCGACTATAGTTAAATATCTCGGCGAAAGCGGTAACAGTGCTTTTCTTGACGAGGTTATTGTCTACGCAAACGGCGGTGAAGATACAGTTTACAATCATCTGAAAAAGGCTGTTGACTTCTCAATGAATCACCTTGGCAGTCACAATATGCCGGCAGGTCTCCACGCTGACTGGAATGATTGTCTCCGTCTCGGTGCAAAAGGCGAGTCTACTTTTGTGGCATTCCAGTTATACTACGCAATGAACGTTATAAAGGACATGGCGGAGTCAAGAGGAGATAACGAATATATCTTATATATCGGCGAAAAACAGTCGGAACTCGCAAAGGCTCTTGAAAAGTGCTGGGACGAGGATAGGTTTATTCGTGGCATTCGTGAAGACGGTGTGCTTGTCGGTGCAAAGAAAGACCCTGAAGCTAATATGTGGCTGAATCCGCAGTCATGGAGCGTTATTTCTGGATTCGCTACACAAGAACAGTCCGAAAAGGCTATGGAAAGCGTACACGGCTTGCTTAATACGCCATACGGTGCAAAACTTCTTGACCCGCCTTATAAAAAGCAATATTTTGACGGCGCATTAATGCACATCTTCAACGACGATACAAAGGAAAACGGCGGTATTTTCTCGCAGTCACAGGGCTGGCTTATTCTTGCGGAATCGCTCCTCGGTCACGGCAACAGGGCTTTTGAGTATTTCAAGGAAAGCTCACCAGCAAGCATGAATGACAAGGCGGAAATACGTGTAATGGAGCCTTACGTACACGGACAATTTACCGAATCAAGAGCTTCAAAGTATGAGGGACGCTCACACGTACACTGGCTTACGGGTACTGCCTCAACTGTAATGGTAGGCTGTGTTGAAGGCATATGCGGTATGCGACCAGATATAAACGGTCTCCGCATTTCTCCGTCCGTTCCGTCCGAGTGGGAGGGCTTTAAAATGGGAAAAAATTTCCGTGGCAAAAAGCTGAATATGACGGTTGACAATTCCGCACACGTTGAAAGCGGTGTAAAGGAATTAATCCTAAACGGCGAAAAACTCGACGGAAATTATATTCCTGCCGATATGCTGAAAGAAGTCAATGAAATTAAAATAATTCTCGGCTGATATGAAAAAAACTGCTGTATGGCGAAATATTCCGTACAGCAGTTGATTTTTTTTATTTTTTAAGTGCCTTTTCAAGCCATACTCTTGCAATGTCAAGAGCTTCATAAAGACCGCATTCGCATTCTGTATTTTTTATACAGGCATCTATCGGCGACAGTGTAAGGTCTGTTGACATCTGTACCACCCTGACTTTACTTGTCACCTCCATATCGCCCGATTTATTTTTAGCAAGTATCTGAATCATCGTCACATAAGGGTCTGACATATTGCCGTAATAAATTGTGTTTCCGCTACGCACAAGCGGATAACCCTTATAAATAAAAAATTTCTCATTCATATAATATCCTCCTTTTAAATTTTTATTTCCATGTCGTAACATACTCCTCGCCTGTTTCTATACGTCCGATATTGTCAATCAGTGTGTCAACATAGGACTTTGAACAGAAATATTTACTCTCGCCGTTTATGACAATAAGCGATGTGAGATTTGAATAATCATAGAAGTCAATAGTTGTTGTCGTCTTGGTATATGAGTCACTGTATGTTATTGTAACCGTCGGCTTGCCTGTCGGTACTTTCTCGCCGAGTGCGAACTCCTCCGCAGATGAGCTTATTAGGAATCCATAAAACTGTCTGTACCTCTCACTGTCAAAAATTCCGCCGTTTCGTCTGACTTCAAAATCAGCTGTTTTTGCATCGGATAAGTCCATTTTCTCGTCTTTCAGTTTTATTGTGAAATTCTCTTCCGTGCCGTCACTGCACTTTACGGACAAATCAGTTATATTCCAAACATAAGAGCCAATCATAATACGGGAAGTTATATCAATCGGCATGACAATTGCCCATTTTGCATTTTCCGTATTGACTGTATAGATTACTTTTCCGTCCTCAAACATCGCATAACAGCACTTTTTATTATTCTCGTCAGTAAACGGCTCGCTCATAAGCAGAGTATAACTTTTTCCGTCGTCGCACTTCATCGTAACTTTACAGAACGGCTCTTTTAATCCTGCCTGTGCAATATCCGAAGCACTGCACTTTACAGAATAAATTGAATCCGCTATAAGTCCAAACATACCGTTTGTAACAGGCTCTGAACGCTCTACAGTAAGATATGCTTCTGTCGGCTCGGTCATTACGTGCTTTGCAGAAGTACCGCCCGAATATTTTCCGTCATCGCTTTTCTTGTCGTATTCAAGCACAATATCGTAATCTATATCCTCACGTTCTATTTTTACACTTTCAACAATCGGCATATTATCGTCGTCAGGCTTTTCAAGAATAGTCGTCTCTATAAAATCGTTCAATGCCTTGCTGTAATTTGCAACGTAGGAGGTTGAAACCGTGTAAACTGTCTTTTCGTCGTCAATCATTACGTATGTTTCAGAATTTGCGGGGGCTTTGTCACCGATGATTAACTTTTTTGTCGTTCCTGATTTGAATTTTATTTCAACCTCTGCCTGCGGATTGTCAAGTCCAAACTTTGCGAGATTTTCGCCGTTTTCCTCAACCACAGACTCTGAAACCATATTGACGGCATTGTTTGCGAGAGTACCGACAAGAGCCGTATTAAGCGGTATATCTTTATAATCGGCGAGGGTATATGTCTGTGCGGAATCTTCCGTTGCTTCCTTGTCGACAACAACGTGAAGTATTCCGTCTGCATTTTTCACACTGACTTCGCTGATTACTCCGCCATGCTCGTCCGCCTTTTCGTCCGCAACAACCGTTATCCCACTGCCCTCCGCCTCGGAGTCCTTCGAGGTTTCAGAAACGGGACTTTCTTCCGTCGGATTATCTTTCGGCTCGGTCATCTTCAGGGCAATGAGTCCGCCACCGAGTACGACAACCGCACCGCAAAGTATAATAATATTTTTTGCAGATTTATTCATCGGTTTCTTCTCCTTACAAACACAATCACACCGCACACGGCAACAATTGCAGGAATAACATAGATGACTAATATTTTTATAATATTCAGCTGTGAAGCATCGGGAGCTATTTTTGCCTGCTGTAAAGCCTTTTCGGGAATAACAGCATTTGCTTCCTTGCCCGTCATTGTGTTAATCATTCCGATTAAAACGTTTGCATTGTTAAATGTATTTGTCTGCTCGAGGATTGCACTGTCCGTCATTACCGAACTGCCAAGCACGAGAAGATGGCTTGTATAGGTGTCAACGCCTACGCTCGTTTCTTTTCTGGAGATTACCGCAATATCTCTTGCCCCTGTTGTCTGGTCTTCCGTATCATAAGATGTATCCATAGACCTGAGTACAGACGTTGCCACGCTGTCGTTGTTCTTTGTCAGTATGGAAAGTTTCTTCGAGGCGGGTGCGACAATCGGAAGAGTATCATTCGGCAACGTTCCGACGGAATCAGCGTCATTTACTTCTGCCATTATATTAAGATTTCTCAGGTCTGATATATATACCCAGTTTTTATCGTCCATTACAAAATTTTTATCGACCTCTATGCTCCAGTCGGCGAGAAATTCGGAGATATTCGGCAAATCATTTACCGTCATATTAGGAATATAAAGCATATCTCTTTCATAGTTTCCGCCATTGTAGAGGAAGTCGCCGAGTTTGTCAATAATATCTGCCGTGAAGTCAACTGTCGGCATAGGCACAACTATCATATCATAGTCAACGGGGCTTATATCGTCCGTTGCAATGTCAACCTCTGTGCAGTCATAGCCGTTCTTGCTGAGGAATTCCATTATACCAGAGACTGTAGCTGTGTCCGAACCTGCAACGGAAGCACCGTTTATTGCCGTTACAAAAGCCGTCCGTATGGGATTTGAGTCCGTTACATTCAGGATAGCGGAAGTAAGTGTACTCTCGCCAACAAAACTCATTGTAACTGCCGTCTGCGTGCTTGTATTAGCTGGCTTAATCATGCTCAATACTTCCTGCTCGCTGATAACCTTTACACGTCCGTTTTTGTCGTCGCCTGAAAATACAACTATACTTCCCTCGGGAATGTCGTTGTTGTAAAACTTCCTGTACCTCGCTATAATGTCGGGGTCTTTGTTCATGTCAACATACTGTACTTTTATATTGCCTTTTCCCTGTTTTGAATAAAGCTCGTACTTTTCAAGTATTGACGGAATCATTTCGTAGGGCGTTTCAACATTTATGCCATAATAAGCAAGATACATCTGCTGATAGTATGCACCCATAGAATCAAAGTCGCTTTTCTGGAAAGTAACTGTTATTTCAACGTCCCTGTCAAGATTCTTAACCGCCTCTATCGATTCGTCGCTGAGTTCGTAACGCTTGTCGGGGGTAAGGTCTATTTTTAGCGGAGAACGTTTCGCAAGCATACTGCACATAAGATTAACAATTATGACAAGAACGATTACAAGGACAATCACGGCTAATGACATAGAGCCGTATTTGAATTTTTTCATGTTCTTTTTCGGCTTTTTCGGTTTTTCTTCCATATTTGAAACTGTTTTATCACTCATCTGAAAATACCTTCCTTTCTTTGTAGATTATCCCCAGCGTTTCTTGTCAAGAACTCTTACAGTGAAGAAATTGAAGATAAACGCAGCACTGAGGAAAAATACAACGCTCGGCAGACTGAAAATACCCTGTGTGAACTCAATATATCTTGAATAGAATGAAAGCGACAATATAAGATTTTTCAGTGTCTCGTTTGAGACGTTGCCTGCGAAGGAATCAAAAAGATAAAGCACAAAGAGTGCAAGCATACTTGCAACTGCCGATGCCATCTGATTTTCCGTAAGTGAAGAAATAAAAAGTCCGACCGCTATAAATGCCGAGCCTAAAAACAGCATGGCGAAATAATTTCCGATAAGGGTCTGCCACACAACGTCGCCGAGATAGGCAAGTATTCCTGCATAGATAAACACTATACTTTCGGCTATGATAAAAAGAGTAAGTGCGGAGAAATATTTTCCAAGAACTATATCCCACAGACCGACGGGAGCAGTCAACAGCCCTTGGTCTGTCCTGTTTTTCTTTTCCTCACTCATGAGACGCATTGTCAGAATGGGAATAAGAAAAAGTATTATAAGAAACATACTGCTGAAAAGCGGTGAAGTATCGGTGCGACCCGAGCCGATAACGCCGACGTAGAAGAAATATCCTGACAGGATAAAGAAAACAGTCAGAAACACATATGCCACACCCGATATAAAAAATGCGTTCATTTCACGTCTGTAAATTGCACCCATTAGTTGTTACCTCCGTTTTCGTCGTTATCATTATCATTTTCTGTTTCCTGTTCACTCTCCGTGACAAGTTTCAGGCGTATTTCAGGCTTTTTCTCCGAAGATTTAATATCCTGTTCGCCCATTGTGATTTTAAGGAATATATCTTCAAGCGTCATATCCGATAACTGCATCATAAGGATATTCCAGCCTTTTTCACGGCAAAGGTCGTTAAGTGAACGCCTTATATCAATATTTTCGTCCGCCTCAACGTCATAGTCATATATACCCTTTTCACGTTCCATATCGGCACGCACATATTTTATGCCTTTTAAATTCTTTATAGCCTTTACAATTTCGTTTTTGTCCGACTTTGTGCCTGTAGTTCCCTCAATTCTGAGAGTCATTTTATGCTCGTTTGTCAACTGCTGTGCTATCTCGTCGGCAGTGCCGTCAGCCGAAACCTCGCCCTTGTTTATTATGATTATCCTGTCACAGACCGCCTGTATTTCCGGCAGAATATGAGACGACAATATAACGGTATGTTTCTTGCCGAGTCTTTTTATGAGACTTCTTATCTCGATAATTTGATTAGGGTCGAGACCGACAGTAGGCTCGTCCAGAATAAGCACAGGCGGATTATTCACAAGTGCCTGTGCGAGACCTACTCGCTGTCTGTAGCCTTTTGAAAGATTTTTAATTATTCTTCCCTTTACGTCCGTTATTTTGCACAAATCGCACACGTCCTTTAAATGTGCCTTTCTCGGAAGTTTACACTTTTTCAAATCATACACGAAATTGAGATAAGACTCGATTGTCATATCAATATACAAAGGCGGAATTTCAGGCAGATATCCGATAAATGACTTTGCTTTTTTAGGTTCTTCGAGTATGTCAACGCCATTTATTAAAATCTGTCCCGATGTTGACGAAATATATCCCGTCAGCATATTCATGGTTGTAGACTTTCCCGCACCATTAGGACCGAGAAATCCCAGTATTTCGCCCTGTTCGGCTTTAAAACTTATGTTCTTTACGGCTTGTTTGTCGCCGTATTTCTTGCTTACATTCCTGACCTCAATCATTAATTTCCCTCCATGAAAACATTCCTTGCGGTCTGCTGTTTTTTCAGACAATATAAATGATATACTTTTTTTGTGATAGTGCAGTGAAAACACTGCGAATATTTATTAAATTTCACGGACTTTTGCCGTGTCTTTTCTGATTTGTTCTCTGAGTTCGTCAACAGACGAAAATTTCATTTCGGGACGGATAAATTTATAAAACTCAACCTTTATATGCCTGTTATATAAGTCTCCGCTGAAGTCAAGTATATGCGTTTCCGCAAGTGGCAGACGTTTTCCTGCAATAGTTGGCTTTACTCCGATATTCGTTACAGACTTGTATTTCACGCCGTCAATATATGTCACGGTCTTATATACGCCGTATTTAAGTACAAGCTGTCCGTCTGAATAATTCTGATTTATCGTCGGAAAATCTATAGTTCTGCCTATTCTGTTTCCGAAACCGACAACAGCGTGAATCATATAGGGAGAGCCGAGAAGTATATTTGCCTTTTCCGTTTCGCCGTCAAGAAGAAGTCGCCGTATCTCCCCCGATGATACTGTTATGTCATCAATTTTCATATCGTCCGCAGTCTGCACCTCAAAGCCGTATTTTTCACCGAATTTCCGCAAATCTTCAATTCCGCATGACGCATATTGTCCGAATCTGAAATCATTTCCGCAACAGACTACTTCCGCATTCAATTTTTTTGCAAGGATATTTTCTGCAAACTCCTCGCCCGTGAGTCCGCATATTTCCTCAAACTTCACGGAATGAATATTTTCAATCAAAAAACCAAGTTCGCCGAGAATATAATTTTTCTCTGTGCGATTGTATATATATCCCTCGTAACCGCTGGCTTTTCTTAATACGGTCTTCGGCATGAACGTGAACACAGTCGGAACAAAACCGTTTTTTTCCTGTGCAAGTGCAAGGTCAAGTACAGCACGGTGTCCGAGATGTACGCCGTCAAAAAGTCCGAGTGCAACCGCTGATGTTTTCACTTCCATTCTATCACCTCACGCAAGATTTTTTCCGACCCTGAGTATTCCGTTTTCATGTTCTGCAACGGCTGTACCTATAAAATTACCGTCATATCCGTATACCGCATATTTCGTTATGTCCGCTTTTATGTTATTAATCCTCGACAAATCCAGCTTTACGCCGTTTTTATACATTCTCGTCTGTACTTCGTTTAGACGTATTTTATTAAAACTTTTAAATGCGTATTCTATTGGAATTATCAGCTTTTCAAGACAGTTTTCGTCCTTTGCCGTCTGTATCTGTTCGAGAGTATGGCAGTCAGCGATAAAAAATCCGCCGTCCGCTGTTCTTTCAAGTGCCGTCATAACTCCGCCGCAGCCGAGTTTTTCGCCGATGTCGTTAATTATCGTGCGTATATAAGTGCCTTTTCCGCATATTATTTCCATTCTTCCCGTGCGTGACTTTTCATCATATTGCAATAATTCAATATTTTTTATTTCAATTTCACGTGGTTTTCTCTCGACCTCAATTCCCTGTCTTGCGAGGTCGTAAAGACGTTTTCCGTTTACCTGCACGGCGGAATACATCGGCGGTAACTGCATAATTTTCCCTGTAAATTCAGGGATAACTTCTTTCAGGTCTTTCAGTGTTACAGTCTTGTCGGACTCCGTTAAAACTTTTCCCGTTATATCCTGTGTATCTGTAGTCTTTCCGAATTTAAATTCCGCCACATAGGTTTTATAGCCCTTAACCATATCGCAGGCTTTTGTCGCATTTCCGACAAAAACAGGCAGTACACCCGTTGCCATAGGGTCGAGAGTACCGCTGTGTCCGATTCTCTTAATGCCGAGTATGCCACGCATTTTTGCGATAACGTCAAACGAAGTAAAACCCTGTGGCTTGTTTACGCCTATCATACCGTTCAGCATAATGCCTCCCTTACGGTCTCTATCATTTTTGTTTTAACCTCGTCAAGAGTTCCTGCCATATTACAGCCCGAAGCCTTGGCATGACCGCCGCCGCCGAGTTGCTGACAGATTTCGGAGACGTTTATATCGCCTGACGAACGGAATGAACATTTGAAATCGTTTTCACGTTCACGTATAAAAATTCCTATTTCGGTTTTTTCAAGCTGTAAAGTGAGGTTGGCGAATCCCTCGAGTTCACTGGAATCTATTCCGACCTTCTCCATGATTTCATTGGTAACCGCTATTATACAGAGTTTTCCGCCGAGATAAAGTTCCATCATGCCGTTAAGCATACTTTCAAGCTTAATACGCCCCTCGGACTTGACGTCAAACATATAGCGGTTTATCCTTGCAAAATTTATATCAAACTTTTTCATAATGTCGGCGACCGCTTCATGCGTTCTGTAGGTAGTGCAGTCAAAACGGAAACAGCCCGTATCCGTGGCTATTCCCGTGTAGAGACACATGGCACAGTGCCTCGATATATCGAGACCCATAGACTCTGCCAGCTGATAGATTACTTCACACGTAGCGGAAGCGTCGGCACGAAGCAAAGTTTTTTCCGCATAGTTTTTATTGGACACATGGTGGTCGATACACAGCTGAACCCTTTTGCCGTAAATCTCCTGATACTTTCCCATAAGTGAGGGGTCAGCAACGTCAACCGCTATTACAGTCTGTGGCTCAAAGTCCTCGCCTGCTCCGACATTGGTGAGAAAATCAAATCTTTCAGGAAAATCATCGTGGCATACAACCCTGCTCCGTATGCCGAGCTGTTGAAGAATGTCTTTCAGTCCGAAACCTGCACCAATACAGTCGCCGTCGGGATTCCTGTGCGTTATTATAACAGCGTCTTTACAGTTGCGGAGAAAGGTTTCCGCTTCGCCGAAACTTATATACATATCAAATCCCCCTTATATCAAGTCATTGAGTTTTCTGCTTATCTCCACACTTCTTTCTATTGAGTTATCCGCTATGAACACAAGTTCGGGAGATTTACGCATTTTAAGCCTGTGGAATAATTCCCGTCTTATGAATCCGCCAGCACTCTCAAGACCTTTTACAGACTCTTTCGCTTTTTCTATACCCGAAAAACTCGAAACATATACCTTACATGATGACATATCACCCGAAAGGTCAGCCCTCACAACAGTAAGCATTTTGTCTATGCGTGGGTCTTTGAGTTCACGGAGAATAGCTGTCATCTCTCTTTTTATATCCTCTGCCATACGGCTGTTTTTAAAATTCGGCATGATTATTCCTTTCTGTATAATATATTAAGTGAAAACAGCGAGGGGTCAGATAAAAAGATTAAATAACCCCTCTGCATTTCATTTCAAAAAAATCATTCTTCACGATATTCTTCAACAATAAATGTCTCGAAAATGTCGCCCTCTTTTACGTCGCTGAATTTCTCAAGGCTTATACCGCATTCATAGCCGTCTGCAACTTCCTTTACATCGTCCTTGAAACGTTTCAGCCCTGCTATTTTGTCATCTGCTATTATTATTCCGTCACGCACAACACGCACCTGACAGCCTCTTGTTGCCTTACCGCTGAGAACATAGCTTCCTGCAACCATTCCAACATTTGAGATTTTATAAACCTGACGCACTTCAACACGTCCGAGTTCCACCTCCCTGAATTTAGGAGCGAGCATTCCCTTCATAGCCGTTGTTATCTCTTCGATAGCATCATATATAATCCTGTAAAGACGTATATCAACGCCGTCACGGACAGCATTTTCAGATGCAACGGGGTCTGGTCTTACATTGAATCCTACTATTATAGCGTTTGAGGCATTGGCAAGCATAACATCGCTTTCCTTTACAGCTCCGACAGCACCGTGTATTACACGCACTCTTACTTCATTGTTGGAGAGTTTTTCAAGCGACTGCTTTACCGCTTCAACAGAACCCTGTACATCTGCCTTTACGATAATCGGAAGTTCCTTTATTTCGCCCTCCGCAATCTGACTGAATAGATTATCAAGAGTTACTTTCCTGTATGAATTAAACTGCTCCTGTTTTGCCTCGTGCTTTCTCTTCTCAACAAGTTCTCTTGCAAGTCTCTCGTCCTCAACAGCATTGAATATATCGCCTGCACTCGGCACTTCCGCAAGACCTGTAATCTCAACAGGCACAGACGGTCCTGCGTTCTTTACAGGCTTGCCCTTATGGTTTGTCATAACCCTTACACGTCCGACTGCTGTACCTGCAATAAGCACATCGCCCTGATGTAACGTGCCGTTCTGTACGAGTAGTGTTGCAATAGGTCCTCTTCCCTTGTCGAGACGTGCTTCAATTACAGTACCCTTTGCGAGACGGTCGGGATTTGCCTTAAGTTCCTTTACCTCAGCAACAAGCAATACGTTTTCGAGAAGTTCGTCAATTCCCTCGCCTGTCTTTGCAGAAACGGGTACACATATAACGTCTCCGCCCCATTCTTCGCATACTATATCATACTTTGTGAGTTCTTCTTTTATGCGGTCGGGATTTGCCCCCTCTTTGTCCATTTTATTTATGGCAACTATTATCGATACTCCCGCAGCCTTGGCATGATTTATAGACTCAACAGTCTGTGGCATTATGCCGTCGTCCGCAGCCACGACAAGTATTGCAATATCCGTTATATTTGCACCCCTTGCCCTCATTGACGTGAAAGCTTCATGTCCGGGGGTATCAAGAAAAGTAATCTTCTGTCCGTTTACTCTTACCTGATAAGCACCGATATGCTGAGTAATACCGCCTGCCTCACCGTCTGCAACGTGTGCGTCCCTGATTCTGTCAAGAATAGAAGTCTTTCCGTGGTCTACATGTCCCATTACAACCACAACAGGACAGCGTGGCTCAAGGTTTGTATCGTCGTCGTCACTATCGTCAATAAGTCTTTCCTCGATAGTGACAATAACTTCCTTTTCAACCTTTGCCCCGAGTTCTTCCGCAACAAGAGATGCAGTATCAAAATCAATCTCCTGATTTATCGTTGCCATTACTCCGAGTCCCATGAGCTTCTTTATAACTTCCGTTGCCGTAACTTTAAGACGTGCGGATAATTCACTTACCGTTATGATGTCAGGGATAAGCACCTTTAACTGCTGTTTTCTGGCTCTTTCGAGTTCAAGACGTTTCAGCTTTTCTGCCTCTGTCTCCTTGCGTGAATACTGCTGTCTGTTACGCTGTGCGGACTTCTGATTTATCTTCTGTTTCTTTGTCGAATAATTGTCATTCTTGTGCTTGTTGGAAGTTGCTATCTGCTCGTAACGCTCGTTGTATTTGTCGAGGTCTACATAACTTCCTCTCGTGTCAACGGTTCTTCTCTTGGTTGAAGTCTGTGCCGTCTCGGAGCTTACTGAAACATTCAGCTTTGAACGCTCGCCCCTGTCCTGAGCCTTTGCCTGTGTTTTTTCCGTCTTTCTGTTTTTCTTCTGTGTATCCTGAATTTTGACTTCTTCAGGTTTTCTGTCATTCTGTTTTTTCATAGGTTTATTCTGTTTCGGCTGTTTTTCGGACTTTCTGCCATTACTGCCGTTTTTCTCCTGTTTCGATGTATCGTCTTTCTTACTGCTGTTTCCTGACTTGTAATACTCATCAAAAGACTTAACTTCGTTTTTCTTTGTGTAGTGTTCAAGCAAGAGATTCATTTCCGTTTCCGTAAGACCTGTAACAGCCTTTTTCTTTTTATCACCCTTTGAAGCGAAAAAGTCAATTACTTCCTGTGTGGAAACATTCAAATCCTTTGCAAAGTCACTTAATTTTATTTTTCTGGTCATAGGCTAAAATACCTCCCGTTAATAGTACCGTATTCATAATACGGCTGAGTCGTGTTTTCATTTCAATCTATGTCAGTACAGCGTTTCAGCTGTAATCAGGCGTTTATGATTTTCATGAATCCTTCCGAAAATCCCTTGTCGCATACAGCAATTACTGCCGTTGATTTTCCGCATAAAAAAGCCGTTTCTTCCTTTGAAAGTTCCGTATCAAGAACAGGCACGGAATATCTGTTGCAGAGAAAATTAATTTCCTTTAAAGTCTTCTGCGAAATATCAGATGCAGTAAGCACACATGAAACATTGCCGTTTTTCACTGCATCGCATACGCTGTCAAAGCCTTTTACTGTCTTTCCCGCCTTTATGCAGATTGTAAGCAAATCAGCTGTTTTCTTCTTTGAGTTCACAAGCCATCACCCCGTAAATACTCTCGTCTATCCTGCATGAGAAACTTTTTTCCAGCCGTCTCGACTTCCTCGCCTTTTCAAGACATTCTCCGCTGTGGCATATATATGCACCCCGTCCCGACTTTTTCCCCGTAAAATCAAGGCTTATCTCTCCGTCAGGCGATTTAACCACTCTTATTAATTCTTTTTTCGGTTTCATCTCACCACAGCCGAGGCACATTCTCATAGGAATCTTTTTAGGCTTCATCTGCTTTTTCCTCAACTGCCGTTGCCGTCTCTTCCAATACTTCTTTTGTTTCGGTCTTTTCAGGTGCTTTGAAATCAGCACTCATTTCAGGTGCTTCCGCATTTGTAAGGGTATCAAACTGTGGCTTTATGTCAATTTTATAGCCAGTGAGTTTTGCGGCGAGTTTTGCGTTCTGTCCTTTGTTGCCGATAGCAAGTGATAACTGATTATTCGGTACTACTACCGTACACGTCTTTTCTTCCTCGGAAAGTATGACAGTTTTCAGGACTGTGGCAGGAGCAAGTGCCTTTGCTATGAATTTATCGGGACTTTCATTCCACGGTATTATGTCTATCTTCTCGCCGTTAAGTTCGCCCACAACGGCACGTATTCTTGACATCTCCGTGCCGATACAAGCACCCACTGCGTCAACATTGCTGTCCTTCGACCATACGGCTATTTTAGTTCTTGAGCCTGCCTCTCGTGAAACGGACTTTACCTCAACAGTGCCGTCATATATTTCAGGCACTTCAATTTCAAAAAGTCTTTTAACAAGGTCTTTGTGAGTACGTGAAATCTTTACAATAGGCTTTTTCGTCTTGCCGACTATATTGGTAACGTAGACTTTAACCATCTGTCCTTCCTTGAGTACCTCCCCCGGAATCTGTTCATTTCTGAAAAGATAAAGTTCCGTACCCTCGTATTCGACTGTAACTGTTCCTCTGCCGGGGTCTATCTGCGTAACCTTTACGGTTATGCACTCATGTTCCTTTGATTCAAAACGGTTAAGCATCTGTTCCCTGTTTATCTCCCTGAGGTCGCCTTTTATGGACTGCTTGGCAGATAACGCCGCCATTCTTCCGAATTTTGAAATATCAATTTCTTTCATGATTTTTCCGCCCACAACTGCATACGGGTCTATAGTCCTTGCCACGTCAATATTTATCTCGTTTTCATCAATCGGATAATCGTCGATTATTTCCTGCTCGATATACATTGCGAATTTCTTCGTAAGCGGGTCTATCTCCACTTTTATTCTCTCTTCGCTGTGCGGATAAGCCTTTCTTGCCGCTTTCAGCATTGCAGTCTTTACTTTTTCAATGAGAAGGTCAGTCGCAACGCTGTTTTCCTCTCCGAGTGACTGGAGTGCATCGAAAAAGCCCTTGTTAGTGTTCATGTCTGTATATTCCTCCGATATAATTAATTTTTTATTTTTGTCACATCTCGAAATAGAGCTTTACAAAAGCGATGTCAGCAAGCGGATATTTTTTTTCCGTGCCGTCCTCTGTAACAACTGAAACGCCCTCTTTGTCTGCACCTGTCAGAACGGCGATAACTTCCTTTTCGCCGTCAATGTTCCTGATAAAACGTATTCTTACAGTATCGCCGACGCATATTTCAAAATGTTCCTCCTTGAGCAAGTCCCTTTCAAGACCTGCCGAGCCTACTTCAAGCACATAACTTTCTTTAATAGGGTCTGCCGAATCCATTACAGCGTTTATCGGCTCTGTCGCTCTCTCGCAATCATCAATAGTTATGCCGTCGTCGCTGTCGATAAATACGCACAGATGCCACACCGCACCCTCTTTTATATAGGAAACGTCCCATAAATAATAGCCGAGGTCGTCGGTTATCGGTCTCACAAGGTCGTAAACTCTCTGCTCGGTAGCACCAAATTTTTTGAACTTCATTTTTAATCATCTCCTTTCGCATGGAAGCATTTTGTGATACTCCATATAAAATCACGGGCTGTCGAGGACTTTTCTGTCAGAGCAGACAAAAAAACTTTGAAAAACAAGAGAAAATCCCCCCTCAGCCGTCGAATATAAACGAAAGACCGGAGATTTCCGGTCTTCTGGAGCTTGCTATTGTTGCTTATTTATTATAACACGTTTTTCCATAAAAATCAAGTCTTTTATGAAAATTTATTTTGCCTGTTTTAAAAATAAAATCTTTAATTATATCTTTCCGCTTGACATACAGACACTTGTTAATATATAATTAGAATGGATAGTTATGTATGAATATATTTTCATACACCATGAAAGGAGTCTGCTTGATGAGAGATATAAAAAAAATTCTTGCCGTGATACTGGCGATGACTTTTGTTGCCGTGCCTGTATCCTCCTGTAGCAAGAATAAAAAAACAGGTAAACTTGACTTTGAGGAATCACAGGAAGAAGAAGATAATAAAGGCAGTTACGACTGGTTGTCACGAGAGCCGACAGCAAACAAACCACATATAGACCCTCCGGCAGATATAACGGGTACGGAGATTGTATGGCTGTCGGATTACGACCTTAATCCGACAGCAGACGGACAAAGGTCTGTTGCATTGTCGCTTTTTGAAGATGTATACGGCGGTAAGGTAAAATATGTCCATACAAGCGTTGAAGACAGATTCACAACGCTGTCTGCCATGATTCTCGCAGGCGACGAGGTAGATATGTTTGAATACGACCGCTCCGCATTTCCCGACGGAGCATTCAGAAATCAGTTTGAAGCGTTAGACCCTTATTTTCCGTCGCTTGAAATACAGAATGAAATATGGGACGATATGCTTGGCGTTATCGAGAGTTTTAAATATAATGGAAAACACTATGTAATCCCATATGACGTGACAAATTCAACCGTGCTGACGTACAGTCGGACTATGATTAAAAATAACAATCTCAAAGACCCTTACGAACTTTACAAGCAGGGCAAATGGGACTGGGATTCTTTCATGTCAATTATGGAATCATTCCACCAGAAAACAAACGGCATAGGGATAAACGGTCTGTGTGGCGGAGCTATACTTCACTCTTCGGGACATACAATTGTCAACTACCGCAACGGAAAGTTCTACAACAACATAATAAGCCAGCCTATAAAGGAAGCGGAAATGTTTATGCAGGAAATTTCAAATAAAAACCTTTACTCTTCCTACAGGAACACGAGTTTTCCGACGGGTGCTAATACGCTTTTCTATGCCTCGCCTGAATGGACAGTAGGTGCATCTAATGTAAAAAGCACCGGCATGGACTTCATGGTTGTGCCTTTTCCAAAATGTCCCGACACGGAAGAGTATTTCAACACATATGACTACTCTGCAAAAATGCTTGTAAAAAATTCCACAAAAGGCGATGCCGTGGCAACGTATATAAAATGCGAGCGTGCCGTAATCGTACAGGAGGATTATAAAGAACCTGCAAAAGCGTACGCCACAGCCCCGAAAGTCAACGGCTTCGGAGTTACGACAAGCCAGCTTACCGCAGAACAGTATGACGCACTTCAGGACTTCAAAGACCTTACTAAATTTACGCCCGTTGTTGACTTTGCTTACGGAATGGGAGCAAGTATGTATACGACGGAAGATTCTTATGGCATAGTTGACAGGCTTGAAAGAGATATGCTTGTGACAGGAGGGACGGAAAAAAACTGGATAGATTTGCGGAATACGTATCTTGCAATGATAAACGACGAGGTGGACAGGTTTAACGGTGTTGTAAAGCAACCGCCGACCGAAGAGCCGACAACATCAAGCGACAGTCAGGAAACATCAGAGACATCTGTTGCAGAACAGTCAACGACAGAAATTGAAGATACTACATCGGAATAAAAAACAGAAAGGAATTTGTTTTATTTATGAACATTATATTTATTGCAGAACTTATAATAACAATAATTGCCTCTTTGATTTTTATAAAAGAGGTAAAGCCTGTTATAAAAGTTGCAGAAACGGAAGAAAGTGACACACAACAGGAAGAAACTGACAAACAGCAGAAAAAAACTGTAAAACCCCCTCCATCAAGAGTGGAGTTTTTCGCCGACTTCTTTACAATACTCATGATTGTAATTGGCATATTCGATATAACGCACCTTGCCGATTTTGGACAGTTTCAGGGCGTATTTATCACAATGGGCGTGTTTCTTGCTGTCGAAAAAGCGATTAATTTTATCAGGTGCAGAAAAAAGTCCAGAACGCTTAAATTTTTTGCCAAAGCCCTTTTAGTTGTTTTCATTGCAGAACTTACTATATTTCAGTTTTCTTCCTACAGAATGTTTTTTGGCAACTATGTGCAGAAAGAACTTGACATACCAAACGCAACGAAAGTTACCAAATCAACAGAAGATTCGTCCGAAATTTCAGAAGTATACGGACAAGACGAAATTACGGTGGAGGGCAAAGACACTTTGTCGCTTGTCTTTGAAGATATAAATATGAAAGTCGGAACAGTAAAAATCGATATAACAGACGCTTCCGAAGAGATAAGAAACAAGCTTTTTACAAATATAGATGCAACTGACGATACGTACAGCCACTATTACAGAGACTCTATTATAAGAATGGAATCTTACATTGATAACGCTAATTCACAATATACAACCGTTCTTCTTTCGGGAAACACAGGCAAAATGAAATTCAATTTCAGTCAGACGTACGGCGACAGATTTTTCAAGATTTCAAAAATAGAACTGAATATTCCCATTCCGTTTGATGTTTCCGTACTGAGAATGATTCTTCTTTCCGTTATACCGACTCTTGCATATGCAATCGTCTTTTCGGCGTTTCTTAAAAAATCATACGCTGGAAACAAATTATTCTGTAATCTTTCAACAGCTTTTATTGCTGTGATAGCTGTGGTTATTACAATATCAGCTATTGTTGTGAAAATCCCCGAAAAAGATAAAAAAGACTATTTCAAGCAGGAAACAGGAAATCAGCTTTCCGAAGAAGTCGTACTTGCGTTTGAAGAAGGACAGGTTTCACTTCTCCACGAGCCTACGCCTGAACTTTACAACATCGAAAACCCCTACGACAGAGGACTGCGTGAAAGTACGGATATAAATGACTCTTTCAAGGATATATGGGACCATGTCCTGTATAATGAAAAGCTGTATTCATATTATGGCATAGCTCCTGTAATACTTCTTTTCCTCCCGTATCACAAAATAACAGGCTATTTCTTCCCTACTGACATAGCTGTAATGATTTTTTCAATAATCGGAATTGCTTTCCTTGCAATGACTTACTCCGCTATAATCAAACGCTGGTTCAGCCGTATAACATCAGGCTGTTATCTTGCCGGTCTCATAATAGTTATATCAACCTGCGGTATATGGTACTCTATCGGAAGAACGCTTTTTTATGAAATTGCCATGTCGTCGGGATTTGCATTCATAACTCTTGGCTCTTATTTCCTTATATCCTCGAATGTCATAAGCAACGGCAAAACCTCTTTAATAAAAACTTTCTTTGCGTCGCTTTTCTTTGCAACAGCTGTGCTATGCCGTCCTACCCTCGCGGTATACTCAGTATGTGCTTGTGTATATTATTTAATCGGATTCAAAAAGTCCGCAGAAGTTCTCGACTCTACGGCAACAGACGGTATAAAGGCAGTAAAGGCAAGAAGAATAATATACACTGTATGTGCATTGTTGCCGTTTGTAGTTCTCGGCTCTGTGCAGATGTGGTATAACTATGTACGTTTTGAATCTCCGTTTGATTTCGGAATAAAATACTCGCTTACAATAAATGACTTCGTTCATGCACAGTACCACACTCTTTTCGTTCTTATAACTATGTTCGCATATATATTCTCCACACCTCAGTTCAAAGCATCTTACCCGTACGTTTCGACAAATTTCGATTATTTCGACGCTAACGGTTACTTTTTCAAAGATGTCGGAACTACTTCGGGAATACTTTTTCTTGCACTCCCTGTATTTTCCTATATATTCACAGGAAAGGCACTCAAAAAATTACCGAACCGCAAAGAAAAGTTAAAATATACAACAATAGTCGGACTCCCCTGTGTTATAATGCCTCTTGTTATAATGTTTTCGATATGGGAAAGCGGATATGCCGTAAGATATACATCTGACTTCTCATGGCAGATTATAATCGGTGCATTAGCTGTTGCGTTCTTCCTCTATATCAATTCGGAAAATGAATTTATCAGAAAACTTTTCAGAGGATTCATGGCTTTTTCAATGGTATGGGCTCTTGTGACAAACATTCCGCAGGCGTTTAACTTTATGTTTAACTCACATGAATATTATCCGAATGTAATAGTAAACTTTAGACAGATGATTGAATTCTGGAACTGATAAGGCTCTACACACTCCGCAATTGAATATATGTTCTGATTTATTTTGGCAAAAAACAACAAAAATTATATTCATAATCAGTCAATGTGCGAAAATTTTATAAAAGTACGTGACATTTCTTTAATACTGTGATATAATGTAAGTGAGGTAATTTTTTCTGAAACGGAAACTCAGTCAGTGTACTGAAAAACTTTTTACCATTGTATAATGGCAATATCACAAATTCAAGAAGGGGACTAACAATATGGATAATAACAAATCAAACAAAAAGGTTACTAAAGAAATCTTACGACGCAGACAGCTCTGTGCGCTCGCAGTAATCGCGCTTATCGTGCTTATTCTGATTATTCTTATCGCAAACGCCTGTACGGACAAGTCTGCAAATCCTGACAGCAAAAAGAAAACAACTACAGCCACAACCGCCACAACCGAAACAACCACGACCGAAACCGTTACAGAGACGACAACGGAAGTCCCTACCGAGCCGATTACAACTTTACCGCAGATAAATCTTGAATTATCTGCACAGGTTCAGCTCGACAAAAGGGAAATGTCGCTTGCCGTCGGTGAAACTGATATGGCGTATATAAACGGCTATCCTGAGGGCGTAAGCGAGGCAAATGAAGTCTGGAACACCTCAGACCCGAATGTTGCAACGGTTGACAATCTCGGAAGAGTTACGGCTGTAAATGCGGGTTCGTGCTATATTATTCTTAAATTCAACAACAGACCCGAAATAGAAGTGCAGATTAAAGTTGACGTAACAAGCGGTGAGACGACACCGGCAGTTACAGAGCCTGTTTCTGTTCCTGAAAATCCCGTTGCAAGCATTCCCGATGTACAGCAGAATCAGGGTGAAAATAATCAGTCGGCAGGCTCGCAGGAACTTCAGGGGATTCAGGACGTTCAGAATTATCAGGAAAATCAGGGGGCAACTTCTCCGCAGGGATTTCCCGAAGTCGAGAATGTAAATCCGACACAACCGCAACAATAAGTAAATACAAAAAAGACGGCTGAAAAATGCCGTCCTTTTTTTGTCTATATTGCATCTCCACGCCCCGAAAAGACTTCATAGCCGATTGATTCAATACGCCTTGTCAGGTCGGAAACACACTCCGCCGACTCCTCACCGGTGCAGATTTTATTGTCGTAGAGTTCATATTTTTTCCGCACTGCAACTGGCGAAAGATTAGGCATGACGACATTACAGCCGTTTTTTAAACCCTCTTCACGACCCGTGGGCGATATAGTGCCGAGTGCGGTTGTGGCAGGAATAAGTGCTTTCGGAAACATAAGCCTTAAGATTCCGAGCATTTTTAAAGTGAGTTGCAGAGTACCGCTTTTTTCACGGGCAAAAGGCGTATCATGATGCGGAATAAAAGCCCCTATTCCAATCATCTGAGGTTTTAAGTCCTGTAAAAATCTTATATCCTGAATAAGATTCTCCGTCGTCTGAAAAGGCACGCCGACCATAAATCCCGCCCCCACCTGATAGCCGATTTCATGCAGATTGTAAAGGCACTGTTTTCTGTTTTCAAGACTCATTTCAGAGGGGTGAAGTCTTCCGTAAAGTCCGCTGTCCGCCGTTTCGTGACGGAGAAGATACCTGTCCGCCCCTGCCTGTTTGAGAACTTTATAGCTTTTATACGGGCGTTCACCGAGCGAGAGAGTAACCGCACAGTCGGGATATTTGATTTTTATATCTGAAATCAGACCGCACAGGAAGTCGTCAGTAAAAAAAGAGTCCTCACCGCCCTGCATTACAAAAGTACGGAATCCGAGCGAATAGCCCTCCTCACAGCACGAAAGTATATCTTCACGTGTCAGACGATAGCGGACGGCATTTTTATTGCTCCGCCTTATTCCGCAGTAAAGACAGTCATTTTTACAGTAATTGGAAATTTCAATAAGTCCACGGAGAAAGACTTTTTTACCGTAATATTTCTTTCTTACCGTATCGGCATAATATGTCAGGAGTGCGGAAATATTTCCGTCGGTGTTTTCTATTAAAAGTTTAAGTTCATAGTCGGAAATATCCCCCGTGCTGTAAAGTTTTTCAAGAATTTCTTTCACATCAGCCACCGAGTCTTATCATTTCGTCTATACATCTGCGAGCTTTTGAAATAAGTTCGCTGTCCATAATAATCTCAAAAGCCGAGCCGTCTGTTATGCCGACGAGTGAGTTATATACATCAGGCAGTGTAGTTATTTTCATGTTATGGCAAACTATATCTTTCGTCACGGGGTAGAATTTCTTTTCAGGGCATTCATATTGCAAATGCTCGGCAATTGAAGTCTCCGTGCCTATTATAAATTCCTTTTTGTCAGACTTCATGGCATAGTCCATTATTCCCGAGGTAGAACCAACGTAGTCAGCAAGCGCGACAACTGACGGCTGGCATTCGGGGTGAACAAGAAAAAGTGCGTTCGGATGTTCTGCCTTTGCCGTTTTAACTTCCTTTGCGGTTATCTTTGCGTGTGTCGGACAACCGCCGTTCATAAGTTTTATATCTTTGTCGGGAATGCTCCTTTTCACGTAGTCGCCAAGATTACAGTCAGGAATAAACAGAATTTTGTCGTTGTCAATCGCCCTGACTATTTTTACTGCACTTGACGATGTAACGCATACATCGCACACCGTCTTTAACTTTGCAGTCGTGTTTATATATGCTACAACAGTTCTTTCTGGGTCTTGCTCCTTGACGGCTGAAATCAGTTCAGCGTCCATCTGCTCCGCCATCGGACAGCCTGCATTTTTATTCGCAAGAAAAACTCTCTTCTGCGGTGCAAGCATTTTTGCAGTCTCTGCCATGAAATGTACACCGCAAAAAAGTATATTGTCCGCCTTAACGCCTTTTGCATCAACGCTTAATTTATAACTGTCTCCTGTGAAGTCCGCTATCTCGACAATCTCCCTCGCCTGATAGCTGTGTGCGAGAATAACCGTATTCGTCTCTTTTTTAAGCCTGAGGATTTCCTCCTGCAATTCATGTAGTTTCATATGAAAAACTCCTTTTTTAAAAAGGGCGGTCAGACAATCAACCGCCCGTATTTTTATTTATACCTCTGCTATAACTTCAACTTCAACAAGAACATTTTTCGGCAGTGTCTTTACGGCAACACAGCTTCTCGCAGGAAGAGACGTGAAATATTTTGCGTAGATGCCGTTGAATACCGCAAAATCTCCCATATCGGCAAGAAAGCACGTTGTTTTTACAGCATTTTCAAATGAAGACCCCGAAGCCTCAAGTACGGCTTTTAAGTTCTGCATAACCTGCTCCGTCTGCTCCTCAACTGTCTTTGCCTCTATAGTGTCCGTTTCGGGATTAATTGCAATCTGTCCCGAAGTGTAAACCATTCCCCCTGATATAACCGCCTGTGAATAAGGTCCTACTGCTTTCGGTGCTTTGTCTGTGTGGATTTTTTCCATTTTAAAATTACCTCCGTTATTTCAGTCGTTTACGATTTTGAAACCGTTTTCCCTGAGAGCGTTTTTAATTTCCTCTATGTGATTGTAGTTGCGTGTTTCAAGAACTATTCGCAGATAACAGCCGTTTACGGCAGAACCCTCGTTTGCTCTCTCATGGTGTATAGATATTACATTTCCGCCGTGCCTTGCTATTATTTCCGAAACGCCTAAAAGCTGTCCGGGCTTGTCTATGAGTTCTATATTGAGTGAACACGTGCGACCCGTCATGAGAAGTCCCCTCTTGATAACTCTTGAAAGTATAGTAACATCAATGTTTCCGCCAGAAAGCAGACAAACAGTCTTTTTGTTTTTTATCGGAACTTTATTGAACATCGCACACGCAACAGATACAGCCCCCGCACCCTCGGTTACAAGTTTGTGCTGTTCCATGAGTGCGAGTATGGCAGCGGAAATTTCGTCGTCTGTCACGGTGACAATATCGTCTACATATTCCGAAACATATTTAAAAGTATTCTCCCCCGGTTCTTTTACGGCTATACCGTCAGCAATGGTCGAAACACTGTCAAGGCATTCTATTTTGTGGTCGTGAATTGAATTAAACATACTCGGAGCTCCCGAAGCCTGTACGCCATAAACTTTTATATTCGGATTAAGACTTTTAACAGCAAATGCAAGTCCTGAAATAAGTCCGCCACCGCCGACGGGGACTATTACGGCGTCCATGTCTGCAACCTGTTCGAGAAGTTCAAGCCCTATAGTTCCCTGTCCTGCTATAACGTTTTCGTCGTCAAACGGGTGAATGAATGTATAGCCCTGTTCGTCACGCTGTCTGAGAGCCTCGGCATATGCGTCGTCGTACACGCCTTTTACAAGGCATACTTCCGCCCCGTAGCTTTTTGTTGCCTCAACTTTGGAAATCGGTGCTCCGTCAGGCAGACAGATTACGGCTTTTATTCCGTTCTTCTGTGCGGAAAGTGCAACTCCCTGTGCATGATTTCCGGCTGAACAGGCAATAACTCCCCTCGCCTTTTCCTCCTCGGAAAGCTGTGACATCTTGTAATATGCCCCTCTTACCTTGAAAGACCCCGTTATCTGTAGATTTTCCGTCTTTAAATATATGTCTGATTCAGGATTTATCTTCGGAGCGTGAATAACGTCCGTTTCTCTGATAACTTTTTTCAGCACATATCTTGCATGATATATTTTGTCAAGTGTAAGCATTTTAAATTTTTACCTCCATAGTCATTTCATTTATAAGCTGATTTACAAACTGCCTTGCCGTCCTCGGTGAACGACCGTTCCCAGACGACATTACAAAACGTTCTGCCCTCAGTTCAAAATCTTTTCCGTCGGTTATTTCAATTCCGTTCTGTACTGCAATTTCCCCTGCTATGCGGACAAACTCCTTCTTGTCAGGTCTGCTGAAATTAACCCTCAGACCGAAACGTGCCGAAAGTGAGATAAGCTCCTGCATTGTGTCGTTGCGGTGAACGTCGTCGCCGTCACGCTCGGAGAAAGTTTCCTTTACAAGATGACGGCGGTTGCTTGTCGCATATATAACCGTATTGTCCGACCGTGCCGAAGATGACCCCTCCAACATGGCTTTGAGAGAACCGAAACCGTCCTCGCCTGACGTAAATGTCAAATCGTCTATGAAAATTATGAATTTAAGCGGATTATGGCTTATTTCGTCTATAATCTGCGGAATGTCCCTTAACTGCTCCTTGGTTATTTCAATAAGTCGCAGTCCCCTGTCGGCGTACTCGTTTACAATTGCCTTTATGGTGGAAGATTTTCCCGTGCCTGCGTCTCCGTAAAGAAGAGCATTCTGTGCAGACTTTCCGTCAAGAAGTGCAAGCGTATTGTCAATAACCGCCTGACGTTCCCTGTTATAGCCGTATAAGTGTTCAAGTCGCTGTGTATCGGGATATTTCACGGGAACTGTTTCGCCGTTTCTGAGAATAAACATTCTGTTCTGTGAATATTTTCCATAGCCGAATTTTCCGATATTTTCAAGACGTTTATTATACTCTGCAACAAAATCTATCTCGGAAGTTCTCCACTTCGGCAGAAAACCGTCATAATCAATATCAGCAGTTACATCTTCGGGAGTAAATCTTGAAAGTTCCTGAAATATTTTCAGTTCGTTTTCAACAGCTTCAACAATGTAACTGTCAAAAACTTTCCCCTGTGCTATTCCACGTATATAAAAATTATCGTCCTCAAGTACAGCTTTAAGAATATATTCACTCAGATTTATATTTGTCTTATAAAGTGCCGACGCTACGTCTGAATAGTCCCTGATAAAATCACATATTTCATCATGGTCTGAAAGAAGGCACATGAGATTGACAATAACCCTGTCTGCCCCGAGATTGCAAAAAACAGTGGTTGTATTACACCTTCTGCAAAGTTGAGTAATTTTATCATTCATACAATTATAACGCCTCTAATACCTTTTCGGTCATTTCTGTACAGGTAAGCGGTGTACCCTCCATACTTCCCATGAGGTCGGCAGTGCGGTAACCGTCGTTAAGAACTTTGTCAACGGCTTTTTCAATAGCGTCGGCCTCGTTCGAAAGTCCGAAAGAATATCTCAACATCATTGCACCCGAAAGTATTGTGGCAATCGGATTTGCCTTGTTCTGTCCTGCAATGTCGGGAGCTGAACCGTGAATAGGTTCGTACATACCTCTTGTACCTGCTCCGAGCGATGCAGATGCAAGCATACCGATAGACCCCGTTATCTGTGAAGCCTCGTCCGAAAGAATATCACCGAACATATTTGAAGTTACGATTACATCAAACTGCTGTGGATTTCTCACCAACTGCATAGCACCGTTATCAACAAACATATCCGTATATTCAACTTCGGGGTATTCCTCGGCAAGTTCGTGCATTGTCTTTCTCCAGAGACGTGAGCTTTCAAGAACATTCGCCTTGTCAATACTGCAAAGTTTTTTGTTTCTCTTCATAGCCGTTTCAAAAGCAACTCGTCCGATTCGCTCTATTTCCGTAACGCTGTAAGCCTCTGTATCAAAAGCCTCCTCGCCGTATTTTCCCTGACGATAGCCACGGTCTCCGAAATAAATACCGCCTGTAAGTTCACGTACAATCATCAAATCAAATCCGTCGCCGACTATCTCATCTTTCAGCGGAGAGGCTGAACGGAGTGCATTATAAAGACGTGCGGGACGGAGATTTGTAAAAAGTCCGAGTGCGGAACGGATTCCAAGTAAAGCCTTTTCAGGTCTCTTGTCGCCTGAAAGATTGTCCCACTTGTAACCGCCTACCGCTCCTAAAAGTACGCTGTCACTTGCAAGACAGCCGTCAACAGTTTCCTGCGGAAGCGGTTCGCCTGTTGCATCATATGCACAACCGCCTATCAGATACGGCGTGAAATTGAATTTGTGTCCGAATTTTTCAGCCACTTTTTCGAGTACAGCAACGGCACTGTCCACTATTTCAGGACCTATGCCGTCACCTTTTAGAAGTGCAATATTAAATTCCATTTCTATCATTCTCCTTTATTATAAATATTTTTCATAATTCTCATAATCATTATATAAGTATTCCTCATAGTCAAAACCAACATAGACAAGAACGCCGTTTTTTATGGTAAATCCGACAACTTCGCCCCAGTCACTCTCGCCACCGACAGCATAGTTAATGCCATCATTTTCAGGAATATCAACTGTCATTGTATTAAACCAGCAGTAATTTAAAATATCCCTGACGTTTTCAAATTCAGGAAGTTCAAAATCCTCGTTTACACCATAATCTTCCTGACAACTTTCAATAAGTCCGTGACATATTTCGTCAGTAATATCATCAGAAAGTGAATTGAAATGACTTATACATTTTTCCGCATAGTCCATCAGAGATTTATTGCGTATATATACAGTCATTTCCTGTGTGTCTTCGTTTGGAAAAATTTCACTTGTGAAAATTCCCTCCAAAGTTCCGTCATCGTCAACGACAACAATATTTTTTATTATTTCACTCATAGAAAACTCCCATATGCACGGAGCAGGAATATTTTTTCCCACTCCGCAAAGCAATTACTTTATAATGCCCTCTGCAATAGAATTAATCAGACCGCCGTTTTCAATGATTTTCTGCACAAACTCAGGAAAAGGCTCTGTTTTATATTCCTTGCCTGTCGTGAGATTGCGGATAATGCCGTTATCCATATCTGCTTCCACACGGTCGCCTTCGCTTATGCCGTCGACTGCCTCGGGGCATTCAACAATAGCAAGTCCGATATTTATTGAATTTCTGTAAAAAATCCTTGCAAAACTCTTTGCGATAACAAGTGAAATTCCGCTTGCCTTTATAGCAATGGGTGCGTGTTCTCTCGACGAGCCACAGCCGAAGTTAAAACCTGCCATGATAATATCGCCTTTCTGAACTCTTGTGACAAAAGTCTTGTCTAAATCCTCCATGCAGTGAGAAGCAAGCTCGGCATGGTCGCTTGTATTAAGATAACGTGCAGGAATAATAACGTCCGTGTCCACGTTGTCTTTGTACTTTATAACATTTCCCTCATACTTCATAATTCATAACCTCCCAAGGACTTGAAATTTTTCCTGTTATTGCACTTGCTGCCGCAACTGCCGGACTTGCAAGGTAAACCTCAGACTCAACGTCTCCCATACGTCCTACGAAATTTCTGTTTGTAGTTGCAACGGCACGCTCACCTTTTGCAAGAATACCCATATGTCCGCCAAGACATGGACCGCAAGTCGGCGTGGAAACAACTGCTCCTGCCTCAATGAATATCTTCAAAAGTCCTTGTTCCATAGCGTCAAGATAAATCTGCTGTGTTGCGGGGATTACTATAACACGCACGCCTTTTGCACACTGCTTGCCTTTCATGATTTCAGCGGATTCCTGTAAGTCCTCAAGTCTGCCGTTTGTGCATGAACCGATTACAACCTGATTTATTTCTATATCATCTATCTGGTCAAAAGTCTTTGCATTTTCGGGAAGATGTGGAAATGCAACAGTAGGCTCTATTTCGGAGAGATTTATATTTATAACCTCATCATATACAGCGTCCTCGTCTGCACTGAATACAACAGGCTCTGCACCGCCGTGTGCCTTTATATAGTCAAGGGTTATTTCGTCAACCTCAAATATACCGTTTTTCGCACCTGCTTCAATAGCCATATTTGCAATGCAGAGACGGTCCGCCATAGAGAGTGAAGAAAGTCCCTCGCCCGTGAACTCCATTGAACGGTACAACGCACCGTCAACGCCTATTTTTCCGATAATATGAAGTATAACGTCCTTGCCTGAAACGTATTTGCGGAGTTTGCCCGTAAGATTGAACTTTATAGCTGACGGAACTTTAAACCATGCCTTACCGATTGCCATTCCGCAAGCCATATCAGTAGAGCCGACACCGGTTGAAAACGCACCTAATGCACCGTAAGTACACGTATGAGAGTCTGCACCGATTACGACATTACCACAGGTAACAAGTCCCTGCTCTGGCAGGAGTGCGTGTTCAATGCCCATTTTGCCGACATCATAGAAGTGTGTTACTTTCTTTTCACCGCAGAAGTCACGGCACATCTTACACTGTTCAGCGGCTTTAATATCCTTGTTGGGTGCGAAATGGTCCATAACCATTGTAACCTTGTCCTTGTCAAAAACTCCCTCTTTGTTGAGTTTTGAAAACTCCTTTATAGCAACAGGAGACGTTATATCGTTTCCGAGAACCAAGTCCAGATTAGCAAGAATAAGCTGTCCCGCCTGAACTTTTTCAAGTCCTGCATGAGATGCAAGGATTTTCTGAGTCATTGTCATACCCATTTTTAATCATTCCTTTCAGATTTTTTTATAATAAACTTCTTTATGAAGTTATTTTTTGTTTTTATGTAACCGGTGCAGTCAGTTCAATGTGATTTCCTTCCGAGTCAATAAATTCAACAACCCAGTTTCTTCCGATTTTCGTAAGCGGAAAACATAATTCAATATTTTTGATTTTTTTATTTAGAATTTCCAAACTATCAACACTGATACTTGGCAGACAGTTACTTCCGAAATCATGTTTTTCACCTGTTTTTTTATAGGCAAACAACCCGAACCGAAAGCCGTTTACATCAAAAACACTGTATATGTTGTCTTTTTCCGTAACCTGCCTTTCAAAAAAATTCTCATAAAATTTCACTGCCCTGTCCATGTCCCTGACGCATATATATAATGACCTGATATTGAAATTCATTTTATTTCGGAAAGTATTTTCCTTGTGTAATAATAAAGGCTGTAAAACAAATCTTCCGGAAAAAGACTGACTATAAACTCGTCAACATCAAAATCATCTTCGTCATCGTCGTCATATTCGGGGTCAAGGTCGAACCCCTCCGGAATCAGATATTTATCGTTCAGAATATCCGACATATTTTCCAGAGGTTCAGCGTGTTCCATTTTTTCAGCATCATTGCATATTTCCAGATAATATCCAAACTCGTCCGACAGTTTATCCGCAATCCATACCGCAACAGGATTGTCTGCCTGTTTTGCCTTTTCATAGATTCTTACAAGAAAAACAACCGCAAACGGAGCAGGTGTAAACAATGTTGACTGATGCTCAAAGTCTGAAATACTGTTCCATGCCTGTTTAACTTCGTCAAGGTCTTTCATTTCGTCAAGAATACTGAGATATTCGGGATATTTTTCAGCTGTTTCATAAGCTGTAACCATTCTGTGCCACGGAATATCCTCTATATTCAAACTGTTAATATACTCTTTAATGTTATCCATAATAAAATCATCTCCCTTTGTATTTCAGCCGAATATCACCGCAAATACAGTCAAAAAAATCTGCATTAATATAACGCCTATTCCAGTTTCCTCATTATATTGCATAGTCAGTTTCCTTTCAATTGTTTTTCTGTGTTATTCTTAAACAGATTTATTTTCCATAATCATTCATATGCTTATATATTAAGTTCAATCTGATTTCCTTCAAAATCAACTATACAGCTTTCATAATATCCGTCGCCTGTTGTTCGTGGTTCACTTACAACATTGTAACCGTCCGCCTTTAATTCTGCTGTCAGACGATCAACGTTTTCAGCACTTCCCAAACTGAATGCAATATGTGCATAACCTGTTCTTTTGGTGTCTTTTATGTTGTTGACTTGTGGCTTGTTCATTATTTCAAGTCTTGTTCCCTCATCAAAAGACAGAAAATATGACCTGAAATCTGTTTTTTTGTTATGATACATATTATCAGGAACAGCATTAAAATACTTGACAAAAAAGTCCTTTGTCCTTTCCAAATCAACGACATACATAGCAATGTGTTCAATTATCATTATATTTCTCCATTAACCCTCTTGACATGTACAGTCCAGTAATCTTTGTAGGCATATCCGTCATGTGTGCCAACCATAAAATGTTCTGATTTGACAAAGCCGAATTTCTGTACTGCCTTTATTCTTTCAACAGCATATACAGGAACTTTTGTCATTATTTCAGTACAGCCAAACATTTCAAAAGCTGGAGGAACAATAACTGAAAGAATATCAAAAAGAACATTTTCCTTTTCATAATTACTTTTTACGTCAAGACGCAAAACACCGTTGCCGTCAAATTTATCGTTGGAATCACGGCGGAACAGTTCAACTGTACCGACAGATTTATTTAAAGATTTATCTATTACAGTAAATCTTACAAAATACCGCTCACGATAGGAAAACAACCAGAACTTAACAGCTTCAAGCATTTTTTCTTCTGTAGGATAATAGAAATTATCACCGTTGCAGTTGTCGCTGTTGAAAAACGGCAGTGCATTCTTATCACTGTATACTTCCAGCAGGTCTGACACGTCCGTTTCCTCAACAAACCTCAACAGATAATTTTTGTTTTCAAAAACAGGACATTTTTTATATACATCTAACATAAAAAATTCTCCTTAAAAATTTACTTATTTCCTGTTGATTATAGCACCCTTATCCGCACTTGATACCATTTCAGAATAGCGTTTAAGATAACCCGTTATATTATCCTTTTTCTTTATGGGCATAGTCTTCTTACGTTCTTCAAGTTCCTCGTCGGAAACTTCAAGACTAATGCTGTAGTTCAGAATATCGATTGAAATAATATCGCCGTCCCTGACGTATGCAATAGTACCGCCGTTTACAGCCTCAGGAGAAACGTGTCCTATTGCTGCTCCTCTTGTTGCACCGCTGAATCTTCCATCTGTAATGAGTGCAACGGTTGAGCCGAGACCTGCTCCCTGAATGGCAGAAGTCGGCGAGAGCATTTCTCTCATACCAGGACCACCGGCAGGACCTTCATAACGGATAACAACAACGTCTCCTGCTTTTATACCGCCCTCATAGATTACCTTTATAGCTTCTTCCTCGCTGTCAAATACACGTGCCGGTCCTTTGTGTACGAGCATTTCGGGAGCAACAGCACTTCTCTTTACAACGCAACGGTCGGGAGCGAGATTTCCACGGAGTACGGCTATACCGCCTGTTTCGCTGTACGGGTTGTCAACAGGTCTTATCGTTTCGGGGTCTTTATTGATACAACCTGATATATTTTCGCCGACTGTCTTTCCCGTACACGTCATGCAGTCGAGATTGATTAAATCTTTTTTGGAAAGTTCGTTAAGTACAGCATAAACTCCGCCAGCTTCATTCAAATCCTCCATATACGTATGACCTGCGGGTGCGAGATGACAGAGGTTAGGAGTCTTTGCACTTATTTCATTGGCAATATCAAGGTTTATGTCTATTCCGCACTCGTTTGCAATTGCAGGAAGATGTAACATACTGTTTGTTGAACAGCCCAGAGCCATATCAGCAGTAAGAGCATTATAAAAAGCCTTTTCCGTCATGATGTCAAGCGGACGGATATTCTTTCTGTAAAGTTCCATTACCTGCATACCTGCCATCTTTGCGAGCTTTATTCTTTCGGAGTAAACTGCGGGAATAGTGCCGTTGCCTCTGAGACCCATTCCGAGAACTTCGGTAAGACAGTTCATGGAATTTGCTGTATACATTCCTGAACACGAGCCACACGTCGGACAGGTGTTGTTTTCATATTCTTCCACGTCCTCAAGTGACATCTTGCCTGCCGTATAAGCTCCGACAGCCTCAAACATACTTGACAGGCTTGTTTTTTTGCCCTTTACGTGTCCTGCAAGCATAGGTCCACCGCTTACGAAAATAGTCGGAACGTTTATTCTTGCTGATGCCATAAGCAAACCAGGAACATTTTTGTCACAGTTTGGAATCATAACAAGTGCGTCAAAATGATGTGCAAGAGCCATACATTCTGTAGAATCTGCAATCAAATCACGTGTAACAAGAGAATATTTCATTCCCGTATGTCCCATTGCTATGCCGTCGCATACCGCTATTGCAGGGAATACTACAGGTGTACCGCCGTTCATTGCTACACCAAGTTTTACAGCTTCAACTATTTTATCTATATTCATATGTCCGGGGACTATCTCATTATACGACGATACAATACCAACAAGCGGACGTTTCATTTCCTCTTTAGTCATTCCCAGTGCGTTGAAAAGTGAACGCTGTGACGCTTTTTCAACTCCCGAACAGAAAAAATTTTCACTCATAATTTTTTACCTCACTCTAAAATCAATTTTAAATCAGAATCTTTAGTCAAGTTTTTTATGAAACTCTGACATTTCCATATTGACAAATCTTGAAATCATTTCTCTGTAAAGTGCTTCAATCATATCTGAATCAGCACCATATTCTTCAGCTTTTTCCCTTACTTTTGCAATTACTTTTTCAACCCGACCGGTATCTTTAACACTGTTCTCATCTTTTTTGAATTGTGATGCCTGAATAACATATGTTCCTCTTTCGGCAATTAATCTGATAATTTCACTATCAATCCTGTCAATATTTTCTCTTACTTCTTCCAGACTGTTACATATCATAAATTTATCCTCCGAAATCTGTTATATATTTTAAAAGAACAGGTGACGGAACTTTTATGAACCGCCACCCGAATAAAGTTCCCTGAATCAGTTGTTGATAAATTTATCCTCTTCGTTATTCCAGCTGTAAAGTTTTCTGATTTCCTCGCCTACCTTTTCAGCAGGGTGCTCAGAAGCCAGTTTTCTCATAGCACGGAAATGTGCCAATCCGCCACCAGAAGACTCAAGAAGGAACTCTTTAGCAAATGAACCGTCCTGAATGTTCTTGAGAACCTGCTTCATAGCCTTCTTTGTATCGTCTGTGATAATCTTAGGACCTGTGATATAGTCGCCGTATTCAGCAGTATTTGAGATAGAGTATCTCATACCAGCAAAACCGCTCTGATAGATAAGGTCAACAATGAGTTTCACTTCGTGAACACACTCAAAGTAAGCGTTTCTCGGATCGTATCCTGCCTCAACGAGAGTTTCAAAACCTGCCTGCATCAATGCACATAAACCGCCACAAAGTACAACCTGCTCGCCGAAGAGGTCTGTTTCTGTTTCCGTTCTGAAAGTTGTTTCAAGAACACCTGCTCTTGCACCGCCGATAGCAAGACCGTAAGCAAGTGCCATTTCCTTTGCCTTTCCTGTAGCGTCCTGATGTACGGCAACGAGACAAGGAACACCTTTACCTGCCTGATATTCGCTTCTTACTGTATGTCCGGGTCCTTTAGGTGCAATCATTGTAACGTCAACGTCAGCGGGCGGTACAATCTGTCCGAAGTGGATAGCGAAACCATGTGCAAACATAAGCATATTGCCTGCCTCGAGATTCGGGGCAATATCGTTCTTGTACATTTCAGCCTGCTTTTCGTCGTTAATGAGTATCATGATGATGTCAGCCTGTTTTGCAGCCTCGGAAGCGGTGAAAACTTCAAAGCCCTGTTTTACAGCCTTGTCCCATGATTTAGAACCCTCATAAAGACCGATTATTACTCTGCCGTTTTCGCCGAGTGATTCCTTTGCATTAAGTGCGTGTGCATGACCCTGTGAACCGTAGCCGATTACAGCTATTGTCTTTCCGTAGAGAAGTGACAAGTCACAGTCCTGTTCATAAAAAACCTTTGCAGTATTTTCCATTTCAAACTACTCCTTTATAAATATTTATATTACAGCCTTACGGCTTATAATCATTTTAATTCTTTATTGTCTTGAGACACTTGTCGCCTCTTTCGAGTGCAACAATACCTGTACGGCACATTTCCATAATGCCATAAGGCTTTACAAGCTCGATAAAAGCGTCAATCTTTGTCGTCTCGCCCGTGAGTTCAACAGTAAGTGAGGAAGGCGAATAGTCAACGATTTTCGAGCGGAAAATCTCAACGGCTGTCATAATATCCTGCCTTGTATCAGGCTGATTCCTCACCTTGATGAGAAGAAGTTCACGTGTAACCGTCTCGTGCCTGTCGAGTATCTCAACTTCCTTTACATCGTGAAGTTTGTCAAGCTGTCTGATAATTCTGTCCCTTATTTCGTGGTCGCCGTGAAAAGCAATGGTAATCCTCGAAAACTCGCCCGATTCCGTTTCGCCTACTGTCAGACTGTCAATATTGAAACCTCGTCTTGTGAACATTCCCGACACTCTCGAAAGAACACCCGAAATATTGGAAACAATAACACCGATTATATACTGTTTAGCCATTTAATTTCACCTCACTTTATTTCCGTAATTATGTCATCTATAGAGCCACCGGGAGGCAACATAGGAAGTACAAATTCGTCACAGTCAACAGCACAGTCAATAACGAAAGTACCATCATAAGCCATAGCCTCCTGCATTACATCACGGAGTTCCTGCTGTGTGAATACCCTTGCACCCCTTGCACCAAATGCCTCGGCAAGTTTTACAAAGTCCGTTTTTCTCTCATCAAGCGTTGTATTTGAATAGTGCCTGTCAAAGAAAAGAGTCTGCCACTGGCGAACCATTCCGAGAACACCGTTATTCATGATTACAACAATAAGCGGAATATTTTGCGATACAGAAGTTGCCAGTTCGTTGAGATTCATTCCGAAACTTCCGTCACCAGTGAAAAGAATACTTCTCTTGCCAGTTCCGCATGAAGCACCAATAGAAGCACCCATGCCGAATCCCATAGTTCCGAGACCTCCGCTTGTAAGGAAAGTACGTGGATTTTTAAGCGGATATCTCTGTGCAGTCCACATCTGGTGCTGTCCTACGTCTGTAACGATGTTGCAGTCTTTTTCATATTCGCTTACAATGTCAACAATTGCGAACGGGTCAAGCTCTCTGCCCGACCTCGCGGACTCAACACGCTTTGCCTCTTCCTCTCTGAGTTCCTGAATGCGTGCTGACCACGAGTCGTGGCTCTGCTGTTCAATCATGGCGTTGAGACGTGAAAGAGCGTCTTTTATATCACCGCATATAGAAAGATTTGAAGGAATATTCTTATCAAGTTCGGCACTGTCTATATCAATATGTATTATGCTGAAATTCTTGGCAAAACGGTTTTTGTCGCCTGTTGCTCTGTCCGAAAACCTCGCACCGAGTGCAATAACCAAATCCGCCTCATCTTCTGCGACGGAAGATGCAAAATGTCCGTGCATTCCCTGCATACCGAGGAAGTGCGGATTATCCGAGGGAACGGCAGAAAGTCCCATAAGAGAACAGCCGAGCGGAGCGTCAATTTTATCAGCAAATTCAACAAGCTCTTCCGAAGCCTTTCCCGAAATTATGCCACCGCCAAAATATATATACGGTCTTTCACTTTTTTTGATTAATTCAACAGCTTCTGCGAGTTTTTCCTCCTTTGCGAAGTTAAGAGGATACGGCACAACAGGCTGGCTCTCGGGTGTATACTCGCACTTTGCAATCTGTACATCTTTCGGAATATCAACGAGTACAGGACCCGGACGACCTGATTTTGCAATCTTAAAAGCCATGCGGAGAGTCTCGGCGAGTTCGGTAACGTCCTTTACAATAAAATTATGTTTTGTCACGGGCATTGTAACTCCTACAATATCGACTTCCTGAAAGCTGTCACGTCCGATAAGACTGCACGGAACATTGCCCGTTATGGCAACCATAGGCACGGAATCAAGATAGGCGGTTGCAATACCTGTAACGAGGTTTGTTGCTCCCGGACCTGACGTTGCAATAACAACTCCCGTCTTGCCTGTGGCTCTTGCATAGCCGTCCGCCGAATGCGATGCACCCTGTTCGTGTGCCGTTAGTACGTGCTTTATACGGTCTCGGCAAAGATAGAGTTCGTCAAAAAGGTTTATAACCTGTCCGCCAGGATAGCCGAAAACAGTATCGCACCCCTGTTCAATCAAAGTTTCAACAACAATTTTTGCACCTGATATTTTCATAATTAAAAAGTCCTTTTTGAATAGATTTTTTTGATTTGCCATATCAACAAACAAGCCTCCGACATTCTGCCGGAGGCTCTTTATAACGTCCTCGCACTGATTTATGATACGGACAAATCAGGCAAGAGAATTATCAGAGGTTATCGGGCAGAACGAATCACGACACAAACCACAAAGGACTGTGCCGACTATAATGACTATATCCGAAAGAATAAATACATATTTCATTATGCCATACCTCCTGAATACTCTTTATCTAATATAATAGCACTTTATTTCCGCAAAATCAATATAAACATAAATTTTTGTGATTTTTTTATATTTCAGCACTTTATACGAACATCAAATTGTGCATTTTTCACTTATATATCATGAAACAGCATATACTCAGAGCAGAATTATCGCTCTATTGGAAATAATTATTGACATATCACGATTAATGTTATATAATATTAATGTAATATTATAAAATAATTAAGGAGTGAAATTATTATGTTTTGTGGCACTTGCGGTGAACAGATTGACGATAATTCTTTTTTCTGCAAAAAATGTGGTGCTAAAATATACAGTGCCACGGCTGAAAATAAAAAGCCGAAAATATCACTTGAAAAGCCCTCGGATATAAAGCCTGAAGAATCCGAAATGGAAAAAATTACAGATACACCTGAAACAATGGACGAGACAATAACTATTCCTGAGACTTTAAAGCACATAAAGGCTCTTCCCGAAAATCATTCGGAAGATATTGACAAGATAAAAGAACTTACGGGAAATTACAAGAACATTCCTGAAGAAACAGAAGAAAATAACGACATTTACGGATATGAAAACGAAGAGGAAATACAGAATATTCCTCCGCTTTATGAAGAATATGATGATTATAATTATGACAATGATTATGATAACGACTATGAAAACGACGAAGAGGAATATTATAACAACAACGCTCCGCAGGACTATTATCCCGAATATGATAACGGCTATTATCCGCCTCCACCCCCAGAGCCTGAATATGAAAAGCCTGTAAAGGTGGGTTTTCTGAGACTTTCGGGAGCAGGCATAGTAACACTTTTCACTGCTTTGCTCCTGACGACATTAAGTCTCATGTTTTGCATAAAAACAGGCTTTTCGGGAGATGTTATAAAAAAGAGCTTTGAAAAAGTTGATGTAGAAACTCTTCTTGAATGTGATACGTCTTTCAGAAACGGCGAGACTGTCAATGACTATCTCTACAGAGAAACGGACTTCAACAATATAACAATGGGTCTTGCCGACAAAAAAGATTTCAGGAGCTTTATTCTCGGTCTTGGTCTCAGTGATTTTACATCCGATAATCTGGCGGTCTATGCGGACTATCTTCTTAACGGCGGTGACAAACCGAGTCTCACGGTTGACTATATGGCGGAATATATGTTCAGCCATTCTGATTTCAGTCACCTGAATGAAAATGATTTCCGTGTTATGATTAATAATTCAACTCACGGCTGGGCTGATACTGTTCTTTCGGTTGACGAATGGAAAAAAGAAACAGGCTTTGACTTTGCAGTCTGCGGATATATTTTTTCCTTTATAACCCTCAGCGTTATTCTTGCACTTATTATAGTGCTTATGATTTGGACTGCCGTTATAACGGACAGGCGTGGGCGGTATTTCATGGGATTCTATAAATTTATATTTATATTTTCAGGCGTAATATGTCTGGTTTCGGGTCTTGGTACTGTAGTCGTTACTCCGCTTGCATACAGTCAGACGGGAAATTTTATCTGCTATATCGGTTCTGAATTATTTACGGACTTCGGTATGTTCGCACTCGCAACAGGCGGTTTTGAACTTATTGTCGGCATTATATTCGGTCTTATCAAAAAATTTATATCCAACAGAACACAGGCATAAATTTTCATGAATTTGAACGGAATATATCCGCAACTTCACTTAGTGTTATATAGGCGAGGGGGTCTATTTCGTGGACTATATTTTTCAGTTTTATCACTTGAAAACGGTTTACCACAAAATACAGGACTTTTACATCTGCACCCGAAAAACCGCCCTTTGCGTCTATGAGAGTTATACCACAGCCGAACTCCTTCAATAATTCCTGACGTATCATGTCAGACTTTGAAGTTACTATCATAGCTGATTTTGAACGTTGCAGACCGTCAACTATATAGTCAACAGTTTTCAGCGAGGCGGTATAAGTCACGATTGAATAAAGCGGAAGAATCCAGCTGTTTATGGCAAAACCGCATATTATGTAGAGAATTACATTATAGAACATTACAAAACTGCCGACGGAAAGTCCGAGACGTCTGGCAAAAATAACCGCCATAACTTCTATTCCGTCCATAGCACCTCCGAAACGTATGGCAAGACCGCTACCGATTCCCGAAATAACCCCTCCGAACAATGCACACAACAGCAAGTCTTTTTCGGCAAGCGGTGAAGCTGTGCTTACGTCAACGGGAAGCACATCGGTTATAAGCCATGATGTCAGCGAATAAACCGCAACCGCATATATCGATAAGAAAGTAAACATACCGCCCTGTTTTTTCAGACCGTAAAGAAACAATGGCACGTTGAGCAGAATCAGGAATATAGACAGGGAAAAACTTTCGGAAGTAAGCTGAGACAAAAGCATTGATGTCCCCGAAATACCACTGTCATAGAGATTTACAGGCATAAGGAAAATCGTTATTCCAAATGCGTTTATAATTCCTGCAACAGTAAGCATAATAAGATTGAACGGCTTTATTTTTCTGAAAAGCGAAGTTATTTTATTCATATAATACTCCTTTTATATATTTAATTTAATACAGTAAATATTATACCATATACTGCCCGTGAAGTCAACATGACGTAATTTATATTGACTTTTCTGCCTTTATCGTGGTATAATAACTGACAATAACAGTCAAGGAGAATCAAATGAAAACACTGAAAGAAATATTTGACTACAGGCAGATGATTTTCAGTCTTGTGAGAAAAGACCTCAGAGGGCGTTATAAAGGCTCGTTCCTCGGGTTTATGTGGACTTTCATAAATCCCCTTTTACAGCTTATTGTCTATACTGTTGTTTTCAGTCTTATATTAAAAACAGACACGGAAAGATATTATTTATATCTTTTTGTCGCACTTATTCCGTGGATATTCTTTTCCTCATCGCTGACCGGCGGTGCTTCGTCGGTAGTCGCACAGAAAGATTTGATAAAGAAAATATACTTTCCACGTCAGGTTATACCGATTTCATACGTTACAAGCTGTTTTGTAAATATGCTTCTGAGCTTTATTGTAGTGTTTGCGGTGGTGATTTTTTCAGGCAACGGAATAAATCCCCTTGCACTTCTATGCCTGCCCGTAATCATGTTTGCGGAGTATATACTTGCCCTCGGTACTGCCTTAATCGCTTCTTCCGTTACGGTATATTTCAGGGACTTGGAACACATTCTCGGCATTATCTCAATGGCTCTTATGTACATGACTCCCATAATGTATGATAAAGCCATAGTTCCCGAAAATCTTCTGCCAATATTCAATCTTAATCCCATGACGCACATCATAGAATGCTACAGGGCTGTGCTTTATTACAGGACTGTTCCCGAACTCTCGGGACTTTTATCCTCGTTTGTTCTCGGCTCTGTATTCCTTGTTGCAGGGCATTTTCTTTTTATCAGGTTACAAAGGCATTTTGCGGAGGAATTATAATGGAAAATGCAATAGAAGTTAAAAATATAAAAAAGTCATTTAAAATATATTTTGACAAAGGGTCTCAGTTGAAAGAAAGGCTTTTATTTCATAAACGCAACAGATATGAAGTCCGTGAAGTTCTCAGGGGAATTAGCTTTGAAGTAAAAAAAGGCGAGGCTCTCGGGCTTATCGGTCACAACGGTTGCGGAAAAAGCACAACGCTGAAACTTCTGACAAAAATCATGTATGCCGACAGCGGTGAAATTATCATGCACGGCAGAGTTTCAAGCCTTATCGAACTCGGTGCGGGATTTCACCCCGACATGAGCGGACGGGAAAATATTTACACAAACGCCTCCATATTCGGTCTCAAAAAAAAGGAAATCGACAGCCGACTTGATGATATAATTAATTTTTCCGAACTCAACGACTTTATAGATAATCCTGTGCGCACGTATTCTTCGGGTATGTATATGAGACTTGCTTTTTCCGTCGCAATAAATGTGAATGCCGATATTCTGCTTATTGACGAAATACTGGCGGTCGGCGATACCAATTTTCAGACCAAATGCTTTAATCGTCTGCGTGAATTGAAGTCCAACGGCGTTACAATTATTATAGTCACTCACGACTCGGGGACGATTGAAAAATTCTGCGACCGTGCCATATGGCTTAATGACGGTCTTATTGTAAAAGAGGGTCGCTCAGACAAGGTAATTGACGCATATATGAATTTTATGAATCAGAAAAAAATTGACAGAAATCCCGAAACTGAAATATTGCAGACAGAGGAAAAAAATTCCGAAAAAGAAACTGACGCCGACGAAAAAAATAAATCTGATGATGATATTATAGATTATTCCGCCAACCGTTTCGGTCTTAAATATATTGAGATAACGAAAGCCGAAATGCTGGACAACAGCGGAAAAGACAAAAGAATTTTCCGCACGGGTGAAAGTCTCACAATAAAGATAAATTATCATATAAACAAGCCCCTTGATGAATATGTATTCGGATTTGGTTTTTACAATTTAAACGGCGATTGTCTTTACGGAAACAACACGCAGATAGACAGGCTGAAAATAGACAATATAAATACGGACGGAACTATTTCGGTTGATATAGAAAAACTGCCTTTGCTTTCGGGACAATATATTCTGAATGTGGCTGTTGTGGATTCTGACGGTACGCCGATGGATTTTTACAGGAATTACTGCGGTTTTGAAGTTGTCTCCGACGAAAGAAACATGGGCTATTTCAGCATTCGGCACAATTGGAGGTTATAAATTTTGAGTATTGATTTTGATAAAACAGAAACGGAAGTTATAATGAAAAAACTATGCGGAGATATTCCCGAAAAATCTTCGCATATATCAGACGGAACAAACAGGATTATGGCTGATGCACTCTACAAAATGAATATTACAGCCGTAAATCGTTCCTACAGGGAAATCACGGCGGAAACCACTGCGGAAAAAATAACAAGGCTTTTTAAAAGGCTTATACGCCGTCTTACTTTCTGGTTTGTCGAGCCTTGTATGATACAGCAGACGGAATATAATTCCGCAAACAATATTTTTTCGTCCGAGACAAACAATGAAATTTCAGATATTAAAAATAAACTGGAAAATGTTGAAAATCTCAGCAAAAGTATTAAAGAACTCACAAGGGAAATTGACGGTCTGAAAAAACAGCTTGACGAAATGAAAAAAAATACAGTAACCGCAAAAGAAAATGAAATAAAAGAAATAAAAATTTCTTATTCACAGTCTGGCGAGGATAATATTATCAGGTATATTTTAAGCACGCTCCGCAGGAATATCAGGGATATAACATATCTTGATTTAGGGGCAAATCATGCCGTACATTTAAGCAATACTTACGGTTTTTATTCGGAGGGTGCGAGGGGGATTCTTCTTGAGGCAAATCCTGAACTTGCACGTGAACTTGCCGAACAGCGACCTGAAGATATTGTGATAAATAAGTGCCTTACGGAAAAACCTTGCGGAAATACAGATTTCTATATACTTAACGGAGACGGTCTTTCAAGCTCCGATTTAAATGCTGTAATGGGCTTTATAAAGGAAAATCCCGAACTTAAAATAGAAAAGACTGTATCTGTAGAATCAGTAACAATAAACGAAATAACGGAAAAATATTTTCCCGAAAAAGCACCCGACATAATGAATATTGACATAGAGGGAATGGAACTTGCCATAATGAAAATGACCGACTTTGAAAAATTCCGTCCGCTTATAATAATATGCGAAATGATAGGCTATAAAAACGGTCTGACAGTCGGTGAAAAAAATCAGGAAATAATTGACATTATGGAAAAAAACGGATATACGGAATTTGCGTTTACAGGTATAAATTCAATATTCACGGACAGCAGAATCACAGGAGGAGGAAAAGCATGAATATAGCTTTTGACGCTGTGGCAATCCTCGGAAATATGAGTCGTAACAGAGGCATAGGAAATTACGCCCTCAGCCAGTTTACAGGCATGATTGAAAGGGATAAAAACAATCATTATTTTTTCCTTAACCTTATTGACGGCGATTTTTCCCTTGCTGATTTGGTTGAAAATAAATCAAATCTTACAGAGGATTTTATTTACACGGGCGAAAATAATTCGCTTATTTCTGAAAAATACAGCGACGTTATCGGAAATATAATAAAAAGATATATCCGTGAAAATAATATTGATATTTTCTATATAACGTCGCCTTTTGACAGTATCATGAAGTACCGAAAAGAATGGTTTTACGGTGTAAAAGTCGTCTCGACGGTCTATGATATAATTCCCTATGTCATGCAGGACAGATATTTGAAAGACAGAAACGTCCGTGAAGATTATATGAAGTGCATTGAAAATCTCCGCTGGTCTGACGAACTTTTCGTTATATCTGGAAGCGTAAAAACCGACCTTATAAAATATCTTAATTTCAGTCCAGAAAAAATAAAAATCATCTGGGGAGCTGTTGACGACAGGTATAAAATCATTGACATACCCGAATGCGAAAAAATTTTGCTTCTAGAAAAATTCGGCATAACAAAGCCTTTTATTATGTGTACGGGCGGAGAGGACAGCCGAAAAAATATTGATGGTCTGATACGTGCGTATGCCCTGATGCCTGAAAATATAAGAAAAAAATATCAGCTTGCGGTTGTCTGCAAACTCTCCGAAAACAGTATAAACGGCTTTAAAACGGTTGCGAGAGCAAGGCATATAGAAGACGATATTATTTTCACAAATTTTGTCACCGACGACGAGCTTTTAAAACTTTACAACCTCGCTGTGCTTATGGCTTTTCCCTCAAAATACGAGGGTTTCGGACTTCCCATCGTCGAGGCATGGGCTTGCGGTACGCCTGTTTTAACTGCCAATAATTCGAGCCTTGTGGAAATAGGCGGAGAGGCTGTTATACTTGTAAATGCCTATGATGACAGGAGTATTGCGGACGGCATGGCAAAAATTCTCAGCGACGAAAAAATTCTTGACGACTATGCACAAAGAGGTATGAAAAGGCTTGATTTATACCGCTGGGACAAGATAAATGACAATATAATCTCTCTCCTCGATAATATTTCAGTATGTGAAAAAATCAACGGAGACATCAGAAAAAAAATAGCCGTCTTTACTCCTCTTCCGCCTTTACAGTCGGGAATTGCAGACTACAGTCAGGATATAATAAACGAACTGTCGCAGTATTTTGATATAGATATTTTTATTGAGGAAAATTATAATCCTGTTCTGGTTTTTCCGCAGAATGTGAATATTTATTCATACAGAGCCTATCCGAAAAGAATAAATCAATATCATGACACTATTTTTCAGGTTGGAAATTCCGAATATCACGTTTATATGTACCCTTATATAAAGCAATACCACGGAACTATGGTTCTGCACGACCTGAATCTGCACGGGGCTTTCTGCCATTATTCCATGACGGTAAACAAGGGCAATTATGCCATGTATAAAACCTTTATTGACAGCGACATTGACACCCCCGATATGTATATAAATTCCCTTAAAAGCGGTACAGCAAACCCCGATATTTATAATATCGTCCTTAACAGCTATCTGGCTGATTCGGCTGACAGAATTATCGTTCACAGCGAGTACGCAAAGAAAAATCTTCTCATGAAAAACATAGCAAGAAATGTTGAAGTAATACCGCTTTACGCAAAAATTGAACCGCTGAAAAATACTTCTGAGGCAAAGCGGAAAAACGGTTTTGACGATAATAAAATTATTATTTCCGCACTCGGAGGAATACACGAGACAAAGAGAATTATTCCGATTGTAAAGGCTTTTGCAAGGCTTGCAAAAAATAATGATAATGTGCATCTTGTTCTTGTCGGAAAATTCCATGACGATATGAAAAAAAAGCTCGACGAAATTATAAATTCAGAAAATATCTCTGAAAAAATAACTCTCACAGGCTATACGGATATGGAGAAATTCAATGAATATATCGATATGACCGATATATGCCTTAACCTCCGCTATCCATACAACGGAGAGACAAGCGGAAGTCTTATGCGTATTCTCGCAAAGGGAAAATGTTCCGTTGTGAACGATATAGGAAGTTTTTCGGAAATACCCGACGGGGCTTGTATAAAAATACCGTCCGCCGACAAAACGGGCGAAACCGAGGAAGTAAATCAGATATACAGCACGCTGAAAAAACTTTCCGAAAATTCCGATATACGTATAAAAACAGGCAACAGTGCAAGAAGTTTTGCAGAAAATGTTCTTGATATAAAATCGGTCGGAATACAATACCGCAATTTTATAAATTCCGAAAAGACAATATCACCGGTTACGGAAAAATTAATAGAAACCGTCCGCAACGACCTGAACATCACCCCAAGGGATTTTGAAAAAATAGCACAGACTCTTTCATATGCAAAAAAATAAAAAAACAGGGCGGATAAATAAAAAAAATATCCGCCCTTTTTTTATAGTTTTACGGTTTCTTTTTCCTTGCACTCCTCAAGTATTATTACTGAAAAATTCTCACGGTTAAATTCAACAGACTTTTCAGAAAGTCGCTGTAAAGTATAATTATATTTTCTTTTCGGAATTGCCTTTACTGCACCGTTTTCCCTGAAATGAACAATTATAAATTCACTGTCGGAGGGATTGTTCTGCATGACTGAAATAATCTTGCTTCTTAATATTATAAAGTCAATCTCCTTTCTCGCATTTCCTTTTATTTCCTCATAATAAATTTTTTCTGACTCGGAAAGCGGTACGGAAAAAGCAATTTCCGTGCGTTTCTTTTCGGATTTAAGTTGATTCTGTTCCCTCTTTTCAATACGTTCTCTTCTTATGGCTGAGAGTTTTTCGTTTTCCATGACGTTTTCCGTATTTACAGCCTTATGTATTACGTAAAGTGCGAGTGCGTCGTTGATGGCGTTGTGAAAAGTCCCAGAAACAGGCTGAAAATCAAATGCCGAGGCAAGCTCCTTTATATTGACGGCTTCGGGAAGATTCATTTTTTCAGTCATATCCGCCTGTATATCAACTATCATTTTGCTTACTTTCCTGATGTTTCCGCACTCTTTTTTAAATCTTGTATGTTGCTGGATATCGGATATAAAGCCATGCCTGTCGAAATTTCCCCACACAAAGACAAAATCAATATCATATTTTTTCAGGAGGCTGTTTACACTTCTCATAACGTCGTTGCTGTCGGGTGAATTGTCAATTTCACGCTGTCTGAGGTGTGTCAGTTTCATGCACTGTCTTGTAAGCGTCGGAAAAAGATGCGGTCTGCACGTGCAGTAGAATTTTTCCTTTATTATGTATCTGCTGTCACATATGACAATCCCGACGGAAAGAATCTCACTTTTGAGTTTGTTTATTTTATAGCCACAGGTAAATTCAAAATCGGCAAAACAAAGATTTTTATTATTATACATTTTTACCTCCCCGCTTTTTTCAACTGATAATTATTCAGTGCATATCCTTTATTGCATTTTTTGCCCTCGTTACTATCGTCCTGTCATTTTCATAGGAAAGAATATTTGAAGCATATGATATATCAACCCAGCGTATTTCCGAAATCTCGTTTTCCTGAGGTATAAAATCAACATTTTTCGCCCTTGCAAGAAAATATACAACAACTTTCATGGTGTCCTTTTTCGGCGAATATGTAACGGTTTCACGGAATGTAGGGTCTATAATAACATCAATAGAAGTCTCTTCTTTTATCTCACGCCTTGCCGTCTCAACTTCAGTTTCTCCGCATTCAACATGACCTTTCGGAAAAGACCAGTGACCGCTGTTGATATGCTTGATAAGAAGAATTTCCGTATTGCCGTGAAATTTGCGGTACACGATAGCTCCGCATGATTTTTCGTGAAGCATACAAAAGTTTTCCTTTCCTGCCGTTTACGGCATTATAGTATGTAGTTTCACTGATATTATATCATATTTTGTTGATTATGTCCATACCTGCAACGTGAAAATTGTGAGTTTTTTTGTATTATATAAGGGAGAGAGATTTTCCATAAAAAAATTATAAATAATTTAATAGTGCTTTTTTGTATATAATAATAAAATTTTCAAAAAATGTATTTATTCTATTGACAAATCCTACATGAAGTGATATAATATAATTACATGATAACACAGTTTTTTACTTATTAAAAGGAGGTTTTTTATGAATAAAACATTAAAGAAAATGTTAGCCACTATTTCGGCTGTGGCTGTGTGTGCGGTTTCAATGACTGCAATGACATCGGGGGCAATAAGTTCAGGTCTTCACGGTATTAATCAATATACTACTTCGTTTAACGTAGGCGACACAAAATATGTTGCATGGCAGGAAATGACCGATTACTATGATAATCCTAATTTGAAATTCTTTATATCCGAAGACGGCAAAAGCAAATTTGGCTTAGAGGGTCGCAGATTTTTTGAATTTGTCTTGGGTTCATATCGCTTTGACACCGAAGAAGAAGCTGAAATTTTAAAGAAATACTTCACAGAAAATGGTATAGGATATAATGATATAGAATATAATGGACAGTTTCATATTACACCGGTGATAGAATATGAATATGCGCTTGAACTTTCAATAAAAGTAAAGGAAGATACAGGTTTTAGACGAACTCTTGTTTGTCCTGAAGGACCAGTGCGCTTGAATGTAACGGACGTTGTAAACACTCTTCCCGAAGTAACGCTTTCAGGCGACGCAGACTGCAACAACAAGGTAAGTATAGACGACGTTGTACTTATAATGCAGTCTATCGCAAATCCCGACAAGTATCAGATGACAATTCAGGGTATCGTAAATGCCGATGTTTTCGGCGACGGCGACGGAGTAACAATAAGTGACGCTATTGAGATTCAGTCTATGGTTGCCTCACACGCTTTCGACTGATTAATACTTAAGGAGGTTTTATTATGAAAAAAACAAAACTTTTAACACTGCTTTCGGCTTGCGTTCTTGCCGTATCGGCTGTGCCTGTGTGTACAAATGCTGACATTCTCAAAGGTGACGCAAATCAGGACGGAGTTGTTGACAATCTCGACGTTAAACTTATTTTTGACCTATACGATGAATGTAGTGACGAGGAATACGAAGCAATGTTTCCGCACTGCGATATAAACGAGGACGGAATTGTAAACTATGACGACGCATATATGCTTGCCATACAGCTTGCCGACATCTCGTCAGATACGATAAAAGGCGACATAAACCACGACGGACTGGTTGACTGTGTAGACGTTTCTCTTATTCTTTCTTATTATGTTGACTGCTCGACTGTCGGTACTGATAAATATTCGGAAGCAGAGATACAGAATTTCTTGGTATATGGCGATATTAACGGCGACGGACATTCAACTGTCGTAGATGCAAGTATGATTCTTCAGAGATATTCGGAAAACTCCAGAATCTCGCAGGACTGATATATAAAACAAGGACGGACTTTTTTCAGGAGTCCGCCCTTTTTGTTTTATCTTATAAATTTTCTGTCGATTTCTGGTATACCGTTTTCATCGTCAATATATCTTTCAACTTTCATCGTAAGATTATATTTTTCCCTCAGTTCTGTTATTTTCTTCATCATAGGCGAAGCGTGATGACGGTCAATAGCCTTTTGACTTTCCCACCTGTCAACAAGCAGAACGGTTTCGGGGTTATCAAAAGAAACAAAGTAATCATATTTTATATTACCTTTCTCCGCACGTATATCCGAAACAATTCCGCTTTCTGTCATTTCCCTTGCAAATCCAACCGCACCGCCGTCTGTTCCCGTGTAGTAAATATTAACGGTTACAGCCATTTTTTTCACGCTTTCAGCATATTGTTTATGGCACTCGCAAGAGCCTTTACCGACGACATTACAATATCATTGTCAATGCCCGTACCCCAGTAGTTTTTGCCGTTTTTGTCCGTAATCTCAACATAGGATACTGCCTTTGAAGCCGAGCCGACCTCGAGGGCGTGTTCGGTATAGGTGTTTATCATATAGTCCGCACCGATATAAGAGCGTATCGCATTGCTTACCGCATCAAGCCGTCCGTTTCCGGAATCCGTGGAAGTAACTTTCTCTCCGCCGTACTCAAAAGTAACAGTTGCTTCAATGCCGTTACGCTGAATATAGTGTGCCTCAATCACATTGACAGGCGATGTTATATCGACATAGTTCGTCCTGAAAATAGAGTAAACCTCGTCGGGCATAAGTTCTTTGTGGCTGTGGTCGGAAACACCCTTTACCGTATAGCCGACGCTCTCACGCATTTTTTTAGGCAGATTATAACCGAATCTTGTTTCGAGGATATAGCCGATACCGCCCTTACCCGACTGGCTGTTGATTCTGATAACGTCTGCGGAATATTCACGTCCCACGTCCGACGGGTCGATAGGCAGATAAGGCACTGTCCAGTGTTCTGTATTCTTTTCTTCACGCCACTTCATGCCCTTTGCTATTGCGTCCTGATGCGAACCGCTGAACGCTGCGAAAACAAGACTTCCGCTGTATGGCTGACGATCATTAACCGTCATTCTCGTAATACGTGTGTAGAGTTCTGTAATCCTCGGAATATCGCTGAAATCAAGTTCAGGGTCTACACCCTGTGAATACATATTCATAGCGAGTGTTATAATGTCAACATTTCCCGTCCTCTCGCCGTTTCCGAAAAGCGTGCCTTCCACACGGTCAGCACCTGCCAGCAGACCCATTTCCGTATCTGCAACGGCACAGCCTCGGTCGTTATGAGGGTGGAGAGATATTACTACATTCTCACGGCAGTTTATATTTTCGCACATATACTCAATCTGATTTGCATAGACGTGTGGCATAGAGAGCTGTACCGTAACGGGCAGATTTATTATAACCTTGTCGTCTGCCGTCGGTTGCCATACATCAATAACAGCGTTGCATATTTCAAGTGCAAACTCCGGCTCTGTTCCCGTAAAGCTCTCAGGGGAATACTCAAACCTAAAATTTCCTTCATACTTTTCTCGGAACTCTTTACAGAGCTTTGCACCCGTGACAGCTATGTCAATAATTTCCTGTTTATTTTTGCGGAAAACCTGTTCACGCTGAGCCAGCGAAGTTGAGTTGTAGAGGTGTACAACAGCATTTTTACAGCCCCTGAGAGCCTCGAAAGTTTTTTCTATTATGTGTTCTCTCGACTGCGTGAGTACCTGAATAGTCACGTCGTCGGGGATTAAATTTTCCTCAATCAAAGTACGGCAGAACTCATATTCCGTCTCCGAGGCTGCGGGGAATCCTACTTCTATTTCCTTGAAACCTATCCTGACAAGTTCCTTGAAAAACTCTATCTTTTCGGAAAGATTCATAGGCGTTATGAGTGCCTGATTTCCGTCTCTGAGGTCGACACTGCACCATATCGGTGCTTTGTCAATATAGGACTTCTGTGTCCATTTCATGCTTGTTTTCGGTGCATCAAAAAACTGTCTTGTGTACTTCTGAAAATTCTTCATAAAAATTCCTCCTTTTAAAATAAAAATCTCCCCCACGGACTGAAAAAGTCCACAGGAGAGACGAAAAAAATTTCCGTGTTACCACTCTCATTGACGTAAAAAAATACGCCCACTCATCTGTATCATAATAATAATACATATCTCTTTAACGGGAGAATCCGTTCAAGCCTAATCACCGCAATGGACTTTCAGCCGACTGCTCAGGGAGGAGTTATGACCGCACAAATATTACTGCCTTTCACCGCTGTGGCAGTTCTCTGTGAAAATTCAAACGGCTTTTTTTCCCGTCAACGCATTTGATATTATATAAAGATATTATATACTTTTTTTTCGGATTTGTCAATAGGAAAATCAAAAAAAATCTCACAAAAATTGCAGTAAATTATTGACTTATTCAACAAAAAACCGTACACAGCTTTGCAACTGCATACGGCTTTTTTTATTTTAAGCTGTATTTAAATTACTTGTTGAGTCTTGCTTCAATCTTGTCGAGTTCGTCATAAAGAGCCTGCGGAACGTTACCGCCCTTAGCCTTGATATCGTCATCGTAATATCTACGCATTTCAGCGATTTCCTTTGTCCAGAGTTCCTTGTCAACGTCAAGGAGCTTATCCATGATTTCTGGTGTAACTTCGTCCTCGATACCCTCAACATTGATATCGCCCTTCTTTGGAAGATAACCTATTGCTGTTTCGTCAGCGTCAACAGTACCCTCACATCTCTTGATAATCCAGTCGAGAACACGCATATTGTCGCCGAATCCTGGCCAGATAAAGTTACCGTTTTCGTCCTGCTTAAACCAGTTTACATTGAAAATCTTAGGAGCTTTGTCGCCAAGCTTTTCGCCCATTTCAAGCCAGTGATTCCAGTAGTCGCCGACATTGTAGCCGATAAATGGCTTCATAGCCATCGGGTCGTGACGGAGTACGCCTACTGCACCCGTAGCGGCAGCAGTTGTTTCAGAAGAAACAGCCGAACCCATATAAGTACCGTGTGTCCAGTCAAATGACTGATAAACGAGCGGAGTTGTGGAAGCACGTCTTCCGCCGAAGATAATTGCAGAAATCGGTACGCCTGCCGGATTGTTGAACTCAGAAGAAATGCACGGGCAGTTTACAGCAGGAGCAGTAAAACGTGAGTTGGGGTGTGCAAGAGTATTTCCCTCTGCTGTGTACTCAACGCCGTTTACCACAGCACCTTTCCACTCTGTAGCGTTTACAGGCGGATTCTTGTCGAGCTTTTCCCACCATACAGTCATATCGTCGTTATTGATAGCAACATTTGTGAAGATAGTATCTTTCATTGTGCAGTGGAGAGCATTCGGATTGGACTTCTCGTTAGTTCCCGGAGCAACGCCGAAGAAACCATTTTCGGGATTGATAGCGTAAAGTCTTCCGTCCTCGCCAGGTTTCATCCAAGCTATATCGTCGCCGACTGTAAATACTTCGTATCCGTCCTTTTTATATCCCTCAGGCGGAATAAGCATAGCAAGATTTGTCTTACCGCAAGCAGACGGGAATGCCGCTGTGATATACTTGATTTCTCCGTCGGGTTTTTTAACGCCGAGAATAAGCATATGTTCAGCCATCCAGCCTTCATTTTTGCCCTGGAATGATGCTATACGGAGAGCAAAGCACTTTTTGCCGAGGAGAACGTTTCCGCCGTATGCGGAGTTGATAGACCAGATTGTATTGTCCTCAGGGAACTGTACAATATATCTCTCTTCGGGATTAACGTCAGCCTTTGAGTGAAGACCTCTTACAAAGTCATTGGAAACGTCGCCGAGATTCTTGAATGCGTCCGCACCCATTCTTGTCATAATCTGCATATTGAGTACAACATAGATAGAGTCAGTAACCTCAACGCCTACCTTTGCGAGCGGTGAGCCGATAGGACCCATTGAATAAGGAATAACATACATTGTTCTGCCCTTCATAACTCCGTCATAGAGCTTTGAGAGCTTTGCATACATTTCCTGAGGGTCGCACCAGTTATTTGTCGGACCTGCGTCCTCTTTCTTTCTTGTACAGATAAAAGTCCTGTCCTCAACACGTGCTACGTCGTTGGGATTTGTTCTGTGATAGAGACAGCCGGGGAGCTTTTCCTGATTGAGTTCAATCATTTCTCCCGTCTCGATAGCTTCCTTTCTGAGTGCGTCAAGCTGTTCCTTAGAACCGTCAATCCACACAACATTTTCAGGCTTACAGAGAGAAACCATCTCGTCAACCCACTTGAGAACATTCTGATTGTTTGTCAGTGACATTGCATTATACCTCCTGAAAAATCAAATTTTTTAATAACACACAGGCTTTTCCGTGCCGTGTATATGTGAAACGTCTGAAAAAATCAATCGTCCCTCTAATACTATTATATACAATTTCTGTCAAGCTGTCAATAGTCAGAAGTGATATTTTTTTAACATACCAGTATATATTTTTTTCAGGTTATTGACATATAATTCCGTCTGTGATATAATGATTATATAATAATTTTATCGGAGGGGTTTTTTATGAAAAAACACAACAGAATAATAGCAGGCATTATGGCAGTGTGCCTTATGGGAAGTGTATCACTTATTCCTGAAAGTATTGCTCCTGCCATATCCATGACGGCAAGTGCAGAAACAATAAAATCAGGAACTTGCGGAGAAAATCTGACATGGGTGCTTGATGATGAGGGAACACTTATAATCAGCGGTACAGGTGATATGACAGCTTTTAATGATACTGATGATGTTCCTTGGTCTTCTGCAAAAGAGGCAATTAAAAAAATTGTTATTGAAGCAGGAGTAACAAGTATTGGCTATAGAGCATTTTATAATTGTATTAACTTAACATCAGTAATAATCCCTGACAGCGTGACAAGCATTGGCAATAGTGCATTTTATAAATGTTATACTTTAACATCGGTAACAATCCCTGACAGCGTGATAAGCATTGGCGATTGGGCATTTGAGAATTGTAATAGTTTAACATCAGTAACAATCCCTGACAGCGTTACAAGTATTGGCAAGTTGGCATTTTATGATTGCAGTAATTTAACAGAAATAACAATCCCCGACAGTGTTACAAGCATTGGTGTTCATGCATTTTCTGATACACCATGGTTTAAAGAAAAACAGAAAGAAAATCCACTTGTTATTGTAAATAACATTGTGATTGACGGTGAAAAATGCAGTGGTGATGTGGTTATTCCTGACAGTGTTACAAGCATTGGTGTTCATGCATTTTATAGCTGTATTAGTTTAACATCAGTAACAATACCTGACAGCGTTACAAGCATTGGCGATAGTGCATTTAATCTTTGTAATCATTTAACATCGGTAACAATCCCTGACAGCGTGACAAGCATTGGCAAGTGGGCATTTTATAGCTGTACACGTTTAACAGAAATAATAATACCTGACAGTGTTACAAGTATTGGTAGTGATGCATTTCGTGATACAGAATGGCTCAGAGAAAAACGGGAAGAAAATCCGCTTGTTATTGTAAGTAATATTGTAATTGATGGTACGAAATGCACTGGTGATGTGGTTATTCCTGACGGTGTTAAAACCATTGGAAACAGTGCATTTGGCGATACTGTTTTTTCTGAATCCAGTATTTTAACATCGGTGACAATTCCTGACAGCGTGACAAGTATTGGAGATAGTGCATTTTTTGAGTGTAAAAATTTAACATCGGTAACAATTCCTGACAGCGTGACAAGCATTGGTGGTAATGCATTTTATTATTGTAAAAATTTGACATCAGTAACAATACCTGACAGCGTTACAAGCATTGGCGATAGGGCATTTTCTAGTTGTAACCTTTTAACAGAAATAACAATCCCTGACAATATTACAACCATTAGCGAAGGTATATTTGCAGGCTGTATGAATTTAACACCAATAACAATCCCTGATAGTGTTACAAGCATTGGTGTTGAAGCATTTGTGGGCTGTTCAAGTTTAACAGAAATAATAATCCCTGACAGTGTTACAAGCATTGGCAGTTGTGCATTTGAAGGTTGTAAGAAGTTAACATCAGTAATAATCCCTGACAGTGTTACAAACATTGGATATTATGCATTTCATAACTGTGAAAATTTAACTGAAATAACTTTTTTAAATTCTAAATGTGAATTTGATGATGATAAAATTACAAGTAATATAAAGGAAAATGAGGTACATTACTTCAATGGCACAATATGTGGATATGAAAACTCAACCGCACAGGCATACGCCGAAAAATACGGTTATAAATTTAAATCTCTCGGCAAAACAGGCGATATAAACGGCGACGGAAAATTTAATGTGGCTGATATTATATGGCTTCAGAAATATCTTTTAGGTGTGTTTGATACGGAAATTCCAGACTGGAAACAAGCTGATTTATATGCCGACGGCATATTAGATTCTTTTGACCTCTGCCTGATGAGACAGAAACTCATTGAAAAATAAAAAGTTTAAAAAAACTTGACAAGCGTGTTTTTCTATGATATAATAATTGTGAGGATTGTATAACTGATTCTCCAATTTAATCAAGAGGTGATTTTCTATGAAAAAACATATAAAAATTGTTGCGGGTGTACTTGCACTGACTCTTGTATTTTCAGGCGGTATTGCTGTCGGAAGAAGTAATTTCTCTGTAACATCGCCCGTAACGGCAAGTGCGGATACATATGAATGTTTCAGCTACAAAGTGCAGAATAACGAGATTTGCATAACAGCGTGTGACAGAGACGTTACAGACGTTGTTATCCCCTCAGAAATAGACAGTCTGCCCGTTACGGAGATTGCGGAATATTCTTTCAGAGAGCGTACAAATCTCAGAAGCGTGACAATTCCCGACAGCGTAAAGACTATCAGCCGTCAGGCTTTTGAAAACTGTACTTCTCTTTCGTCTGTAATAATTCCCGACAGTGTAACAGCTGTGGAAAAATATACTTTTGCAGGCTGTACTTCCCTTGAGGCTGTCACGTTCAGCAACAATCTTACAACTATCGGCATGGGGGCTTTTGAGAACTGCGGTTCACTCACTTCGCTGACATTTCCAGACAGTCTGACTGCTGTTGAAAGTTCGGCTTTTTCAGGCTGTAAAAAACTTACAGATATTACATTCCCCGAAAATCTCACGGACTTCGGAATGCTCGCATTTGATGATACACAGTGGCTTACGGAAAAAAGGGCGGAAAACCCCATTGTTATTGTAAATAACGTGCTTATCGACGCATTCGAGTGCAAAGGTAGCGTGGTTATTCCCGACGGCGTTAAAAAAATAGGCGGTTCAAGTTTTTCAAATACAACAAAAATCACTTCCGTTACTATTCCTGACAGCGTTGAAACTGTCGGCGAGTATGCTTTTTATCAGTGTAACGGAATAACTTCGGTTACTCTTCCTGCATCCGTGAACTATATCGGAAATAACGCTTTCTATGACAGTTCCTCAATTCAGGTTGTTACTATCATGAATCCGGACTGCGAGATTTTCGACCACCCGAACACACTTAACGGTCTTGTAATAAACGGCTACGAAAACTCCACCGCACAGGCTTATGCGGAAAAGTATTCTGATAAATACGGCTGTGTGTTTGTACGTATCGGCGACCCTATTCCCGACATACCTGTACAGCCCACAATCAAAAAAGGCGACGTAAACGAGGACGGTCTGATAGATGTTGTTGACGCTTCAATTATTTTAAGCTACTATTCCTATACTTCAACAACAACAGACAGCCCTGTCAAGACGCTTGATGAGTATATGAACGGCATGGCAGATAATAAATAAATTTATAAATATAAACCTCCGGTGTTATACGGAGGTTTTTTTGATTAAAATAAAAAAATTCCGGAAAACCCTTGACAAGCGTGTTTTTTTGTGATATAATGTGTAGGCTGTAATTTATACAGTATCGTATTCTTAAGACAGCAGGCAGGCATATACGCCATAAGTCCCGCCGAGGAATGATTATATCTGATAAAGATTTTTCATGTCCTTGTCCGCTGTCGGTCAGGGACTTTATTTTATCCGCTGAATACGATTTATATTTTATTCGGAGGTGAATATAAAAATGCCAAGCAATTCTGTACTCGAAGCAAAAAAAGCAAAGGTTGAAAAGCTCACAGACCTTATTAACAACTCTATTTCGGGCGTTCTTGTTGATTACAAGGGTATCACTGTTGAGGAAGATACAAAGCTCAGAAGAGAACTCCGTGAGGCTAATGTAAACTACTTTGTTGAAAAGAATACTCTGCTTCTCCGTGCTTTCAGGAACTGCGGTATAGAAGGATTTGAAGAGGCACTCAATGGCACAACAGCTATTGCCCTCTCAAATGACGACCAGACTGCTCCAGCAAGGATTCTCGGAAAGTTCGCTGAAAAGGCAGGCGAAGAAAGATTCAACCTCAAGGCAGGCTATGTTGAGGGTGAAATTTACGACCAGCAGGGCGTTGTTGCTCTTTCAAAGATTCCGTCAAAGGACGTTCTTCTTGCACAGCTCGTCGGTTCTCTTCAGGGACCTATGCAGAAACTCGCTGCTGTTCTCGATGCTCTCAAAGAAAAGAAGTCAGAAGAAGAAGCAGCATAATTATTGCTGTTTCGTTCACTGCAAATTTGTTAAAAGTCGCATGACGGCTTGATTAAAAAATTATTATAAAGGAGATTATTATCATGGCTTCAGAGAAGATTACTAAATTTGTTGAAGATATCAAGACTCTTTCCGTTCTCGAACTCGCAGAACTCGTTGACGCTATTCAGGAGGAATTCGGCGTAACAGCAATGATTAATGCTGTTCCTGCTACTGACAACGGAAACGCTGCTGCTGCAAAGACAGAATTTGACGTTGTTCTTACATCATTTGGTGATGCTAAGATGGCAGTTATCAAGGTTGCTAAGGAAGTTCTCGGTCTCGGTCTTAAGGAAGCTAAGGCTGTTGTTGAGTCTGCTCCCAAGGCTATCAAGGAAGGCGTTTCAGAAGCAGAAGCTAACGAAATCAAGGAAAAATTCGAAGCTGCTGGTGCTTCTATCGAAATCAAGTAATTTAGTTATTACTTATTTTAAAAAACAGGACTGCACTCTTTTTCGGGTGCAGTTTTTTATTAAATATTTTTTAATAAATATTTATATTGTAAAATATAAAATTTTTACTAAGGAGTTTTTTATGAGATATGAAATTATAGGTCAGACAGTCCCCGCAGTTGAATGCGAACTCATGGCAGGTGAATCAATGTTCACACAGTCCGGCGGAATGATTTGGCAGACGGAGGGAATAACCATGTCAACAAATGCCCGTGGCGGACTTGCAAGAAGTCTCGGCAGAATGTTTACAGGCGAATCAATTTTCATGGCTAATTATACCGCACAGGTGAACGGTGCAAAGGTCGCATTCGGTTCTACAGTTCCCGGAACTGTCGTGCCTGTTGATGTATCAATGACGGACATAATCTGTCAAAAAGGTTCTTTTCTCTGTGCTGAGCAGTCCGTTGACTTGCAGGTAGCATTTACAAAAAAATTCTCTGCCGGATTTTTCGGCGGTGAGGGATTTATTCTGCAACGTATTTTCGGCAAGGGTACAGTTTTTCTCGAAGTTGACGGCGACATGGTTATGCGTAATCTTGCACAGGGCGAAGTCCTCAAAGTCGATACGGGAAATGTAGTTGCATTTGATTCAAGCGTCCGCTATGAGATAGAGACGGTAAAGGGTCTGGGAAATATCTTTTTCGGCGGTGAGGGACTTTTTCTTACAAAGCTGACAGGTCCGGGGCGTGTTATTCTACAAACGCAGAATTTCAATGATTTTGCCGGAAAAATCATTTCAAGAGTACCGAGGTCATAAAGCAGAAACGACACGGTTAAAAGCGATACTCATATGGAAGTTTAACGCCATAGTGTTTCTGATTTTATAGTCAGAAATACTATGGTTGCTTTGAGATATAATAGTTACTAAGATAAATCAAAATTTATAGGAGCAGATATGAAAAAAGCATTAAAAATTATATTGAAAATAATGAAATGGATACTCATTGTACTTGCTACTTTCATCGCAATTTTTTTGCTTGTTCGATTTATCGGAAAGAAAATCAATAACAAAACACCCGAATGCGGTATAAATGAGCAAATGTATGTAGATATAAATGGTACAAAACAATGGATAAGTATTTATGGACAGAATAAGGATAATCCCGTTTTATTATATTTGCATGGTGGACCGGGTTCATCTACAAGTCTCTATGATTATGCTTTTACAAGAAAGTGGTCTGATGTGTACACTGTTGTTACATGGGACCAGAGAAATTGCGGAAAAAGTTATTCTCCCGACCAGAATGATACTGTGCTGACATATGACTTGATTATGAGTGATAGCATAGAAATGACAAAATATCTGTTAGACCATTTCGGCAAGAATAAGATAACGCTGCTCGGTCATTCATGGGGAACATATCTGGGGAGCAATCTTGCTTTCCAGTATCCCGAGTATTACGAATGTTATATCGGTACAGGACAGCTTGTTGACTTCTATCAGAACGAAATTGCTTTTAAAGAAGAGGCAGTAAAATGGGCAGAAAATGATGAAGAAAGCAAGCAGCTTATTGAAAAATTAACTATTGGTGATTTTTCAACAGAATATTATGCAGCGAGAAATGCCCTTATGGAAAAATACAGATATGATATATTTGCTGATGGAACAGATTATAATTTGATATCCACACAAATATTTAACCCATACTATTCACTTGAGGATTTTTATAAGTTTATCAATGCAGATTTCAGCATGTATGAAAATTTCTTAAATTCAGATGAGTTTGGTAAATTCTCATTGCTTGATAAAACCGACTATCAAGTGCCATTTTATAATATAAACGGAGATAAAGATTATCAGACAAATTATTTGATTGCTCAGGATTATTTTGAATCTTTAAACGCTCCTCGTAAAAAATTATATATCATGAAAGATACTACGCATGGTTTGTTAGAATCAAAATCAGAGGAATTCTCAGATATATTACACGAAATTGCAAAAATAGAAGCTCAAAATAAATGATAGCTTTAAATTGAAAATTTCTAATTTATGCGAATAAACAAATAATAAAAAAGCCCAAAAGAGTTTTTCAACTGTTTTTGGGCATTACTTCTATATGAGTATTGCTCTTATGTGAGTTTTATTTTTTAAATATCCGCTTGCAATATCCATGATAATGTGATAGAATATATTAGTAAATCAACAACAGAAAGGAAATTTATGGATAATTCTGATATTTTCAAAATCGTACTCATTATAGGCATGATGATTTTTTCTGCCCTTTTTTCAAGTACCGAAACAGCCTATTCAAGCGTAAACAAACTCCGTCTGAAAAACTATGAGGCACAGGGAAATAAAAAAGCCACAACCGCCCTCCGTCTTGCAAACAGATTTGACGAAGTGCTGACGGCTGTACTTATCGGAAACAATATTGTAAATATCGCCACGTCTTCAGTAAGTACACTGCTTTTTGTAAGCGTTTTCGGGAAAAACGGTGCAGGAATCTCAACCGCCGTTATAACAGTTCTCGTACTGATTTTCTGCGAAGTCATGCCAAAATCATACGCAAAGAGAAATGCCGAAAAACTCGCACTTCTTTTTGCAACTCCCCTTTCCGCACTCGTAACTGTTCTGAAGCCAGCCGTATGGATTCTCAACAAAATATCTTCACTTCTCGCAACGGGCGAAGAATCACCGAGCGTTACGGAGGACGAGTTGAAATATATGATTGACGAAATAGAAGAACAGGGAGTTATTGAGGAACAGGAGAGCGAACTTGTAAAGAGTGCATTGGAATTTGACGAGATAACAGTTGATGAAATTTTAATACCGAGAGTTAAAGTAGTCGGCGTTGAGGCAGGAACGGAAACCGACGAAATAATTAAAATTTTCACGTCGGAGATGTACTCGAGAATGCCCGTCTATGAAAAAAGTCTTGACAATATCGTCGGAATAATCACCAACAAGGCTTTTTTCAAGATGATTACCGAGGGAGGAAAAGATATATCCACGATTATTCAGGAAGTCCCGCACATAGCCGACAGTAAGCTGATAAGCGAGGCAATGCGTGATATGCAACGTTCAAAAGTGCATCTCGCCGTTGTTGTCGACCAGTACGGCGGTACAAAGGGAATAGTTACTCTTGAGGATATTATTGAAGAACTCGTCGGGGAAATTTATGACGAGGACGACGAAATTGTAACACGCATTGTTAAAATTTCCGCCGATAAATTTGAAATTGCAGGCGATATGGGCATAGGCGATATGCTCGAATATCTCGGACTTGACGGCGATATTGTGCAGACTGAATATAATACGGTCGGCGGTTGGATTACAGAAGTAATGGAGCATATCCCCGAAAGCAACGAGACAGCCGAGACGGGTATTTTCCGTCTCACCGCATCAAAGGTCAACGAGCAGACCGTTGAAAAAGTCATACTTGAAATTATAAGGCATGACGAGGAATAATAGTCAGATTGCACAATGAACAGCGATTCTGATTGTCTAAAACATAGAAAATAATAAATTCCACAATTTTTTTTCAGTTTATACTTGAATTATATGCAGAATATGGTATAATATAATTATGATAAAAACTGTTTCAGGGGGTATTTTTCCGATGAATAAGAAAATTATTACAATTGAACGCCAGTATGGAAGCGGTGGAAGTATTATCGGAAAACTTACTGCTGAAAAACTCGGAATAAAATGCTATAACAGGCAGATTCTTGAAATGACTGCCGAGAAGTGCGGATTAGCACCTGAAAGTCTTGAAACGGCAGAGGAAAACGTTCCGACGAGTTTTCTGTATTCGCTCCTTATGTCTGCCAATCCGTCACGCTCAATTGAGGATAATCTTCCGCTGTCGGACAAGGTTTTTCTTATGGAAAGCCGTATAATAAACGAAATAGCCGATATAGAGGACAGGTTTGTGCTTGTCGGTCGCTGTGGAAGTTACGTTCTTGAGGACAGAGGCTGTTTCAGTGTGTTTATATATGCACCTGTTGAAAACAGAATCGAAAGGGCTGTAAAGGAATACGGCATTCCGCAGAATAAGGCGGAGTCCATAATGAAAAAAGCCGACAAAAGACGTGAAACTTTCTATAATGTAAATACGGGCAAGCTATGGCACGACAAAGACCAGTATTCTCTCTGTCTTAACAGTTCGGAACTCGGTGATGAACTCTGTGCGGAAATTATAGTAAAAGCATATAACGAATATAATAAAAAATTCTGATAAATCGGGTACAGCGAGTACCTGAAAAGCCGTTGTTTCTGCAATTTGACGACGTTTTTTCAGATACTCACTGAAAATATCTCTCTTTTTTCAGAAAAACCCTGCATTTTATGCGGGGTTTTTTTGTATACTTATTTAATTTCCGTAAATAATAAATCAATAAGCAACAGGAAAAGGAGATGTTTTAAATTTGAGTATCGTACTTTTAAGGTCGCTGATTCTCTACATTCTTGTGATTTTTTCGGTAAGGCTTATGGGAAAACGTCAGCTCGGCGAACTACAGCCCTCCGAACTCGTTATAACAATTTTAATCTCAAACATAGCTACTCTGCCACTCGAAGACACCGACATACCACTTTCGCTCGGAATAACGCCAATCCTCGCACTCGTCTGCTTTGAAGTAATTGTCTCGTGGCTTAACCTTGTTTTTCCGAAATTCAGGAAAATGATTTCGGGAAGTCCTAAAATAATTATAAAAAACGGCAAGACAGACCCTGATACACTCCGTGAACTGCGTTTTTCCGTGGACGACCTCATGATGTCACTGCGTGAAAAAGATGTTTTCAATATTGAAGATGTACAGTTTGCAATCGTCGAAACGACAGGAAACGTTTCCGTAATGAAAAAACAGACAGCCGATATGCCAGACCGTGAAGATTTTCAGATTAAAGTAAAAAACGCCGACCCACCGCAAGTTATAGTATCGGACGGAAAAATCCTTCCAAATTCCCTTAGGTCAATGGGCGTTGCGGACGGCACGGTTGAAAAAATCCTCAGGGAAATAAATTTGAAATTAAACGATGTTTTTATAATAACTGTCGATACAAAAGGGCATTTCTTTATAGTGGACAAGTCAGGAAATGCCCCGTATATCGTCGAAAAAGGAGAACTCATAAAATGACAAGAATAAAAATAAGCATTGGAATCCTCGCACTTCTTATCGGACTGAGTATTTTTTTCGGAATATGGATTAACAATAAATGCGATGATATGCTTGACGAGATTTCAACAGTTTTTACACTTCTCAACAATTCCGAAACCGAAAAGGCACTTTCCGCCTCCGATAACCTCAACAGTCATTGGAAAAGTTTCAGAAAAAAGGCTGCTGTCATGCTGAAAAACAACGAGCTTACGGAAATTGACTGTATAAGTTCGGGAATCCCCTACCTCATAGAGAACGGCAGTGACGAAGTACATTCTCGGCTTATGGAGTTTCAGCATATGCTTGAAATGCTGAAAAGCAGTGAGTCCCCAACCATTACACGCATACTTTAAAAAAAGCGGACATCTGAAAAATGCCCGCTTTTGTTTTTATAGTTCAGGGATTTCCGGCTTGTCTTTTTTGACTTTTTTCCGCATTTTCATATATTCGGGTAGTTCAATTTTATCAAGCTCGTCAACATATTTTTTCTTTTTCGGCATAGCCTCAACAGCGTGTTCAGTCTCTGCCATGAGATATTTTCTTTTCTTTTTCTTTTCCTGTGTATTGAAAGTATCAGTCTGCGAATTTTCGGCATCATTCATTCTGATACGACTTCTGAACTTCATTTTTGCGTTAAGCCTGTTGGCGTTGACGTTCCTGGTCGTACTCATTATATCGTTGTTTCCGCCATACTTCTTTTCCTCCAGATTGGAAGCGTCTACGGTTGCCGTTCCTCTCATATACATCTTATTGAATTTGCTTGCATTATTCGGCACAATATTTCTTGATTCAACGGACGGAGCGTCGGACATATAGTCTTTCTTTTTCTTCTGTGCCTCACGTTTTTTTGCATCTATGACATCAAGCCGTGCGGTTAAAGCATCTTTCTTGTCGGCGGAAGTGCTGAAAAAATCATCTGCCTGTTTTTCCAAATTTTCCTTTGCTTTTCCGTCATCAATGAACTGCCTGAATTTTTCATTTTCCCGACTTCCGATATCTGTCTGAACGGTCTGCACAGATTTCAAAGGCTGTGAAACTGGTTGCGAAACGGGTTGTGAAATCGGCTGTGAAAATACAGGAGGAAGTCCGTATATTGCCGTACCGTCGGGATAATATCCGATAATCTGTGGCGATGGCAATGAATTTACTGACTGACTGCTGTAAACTCTGCTTCCGTATATCTGACTTACATAAGGGCTTGCGTTTGCATACGGCTGTGAAACAATCTGTTCGCTTCTGCTGACATTATTGCCTTTATTGTCGTCGCTTTCATATTCAAGCGTGCTGTTTATGGTTTTGTCCTCTTCCAAAAAATCAGCCGTATCTTTTTTATTACCGTTGCCAGCGGAAAAACTTCCCATATCAAAATCAAGCCCGTTTTCTTCTGAAAATTCTTCCATAAAAATATCCGCAACGGTAGTATCTTCAGTTTTATTTAAATCAATTTCATCAGCATCTGAAAAAAAATCCGCTGAAATCATATTATTGTTATAATTCACTTCCCGTGAATTTTCAAGTTCCCTGCCACATCTCACGCAGTACTTTATTCCGGAAGCGTTATTTGTTCTGCAAACAGGGCAATCCATAAAAAATCCTCCTTTATACATATACTTTAATTATAACATCACAGGAAATTTTTTTCAATAGATTTTTTCAAGATTGTGCAATTATTGCTAAAAGATATATTATTATTTATTAATATTCACATACATGACAATTATCCTGTCCGCTGTTGTTTTAATTTTTCGGCTTTTTACACATACAAAAGCACAGATAAAATAAAAAATCAGTCATTTTTACAAATATATGTAATAACGTCTATAT